>CAZDHR010000191.1:0-12988 GCA_964505295.1 uncultured Planctomycetaceae bacterium
GAGGGTTGAGGGTTGAGGGTTGAGGGTTGAGGGATGAGGGATGAGGGTTGAGGGATGAGGGTTGAGGGTTGAGGGATGAGGGTTGAGGGATGAGGGTTGAGGGATGAGGGTTGAGGGATGAGGGTTGAAGGATGAGGGTTGAAGGATGAGGGATGAGGGTTGAGGGTTGAGGGTTGAGGGTTGAGGGTTGAGCGGCCGCCGAAGAATAATTTACGCTCGTTCCCAAGCTCCAGCTTGGGAACGCACTCGCACTTGCAACCTGCCGCTACCCCAGGGCCGAAGCGGAACTTCGCGGTTTGCGGTTCCCAAGCCGGAGCTTGGGAACCAGTGAAAGGGATGCGGCCGACATCGTTCGCCGTGCTCAGGACGACGTGCCGAAGGCTGATCGCGTTGTGCTTTCCCGATCCCCCGCGCAGATCAGCCGCCCGCAATCCATCACTCACCCCTCAGCTCTTAACCCTAAACCCTCAACTCTTAACACTCAACCCCCCTAGCTCACCTGATACCGCTCCACCTGCGTCCGGTCGACCTCGACGCCAAGCCCGGGGGCCTGGGGGACGGTGATCATGCCGTCGAGGATTTCCAGGGGCCGGGTGAGCACGTCGTCCCGGAGCTGGTGGTAGGCGCACTCGTTGCAGCTCGAGAAAGCCGGGGTGGAGGCGGCCAGTTGCAGCATGGCCGCGGCGCTGATGCCCACCGAGGGCCCGGCCAAGATCGAGGCCGACAGCCCGGCGGCCCGGGCGATCGCCGCGCACTGCCGTGCCGGGGCGATGCCCCCGACCAACCCCAGATCGACCAACACGTACGGCGCTGCCCCGCAGCGGACCAGGGCCAGGACGTCGGCCGGTTTGTGGATCGACCGCCATACGCCCAGCGGGACGCTCGTCTGCCGTCGCAGCGAGGCGATCTCGTCCAGCTCCTTCGAGCGCAAGGGATCGACCACGAATTGCGGCGCGTCGTCTTCCAGCTTCGCGCAGAGCTCCCGAGCCACGAGCAGGTCGTAGCAGGCCCCCGCGTCGAACCGCAGCTCGATCCGGTCGCCCGTCGCTTCCCGAATGGCCGCCAGGGTCTCCAGGTCCCGGTCCGGCTTGCCCGAGGAGCCGACGATCTGCGAGTGGAACCCTTGCTCGGCCATCTCGCGAGCCAGGGGGGCCAGCGAGCGCCCGGGGCGACCAGCCAGCCGCACCGAGACGGGAATCCGCCGGCGGTACACGCCGCCGAGCAAGTGACACAACGGCTGTCCCACCGTGCGGGCGACCAGGTCCCAGGAGGCCATCTCCAGGGCAGAACGGAGCGGAGCCGGTTTGAGGGCTTCCAGCTCGAGCAACTCTTCGACGTCGAACACGCTCCGCCCGGCCAGGATCGGCAGGAGCACGTTGCGGCGCGGGGCCAGCTCCGCACTCCGCCAACGCAATTGCGCTTCCCCCCAGCCCTCGAACCCCGAAGCGGTCGCCAGGCGAGCCACCAAGGACCGCAACGGGGTCTCCTGCCCGTCCAAGGCGATCTCGACGAGATAGAATTCCAGGTCGCTGATGGTCATGGTGGTCAGTGGGAAGTGGCGAGTGGCAAGTGGCGAGTGGCCGGTCCGCGGCCGTTTGAGGCTTTGGCACCCGGCAAGGGCACATCGTCCCCCATTATTCAGCTTACATCAAGATCGGTCTTCCGGGCGCGCAGCGGTTTCGGAAGTTGGAAACGGACCTTCTCCTCGCGAAGCGAACGGGACTCGACGGTGGCCCCGAACCGACGCTCGAGATAACCGACGCAATCCTGTACCAGCGTCTCCGGGGCACTGGCGCCGGCGGTGATCAGCACGGTCTCGTCGCCGCGGAACCACGCCGGGTCGACGTCCGACGCGCCGTCGATGAGCTGGGCCGGCACCCCGCCCGCCCGGGCCAGCTCGGTCAATCGCCGGCTATTGGAGCTGTTCTGGCTGCCGACGACCAACACGAAATCCACCTCCTGGGCGAGCTGCCGGACCGCCACCTGCCGGTTCTGCGTGGCGTAGCAGATGTCATCTCTTGCCGGGCCGACGATCTTGGGGAATCGCTCCCTAAGCCGGGCGATGATCCGCGAGGCATCGTCGACCGAGAGCGTGGTCTGGGTCAGGTAGGCCAGCTTGTCGGGGTGGGGGACCTCCAGCCGGTCGACGTCCTCCACCTTGCCGACGAGGAGGATCGACTCGGGCGCTTCGCCCATCGTGCCCACCACCTCATCGTGCCCCTGGTGGCCGATGAGCACGATCGTGTAGCCCTGTTGGGCAAGACGGATCGCCTCGCGGTGCACCTTGGTCACCAGGGGGCAGGTTGCGTCGACGGTCACCAGCCGGCGGGCCTCGGCCTGGCGGCGGATCGCCGGCGAGACGCCGTGCGCCGAGTAAAGCAGATAGCTCCCCTCCGGCACCTCGGCCAAGTCATCCACGAACACGACGCCCCGGCGGCGGAAATCGTCGACCACCGAGCGGTTGTGGACAATCTCGTGGTAGACGTAGATCGGCGTGCCGAACGCCCGAATCGCCCGCTCCAGGCTCTCGATCGCCATGTTGACGCCGGCACAGAACCCCCGAGGACCGGCCAGGATGATTCGCATGGTTCCCTCATTTGGACTGAAACGTCATAATACCTCAAGCTCCAGGGCTTCGGCACCTCGGGGTGGGAGAAAGACACGGCGCAACTTCTTCTCGCCGCATTACTACGAGGGGGAAAGGATGCCCCAGAGGTGGCGACAATGGCAAGACTCTCCTTCAAACCGGACGCAAGTTTCTTCCGCAAGATTGTCATTGGCGCCGTAGGCGCGAGAGGGGTTCGGGACGATCTGTCGAAGCACGGACACCAGTTCGTGGAGCTTGAACGAGGGTCCACGGATTCGAAACTCTGGAAGGACGTCAAACGTAAGCGCGTACGGATACCCGATCTGATTTGCCTTCGATGCGGAGTCCGTGTCGAGAGTCGGGCCAAGACGAGTCCGAGTCTGTCGATGTCCCACAGTCCCACGGACGCCGAACGGGCTTGGGATTACGGAATGGTTGACGGTGACTGGATAGCCTTTCCAGTCTGTGAAGCGGTCGAAGAATCCGATTGGAGTGTCGGTGTACTCGATGCGACGGTGTCGTACTGGCGGCAGAAGCAGCGGGTCCGCTGGCAGACCAAGGGATACGTGAACTATGTCACGGTCAGGGCTTTCAGATCACGGCTTCACGCTCGCAGCCGAACGAAGGGCGTGGAGGAAGGATCGGAGAACTTCATTGGCTGGGACGCCACTTTTTCCACTCGAGTCGGAGAAGTGGAACGGTGCGATCCCGGGAAGCGAAAGGTGGCAATCAGGCGCTCATCCGACAATCATCTCTACACCTGGACCATCAGGCCAGAGCAAGCGGTAGTGGTCTCGACCGGTCAATGCGTCGAAGAGAACCGGCTGATTGCATCGACCGTCCCGCCCATTCCGGAGCACGAACTCGCATGCTCGCAGCATCTGCCGCCCCATCACATCGGCAGTCTTCTGTCCTCACGTGAACGCACGCAGCGATTCGCCGGCGTGAAGTTGGCCAGACTCCTCAGCAAGAGCCAATATGGGACGGAGGTGTCAGCCCTTGTCTCCGACAGTGAGGAAGACGTATATGTGCGCCTTGAGGGGCTCTCCTACCTCACCTCTGTATGTGGTCAGTCAGCAGTGCGACTATTCGCGCCGTACTTGAACAGTGGCGATCCTCAAGTGCAACTGGAAGCCGTCATTGCCCTGGGGGAGGCTGCGAGTTCCGACGCGCTGGAGTTGCTTGGAGGACTTCTCGACGATGAAGATCGTCCCTTCTTCCTGCGTAGCGCTGCTGCGTGGTCATTGAGCCAGATTGGATCGAATGCGGCAAGCACGAGGCTCGTATCAGCATTCCACGACATCGACGTGTCGTTGCGTGAGGACGCTCTTGACGGTCTGGTGTCGATTGGCGGGGAAGCGTTTCCCGCACTCCTGGCCGGGCTCAGGAGTCGCGACGCAGACGTCATGGCTGGGTGTGCTGAGGCAATTCGCAGGTGCGGCTCACTGCCGAAGGACATCGTTAAGGAACTCGTTACGGAGCTTGATTCCGATTCGCCCAAGCAGTGGGCCGTCTGGCTGGTGGGACACCTTCCACGAGAGCAGTTCAGCAGTAGCATCTCGCAGTTGCAGCAGTCGAAACCGGAGTTGCACTACGCGATAAGCCTTCTGTGGTCGTTTGTTGAAAGCTGGATCGCACGACATTGGGAATTGAAACCGACGGGCGCGTTGTTCGAGGAGTAGTCATGGCAAAGGATTTGGTCCCAAGAAAGTACCAGGTCTACAGAACTCGATCGGGAATCCAGGCGTACGGAGACAGTCGGGAAGTCCTTGCGTTGCTCCCGGAGTGCTCCGTCGATTTGATCGTAACCAGTCCACCGTTCGCCCTGTTGCGGAAGAAATCATATGGCAATGAAGAGCAGCATGAATACGTGGATTGGCTTCTCGGGTTTGGGCGAGCGGCGTTTCCCGCCTTAAGAGAAAGCGGGAGCTTCGTTCTCGACCTCGGAGGAGCGTACCAAAGGGGCAGACCGGTTCGGTCGCTTTACAACTACCGTGTTCTTCTGAGATTCTGCGACGAACTCGGGTATCGTCTTGCAGAGGAGTTTTTCTGGTTCAATCCCGCCAAACTCCCATCGCCCATTGAATGGGTGAACAAGAGAAAGATCCGTGCGAAGGATTCGGTAAACACGGTCTGGTGGTTCTCGAAGTCCGATCATCCCAAGGCCGACGTGCGAAACGTGCTCGTGCCGTACTCGAAACGCATGAAGACTTTGCTGAAGGACCCGGACAAGTTCTATAAACCCAAACGACGCCCGTCAGGCCACGATATCTCGAATGGCTTTGGCAACGGGAATGCTGGAGCGATCCCCTCCAACCTCCTGCAGATTCCCAACACCGACAGTAATTCGCACTACCTCCGTACGTGTAAGGCTCTTGAGAGAGAAAGCCATCCGGCCAGGTTTCCGCCCGGCCTGCCCAGGTTTTTCATTGAGTTTCTGACCGACCCGGGCGATTTGGTCGTTGATATCTTCTCTGGCTCAAACACGACGGGCTACGTCGCGGAACAGGCGGAGCGCCGGTGGCTGAGCGTTGACATTGACCGGGGCTTTGCCGCGCTATCCGCCGTTCGGTTCATGGAAGGCATGGACGAAGAGGCGATCCGCGCCACTCTCGAAGAGATCGAGCAAGGCACCGTTGTTACGGTGGGAGCGGGCAAGGAGAACCAGGGTTTGCTGTTCCGGTAGAGCCGAAATGAGGGGCTTGAGGAGGCGGAAGCCCCTTCAGTGCGTGACGTCCCCGCGCCGTTCCCAGGCTCTTTGTCCCTGAAATTCAGTTGCCGCGGTTCGAATGCCCATCGAGTCCTTTGCCGCCGATCTCGCATTGTACGGTCCGCGTGCCGGGGAGCCAAACCGGCTCTCGGAGGCGGAGAGTCGGCGATATTGTCGGCGGCTGGCGCGGCGCCACTACGAGAATTTCACGGTCGCCAGTCGGCTGTTGCCACGCGGGATGCGACAGCACTTCACGAACGTCTACGCCTACTGCCGCTGGGCCGACGACCTGGCCGACGAGTGCCGCCGTCCGGACGAGAGCCTCGCCCTGCTCGACTGGTGGGAGGAGCAGCTCCGGTCGTGCTATCGGGGCCGGACGGTGCATCCGGTGTTCGTCGCCTTGAGCGAGACCATCCGGCAATTCGACGTCCCTTGCGACCCGTTCGTCGACCTGCTCGTGGCCTTCCGGCAGGACCAACGGGTAACGCGGTACGAGACCTTCGACCGGCTGTTGGAGTACTGCCGCTATTCGGCCAACCCGGTCGGCCGGCTGGTGCTCTCATTGGGCCGATGCCACGACGCCGAGCGGGCGGAGCTTTCGGACTCGATCTGCACCGGCCTGCAACTAACCAACTTCTGGCAGGACGTGGCCGACGACTGGGATCGAGGGCGGATCTACGTTCCCCTGGCCGATTGCCGGCGGTTCGGGTACGACGAGTCGATGTTCGTCCGCCGCGAGCACAACGACGCCCTGCGCCGGCTGTTGGCCGCCGAAGTGAGCGAGGCGGAAGGGTGGCTGCGTCGTGGGCTTCCGCTGGTGGGGATGGTCCCGCGGTGGCTGCGCCTGGAGGTCGCCCTGTTCATCCACGGCGGGCTGGCGATCCTGGCGGCCATCCGGCGTCAGGACTACGACGTCTGGTCGCGCCGGCCCGTGGTCTCCAAGCTCGAGAAGCTGCGGCTCGTGGCCCGGTGCTGGTGGGGGCTCCGCCGCGGCACTCTCGGCGGGGGCAAACGATGACCCACACGCAACCCGTCGTCCAGGCCAGCTATGCCCTTTGCCGCCAGAAGGCCCGGCAGTCGGGATCGAGCTTCTACGCGGCCTTTCTGTTGCTTCCCCGACGGAAGCGTCGGGCCATGGACGCCTTGTACGCCTTCACGCGACACACCGACGACCTGGCCGACAACGCCGAGCCGGTCGAAATCCGACGTGAGACCCTGGCCCGGTGGAGGGGGGCAGTCGAGGCCATTTTGGCAGAAACGACTAATACGGGGTGTTTGGCCTCCCCTCCTTCGGGTAAAGTCCGGGCTGGCGATGCCGTACCGGGCGAGGCCTTGCTGCCCGCGGTGGCCGACACGGTCCGGCGGTTCGCCATTCCGGTCGAGCACCTGTTTGCGGTCATCGATGGGGTGGCCATGGACCTCCGCCGCATGCGGTACGAGACGTTCGATGATCTCACGGCGTACTGCGAGCGCGTGGCATCGGCAGTGGGGCTGGCATGTACCCATATCTGGGGGATTCGCGGTGAGGGGGCCTTCGAGCCCGCCCGAAAGTGCGGCATCGCCTTCCAGGTGACCAACATCCTGCGTGATCTGAGAGAGGACATCGACCAGGGCCGTGTCTATCTGCCGCTCGACGATTTACGCCGCTCTGGGTATTCGGTCGAAGAGCTGGCCGCCGGGGTCGTCGATCCGCGTTTTGACCGGCTGATGGAGCTTGAGATCGATCGGGCCCGGCGGCTCTACCACGAAGGGGCCGAGCTGTTCGACTGGCTGGAGCCGGACGGGCGCCGGGTGTTCGGCATGATGACGACCGTCTATTATCGGCTCTTGGAGCAGATCGCCCGGCGGCCGAGCGAGGTCTTCCGCTGCCGCGTTGGATTGAGCCGGTGGAGCAAGCTGGGAATCGCCGCCCGATGGGCCCTGCTGCCCGCCCGGAGGTCCGCCCTGCCATGAACACTTCCGATCGCAAGAGCGGGCTTGACACTCAGAACGGCCCGGAGCCGCAGCATACCCCGGGGGTTGGCGGCGGCCGGGCCAACGTGGCGGTGGTGGGCGGCGGTTTGGCGGGTCTGGCCGCGGCCGTGGCCCTTGGCGAGCGGGGGTTTCGCGTCGAGCTGTTCGAGGCGGCGAAGCGCCTGGGCGGCCGGGCCGGGTCGTTTCGCGACGGCCGCTCCGGCGAGATGGTCGACGCGTGTCGGCACGTGGCCATGGGCTGCTGCACCAACCTGGCCGACTTCCTCCGCCGCACCGACACGAGCGACTGCTTCCGGCGGCGCGGGCACCTATGCTTCGTGGGACCGGACGGACGGCACTGCCATATCGCCGCGGCGCCGCTCGTCCCGGCCCCGTTGCACCTCGTGCCCGACTTCATGCGTTTGGGATACCTGACCCCCGCCGACCGGCTGCGAATCCTCCGCACGCTCGGCCGGCTCGTCAAGCTGCCGTCGGACGGCGAGTCGGATGATTCGGCGACCATCGGGGCCTGGCTTACTCGTCAGGGGGAATCCGATCGGGCCCTCGGCCGGTTCTGGTCGGTGGTGCTCGTGAGTGCGCTGGGCGAAACACTCGACCGTGCCTCCTTGGCCGCCGCCCGAAAGGTCTTCGTTGACGGCTTTCTCGCTTCCCGTCGCGCGTACGAGTTGGAGGTGCCGCGGGTGGCGCTGGCGGAGATCTTGGACCGGCGGGTGGGCGACTGGCTTCGGGCACGCGGCGTGACCGTTCACCGCCGCCTCCGGGTGAAGGAGATCGACGGCGACGCAGATCGCGCTCGGGCGGTCGTGCTGCCCGACGGCTCGCGGCGCCCGTTCGACGCGGTCGTGGTGGCCGTGCCCTGGCGGACGGTTCGGGCGTTGTTCGCGCCGGCGATGTTGCCATCGCTTCCGGCGCTGGAGCACGTGGAGCGGATTGAGCCGGCGCCGATTACCGCCGTGCACTTATGGCTCGACCGACCGATTCCCTCGCCGGCCGAGGCGGTGCTCGTGGGGCGCACCGGCCAATGGGTCTTTCGCCGCGGCCGGAAGAAAGCGCGGGCCGATCGAAGACCCGAAACGCCGGAATCGGGCCACTACCTCCAGGTGGTCACCAGCGCGTCGCACGAGCTGATCGACCGCCCTCACGAGGAGTTGGTCGGCCGGGTGAGAGCCGAGCTGGCCGCGATCTGGCCGGCGGCACGTCGGGCGAAGCTGTTGCGGTGGCGGGTGATCACGCACCGGGAGGCGGTTTTTTCCGTCCGGCCCGGCATCGAGCGGCTTCGCCCCCCCCAGCAGACCCCGATCGCGAACGTCGTGCTGGCCGGCGACTGGACCGCGACCGGCTGGCCGGCGACCATGGAAGGGGCCGTGCGGAGCGGCCACCTGGCGGCCGAAGCGATTCTGGGCCACCGAGACCCGGCCGCACGCGAACGGCTCTTGGTCCCCGACCTGCCGCGGACCCGACTGACTCGTTTCCTCGTTCCCAAGCTCCAGCTTGGGGACGCCCTTCAGGGAATCTCCAGCTTGCCGGGGGGCGAAGCAGAGCTTCGCGGAGCTTGGTTCCCAAGCTGGAGCTTGGGAACCAGGAAAAGGAAAACCGAACGGTGAATTGGCCGACGCTGTTGGGAATCTCCGTGGGTCTGGCGATGGATGCCTTCGCCGTCTCGATCGTCGCCGGCATGGCCGTCGCCCCGGTCACGCCGCGACACACGTTCCGGATAGCGTTTCACTTCGGGCTGTTTCAGTTCCTGATGCCGATTCTCGGGTGGTTGGCCGGCAACGAGGTCGTGGCGTACATCAGCGCCTACGACCACTGGGCGGCCTTCGGGCTGTTGGGCTTCGTCGGCGGCAAGATGGTGCTGGAAGCCCGGCACGAGAAGAAGCCGGATCGGAGCGTCGACCCCACGCGCGGGCTGATGCTGGTGGGCCTCTCCGTGGCGACGAGCATCGATGCTTTGGCAGTCGGGCTGAGCATGGCCTTCCTCCGCGTTTCCATCTGGGTCCCCAGCGTGGTGATCGGCGTGGTCGCGGCCGCGCTCAGCGCGGTCGGCATCCTCTTCGGCAGCCGCCTCGGCTCGCGATGGGGGCGCTGGGCCGAATTGATCGGAGGGATCGTCCTGCTTTCGATCGGCACGCGGATCCTGGTCTTACATCTCGCCGAGTGAGGCCCGCCACTACTCTGCCTCGCCCACCAGCCTGGTCTCGGTCGCCTCGGGCGGCTTCAGATGGGTATCCATCCAGCCGTACATGAGCTGGCGGGACTCGTGCTTGACGGAGTGGCCGCGGCCGTGGACGTAGAAGGCGAAGTTCTGCGGCGCCCCTTCCAACTCGTAAGCGTCCATCACCTTCATCAGCATCAGGACGCGCTGTCGTTGCGTCAACGGGTTTCCGTCGTTGAGGGCGGAGAGATCGAGGAACGCCCGGGGGGCGATCAGAGCGATGATCTCGTGGAAGTCGATCGGGGGGAGCTTCCCCTCCAGGAGGCCGGGGCGGATGTGCTTCAAGTAAACGTACCAGTGGTCGCGTGCCCAGCCCTCGACGCGGGGGTTGTGCCGAAAGAACGACGCTCCGCAGTTGCAGGCCGAAGCTTTGACCCGCTCGTCGTAGGCGGCCAGGAAAAACGTGCCGTGGCCGCCCAGGGAGTGACCCAGCGCGCCGATCCGTTCGGCATCGACCTCGTCGAGCGACTGAAGGACGTCGATGGCGATCGAGTGCTCGTAGGTGAACTTGCCGACCGCCGTCCACTCGGGATGCTTCTGGTAGAAGCGGCCCGTTTCGTACGGTCCCTCGGGCGGTATGCGATGTCCGGCGACGAAGTGGTCGGGGGCGATCACCACGTAACCGCGGCGGCAGAGGTGGTCGAGGTAGGCCTTGTCGGGGTTGTCCACGAGCCCCGCCGCCCGCTCCTTGCCCTTCGGAAACGTTCCGTGCAGGGCCACGATGCCCGGGGCCTTGCCTTCGAGCTTCAGGGGGATGCCCAGGTAGGCGTGCGCCCGCTCGCCGGCCTCGACGTTGTAGCTCACCAGCCAGCGGGTATAGGCGCCGTCGACTACGACCGACTCGTGCCGCTTTAGGTCCAACGGCGGCTTGGCCGGCTTCCGGTCGTCGCGCAAGAGCTCCAGGTAGCGGGTCTTGAGCACCTCGCGGTGCCTCTTCCAATCGTCCGGGGTTTTCACGCCCTCCAAAAGATCGTCCCACGACGATTGGATCACGGGCGGGTCGGAGCGTTTTCGCACGGGCGGCGGCTCGGCAGGTGCAACGTCGGCGAGCAGGACGAGTGCGAACGCGACGGCAACGGCTGCGTAGAGCTTCATGGCGAGGTCCTTGTTGTGTCAACGGTTCTCGAAACAGGCGGCGGACCCGCAAGCGACTTCACGGGGCCTGTGCGTTCTTGCTTTCGAGGGCAAATCGCATCATCGCCTCGTAGAGCCCGAGCTGGACGTCGAGGATCTGGTCGAACGTGACCTGGCACATCTTCTCCTCGGCGATGCCGTGGGGGCACTCGAAGGTGAATGCCACGGCGCCGCTGACGTGGTAGAGGGCACTGGTCAGGTTGAACGGGGCGGGCGGGTCGCCGCTTTCGGGCTTGGGCTCGAACAGGCCGCCGTGGGGGAGGTCGCGCTCGTCCATCAGGGCGTTGAAACCCTCGGCCAACCGGCGGACCTCGGCCTGCGTTTCCATGGGCACGTACGCCGGGCGCAGCACGACCGGCTTCGAGCCGTGGCTGTGGAGCGAGACGGCCAGGTCGGGCCCTTCGGCCAGGGCGACGCGGAGGATGGCCGGGGCCTCGGGGCCCATGGGGGCGAAGAACTCGTCGTGCATCGGGTTAATGCCCCGGTCGTTGAAGTAGCAGCCCATCCACCCAATCTCCTTCCCCACGCGGGGGTGCTGGCGCTTCGACGCCGGCCAGACGGCGATCGTGTCGTCGCTCCACGTGCCCATCCCCCAGAACTGAAACTGGTCCAAGGGCATGCCGTGGCACGAGCGGGGCTCGAATCGGGCGATGCCGTCGGGGTTGCCGGCCGGGAGGATCAAGAGCCGGCACTTGCGGCCCAGCTCGCGAAGCGCCGACTGGTCCTTGCCGCGGAGGTCGCGGCCCGTCTCCATCACCTCGACGAGGTTCACCAGCCCCGTGAGCGCCTCGACCTCGTGCCCGTGCACCGGGCCGACGAAGTAGACGACCGGCTTCTTTCGCGCCGCCTTATCCATGTAGGCCGAGAGATCGCGCCCGCCCACGGCCGAGTTGAAGTTGGCCTTGTGGGGCACGCGCTCGCGCCGGCCGTAGGCGATCACGTCGAGCGGCCGGCCGCCCGGCGACTTGGCGATGCAGGTCGCCTCGCCGAGCGTGAGCTTCTCCCACCGGCCGGGCAGGTCGGCCACGTCGCCGATCCAGAACTCGGGCAGGTCGCGCGGTTGGAGCTTGTGCTTGGCTTCGTCGTAGGTCATCTTCTGACCGACGGCGGGGACGGCGAGCGCGAGGGTCATCGGCAGGCAGAAGACCGTCTTGTTCATCAGGGTATCTCCTTCACTTGGGGCGCTGCTTCATGGTGGGCGAAGCCGCAAGCGGCTGCCGAGGCGGTTCCGATTCTTGTTCTCGCTTGATGTAAATCACGGACCGGCCATGATGCCCGACTGCGGCTCGACCTTCGTGGTCAGGTCGCGGTCGATGGGGGCACCGGGCCCGGTTCGCTTGACGTGCCCGCCCAACTCGCCGGCCGTGTTGAACGTGACTTCCCACGTCTCGCGGCTGATCGTCAGCCGGGCGCCGCACGCGCCGTCGGCCTGGATCAGCTCGACACGGTCCATCGCTTCGAGCCGCTGGTCGCCGACCTGAACGACGTGGAGGAACACGTCGTCGGCACGGGGCTCGCCGGGCGTGACCTCGACGCGCCACTGGCCCATCATGGCCCGGTTCTCCGGCTTGAGCCCCCGGTCGACGATGCTCCAGTTCTTGCCCGCCGCGTAGAACTCCTTGCCGGGGCCGCCCACGGGCGTAAGCACGGCGTCGGCCGGCAGGAGCGTGCTACAGAACATCCGGCCCTCGTTGTGGTCGGCGCGGATCGTCTTGTCCACGATGACCGGCTCGTGCGCGGTGTGCAGGAGCCAGTCCTTGCGATACGCCGGGTCGGTGGTCGTGACGCGGTCGAAGACGACGAAGTGGCTGGGCATGAGGAACAGGAGTTGCCGGGTCGCCAAGCTGCATTTCTCGCCCAAGTCGGGCTGGCCCTCCCGCTTGACGGCGCCGTGCTGGTAGCAGGCGGTGGCGTCGCCGGCCACGTAGACGAAGTCGTCGTTCGTCTCGAACGCCTTCACGACCGACCCGAGCTGCTTGTGCTGGGCGCCGTGGTTGCCTTCGACGGTGCCGCCCCAGTACCGGGCGGGCGGCTCGCCCGGCTGGTGGATGACGACGCAGTTGTGGGCGACCGTCTGGGCGTAGTAGTTGGCCAGGTGCTCGCCGTTGTCGAACTCCAGGTAGCGCGTGCCCGAGTCGAGCGCCAAAAAGCCGCGGTGGTAGATGACGAAGTTCAAGGCGTCGAAATGGCGATGCTGCCTGAGCAGGCCGCCGCAGGTAAACAAACAGTAGGTGTCGCCAGGGCGCGTGCCCGATCGCATGAAGATCTGCCCCATCGCCTCGAAGTGCCGGGCATGGGGCAGGCTTTCGGCCCAAAAAGGGGACAGGTCCAATTTGTGCGAAGCACCCTTCGGGCCGTTCCGGCAAAT
>CAZDHR010000192.1:0-12969 GCA_964505295.1 uncultured Planctomycetaceae bacterium
CGTGTGCCTGCTACTCTCATCGAACGCCGTGAACGGTCAAAAACGTGCTACCAAGCCTTCGTCACGCCCGGCATGGCGACGGGATAGTCGCCGTTCTCGTCGGGCAGGACCGGCGGGGTGGCGTCCCAGGTGTAGCGATCGGGGGAGAGGTCGAGGGTGGAGTGGAGGGCCTGGTCGCGGGTGACGACGTTGCCCGAGTAGGCGGCCATGCGGCCCATGATGGCGGTCAGGGTGCTCATGGCGGCGTACTCGGCCTCGGCGCGGGGCTTGTCGTTCCGGATCGCGTCGAAGAGGACGTCGTGCTCGATCTGGTAGGGGTTGGCGGGCTGTTGGTCGCGGCGCCGATCAGCGGTGGGAGCGACGCCGATCTGGATGTGGCCTTCCGTGCCGTAGGCGTGATGGGCGATGCTGTTCCAGCAGCCGCGGATGTGGCGGTTCTGGCTCATCAGCTTGGCGCCGTCTTCGCACGTGTACTCGATGGCAAAATGGTCGTAGATGTGGCCGTAGTCGTTGCCCGTGCGGACCTGGCGCCCGCCTTGCCCTTGGGCCTCAACGGGGTAATCGCCCTTGGCCCAGTTGCAGACGTCGAGCATGTGGACGCTTTGCTCGACGATGAAGTCGCCGCTCAGCCAGGTGAAGTAGTACCAGTGGCCGACCTGGTACTGCATCTCGGTCATCTCGGGGGTGCGTTTCAGGTACTTGCCGGTGCCCGCCCGGTTGCTGTAGGCGCAGAGCAAGCGGACGCGGCCGATGGCCCCGTCGTGGATCCGCCGGACGTTGCGCTGGTAGACGGGATCGTGGCGTCGATGCAGCCCCACGCTGACCTTGAGCCCTTTGCGCTTGGCCTCGTCGGCGGTGGCGAGCACTCGGCGGATGCCCGGGCCGTCGACCGCGACCGGCTTCTCCATGAAGACGTGCTTGCCCTGCCGGACGGCGTAGTCGAACTGTCCGGGCCGGAAGCCGGGCGGGGTGGTCAGGAGCACCACGTCGACGCCGCAGTCGATGGCCTGCCGGTAGGCTTCGAGGCCGACGAAGCGGCGCTCGGGCGGCACGTCGATCCGGCCGGCCAGCCCTTCGGACGTACCCCGGCTGACCTTGCCGCCGCTGGAGAGCCGCTTCAAGCTCCCTTCCAGGCGATCCCCGAACGCGTCGGCCATGGCCCAGAGCTTGACCGGCCCGGCCGTGCCCAGCGCCTGCGCCGCGGCCCCGGTGCCGCGTCCGCCGCATCCGACCAGGGCGATCTTCAGCTCGTCGTCCCCGGCGGCATGTGCCGCGCGGGCGGCGTCGAGCGTGCCAAGGACGGATGCACCGGCCGTTGCAGCCACAGAAGCAGTCGGTGAAACCGAGCGTGATCGTCTTCGTGCATTCCTCATCGCCCATGTCTCCTGCTAGACGACGACGGAAATCGGACCGGCCTTGGTTGTGGCCTCCGGAATCGGCTTCCCGTCGTTCTTCAGTTCCTCGATGCAGAGCGCCATGGCCCCTTTGATCAACTCCTGCGTCTCCTCCAACGTGTCTCCGCAGGCGACGCACCCGGGCAGATCCGGGACGTAGGCCGAGTAGTTGTTTCCTGCCCATTCGTAGATGACCGTGTATTCCTTCATGACGCATCCTCCAGCCCGGCCTGTTTCCAGATGCTCTTGAGCGTACCGACAGCAACCTCCTTGCTCAACTGTCCGGCAACAACCACGACTCCAGTCTTCGAGCGGTGCCTCAGAACGCGATGGCTGCCGCGCGTCCGATCGACGTACCAGCCATCCTCGGTGAGGCGCTTCAGAGCATTGCTGATGACTCAAGTCCGGGCGCCCATTGGGCGTCACTTCTCGATCTGCGACAACAGAGCAGCTATTACTTGGCGCGTTTCCGGGCGCGAGAAGACCGCCGCAAGGACTCTCTTGAAGTCTGCCTCGGTGCTCGCTTGGACCTCGTCTTGCGGGTCAAGCTTGTATCGTACAGAGACCGGGTACAAGTCGAAACCGTGGCGCAGATCCAGGAGTTTGCACCTGTAGTCGTCGAACGCGGGCGCCCTAAGCCAGAACTCATGCAGAAACGGGTAGGCAGGTTCGCTTGGCCGATGTCGTTCCGGTCGTGAGACCACTTCGCCCTCGATCAATCCGTTCGTCCGCTTGGCCAGCGCCGCCCCTTGTTCGCGGAGGATCGCGACCGGAGGCACGACCGTGGTGGTGGCGAGGTCCTCCGGCCATAGGTCATGCGTGTCAGAAGCCATGACTTCTCCCTTCCCTCAATTCACAGGTCAATTGTGAAGGCCACGGGCAAATGGTCGGAGACAGCTTTCTTCCGCGGACGCCCCGCGCCGGATAGAAGAAGCGTCGACCCGTCATCCGTCACAATCGTCAGTTTCTCATCTCTGAACAGGTCCAGCAGAGCAGGCCGGATCAGGACTTGGTCGAACATGTTCCAGAAGAATTCTACGGGTTCTCCACGACGATGGTAGTATGTCCCCGACGGACGCCCAATTCCGGCGTCTCCCAAGAGCGGCCACATCGGGTTGTAGAAGTACGGGAAAGCCTGCCGTAGTACGCGTCTGGCTCCCTTCCGGGCGACATCGCGAGCCATTGTGGCGTGCAGTCCGTTCGCGCCGATCAGTCCATCATCAAACGGGTTCATGTTCAGGTCGCCCACCAAGACAGTATTCGAGTGCCCCACAGCCTCTTCAGCACGTCGAATTCTGTCGGCGATCCGTGGGCACCAAAGGGTTTGGCTTTGACTGCTCCATCGGAGCTTGCTTGGCAGGTGTGCAGCAACGAGGAGAATCGGCACGCCGAGCGGGATAGTGATCTCGCGAATTGTGACCCGGGTGCCCCGATCTTGGTCAATGAGGTGGTGTCGAGCGAGAGAGTACCGCATGTAGATCGCGATCCCCTCCAGGGAAGGGAAGGCAAAACGGTACATTCTCCGACCGCCGCGATTCAGGGTCTCCAGCATCCTTCCGGGGGGAATCGTCGACTCAACAAGAATCAGGACATCGACATCATGCCCGCGAGCCAGATTCCTGACAATCTCCTCAAGCGGCTTGCCATTCACATTCCAAAAGAGAAAAGTAGCCACGACGGATGCACTCCCCCGGGGGCCTGACCGTTGCCGGGCCGGACAAAGGCACATCCGCATGTCTTGGACCGGGCCTGGCAAGCCACTCACCGCTATCAGCCAGCAACTTCCATTATCGTGATTCTGCCGGGACCATCAAGTAGTGGGGTGTAGACGTGAAGAGAGGATAGCAGCCGGCTACGCCTTCGCCTCGATCCGCTTTTTGCCCACCATCGGCCGCAGCACTTCGGGGACGACCACCGAGCCGTCGGGCTGCTGGTAGTTTTCGAGGATGGCGATCAGGGCCCGGCTGATGGCGATGGCCGTGCCGTTGAGGGTGTGGGCGAATTGGGTGCCCTTTTGGCCTTTCTGCTTGTAGCGGATGCCGAGGCGTCGGGCCTGGTAGTCGGTACAGTTGGAGGCGCTGGTGACCTCGCCCCACGCGTCGCGGCCGGGCATCCAGGCTTCGAGGTCGAACTTGCGATAGGCCGGGCCGCCCAGATCGCCGGTGGCCGTGTCGACCACGCGGTAGGGGATGCCCAGCCCGTCGAACAGCCGGCACTCCACCTGGCGGATGCGGTCGAGCATGGCGTCGCTTTGGTCGGGGAGCGTGAAGGCGAACATCTCGATCTTGGTGAACTGGTGGACGCGGTAGAGCCCTCGCGTGGCGCGGCCGTGGGCGCCGGCCTCGGTGCGGAAGCAATGGCTGATGCCGCAGAGCTTGACGGGGAGCAAGTCGGCGTCGAGGATTTGGCCGGCCATCAGCCCGCCCAGCGTGATCTCGGCGGTGGCCACGAGGCTCAGGTCGGTGCCTTCGACGCTGTAGATCTGCGTTTCTGGGCCGCGGGGGTTGAAGCCGATGCCTTCGAGGATCTCGTTCCGGGCCAAATCGGGCGTCGTGGTCGGCGTGAACCCCTCGTCGATGAGGGCGGTGACCGCGTACTGCTGCAAGGCCAGCTCGAGGAGCACGGCCTCGTTCTTGAGGAAGTAGAACCCGTGCCCGGCCACCCGGGCGGCCGCCTCGAGGTCGACCAGGTCGAGCTTCTCGCCGAGCTCGACGTGGTCGAGCGGCGGGAAATCGAACTCGGGGCGCGGGGTCTTGCCCTGCATGATCTCCCGGTTGGCCGTCTCGTCGGCGCCGATGGGGGCGTCGGGGTGCGACATGTTGGGGATCGACTTGTGGACGGCGTCCAGCTCGGCGGCGACCCGGTCCATCTCCGCCTTGGCCTCGGCCACCTGCTCGCGCAGACGGCGCCCTTCCTCCTTGCGGGCATCGCGCTCGGCCTGGTCCTTGGCCTTGCCGATCGACTTGGAGACCTGGTTGGCCTGGCGGTTCAGCTCGTCGATTTGGACCTGCAAGGTCTTACGCCGGGCTTCGAGCTCGACGAAGCGATCGACGTCGACCTCGACGCCGCGGTGCTTGCAGTTCTCTCGGACTTGGTCGGAGTTTTCGACGATGAATTTGCGATCGAGCATGGGAGTGGGGAGTCAGGAGTAAGGAGTTGGGAGTTGGGAGTTGCGGGGGTTGGCGGTGAAGTCGCCGTCACGGCGGGCGATCGAGCCTCCTATGGGATGGAGCCAGTCTCGGGGGCGAGAGGTTCGGACTCACGCATCGCCGACGGCGATTTTGCTCAATTCCTGCCAGAGCCGGGTGCTGGCCTTGATGCCGCGATGGAAGTCGGCCAGGGCGAACTTCTCGTTGGGGCTGTGCGTGTTGTCGTCGTCCTGGCCCCAGCCCAACAGGAGCGCGTCGGCCCCGAGCGTCTTGTGCATGGTGGCGATGATGGGGATCGAGCCGCCTTCGCGGGTGAAGACGGGCGAGCGACCGAACGCGTATTCGATCGCCCGAGCCGCCGCCTGGACGTAGGGGCTGTCGAGCGGGACCAGCAGGCCGGGCGATCCGGCCATTTCACTCAGCTTCAGCTCGATTCCCGGCGGGCAGAGCTCGGCAAGTCTCGCGCGGAGCGATTCCGTGATTTTCTCGGGGTCTTGCTCGGGGACCAGCCGGAAGCTGAACTTGGCCGACGCCGTGGCCGGCAAGACGGTCTTGGCCCCTTGCCCCTGGTAGCCGCTGGTCAGCCCGCAGACGTCGAACGTGGGCCGGGCCCAACGACGTTCCAGCGCCGTGTAGCCCGTCTCGCCGACGGCGTCGGAGACGCCGAACTGGGCCCAGTATTGTTCTTCGTCGAACGGCAGCATGGCGAACTGGCGGCGCTCCGGCTCGGAGATCGGCACGACGTCGTCGTAGAAGCCGGGGATTTGGATCTTCCCACGCTCGTCGATCAGGGCGCCGAGGATCGTCGCCAGGGCGTTGGCGGGGTTCGTGACCGACCCGCCGAACGAGCCCGAGTGCAGGTCGCGGTTCGGGCCGGTCAACTCCAGCTCGAAGTACAGAATGCCCCGCAAACCGTACGTAATGGCCGGCTGCCCGGGACCGAACTGGCAGCCGTCGCTGACCACGATGCAGTCGCAGGCCACGCGCTCGGGCTTCTCGGCAATGAACTGCTCCAGGCCCGTGCTCCCCACCTCTTCCTCGCCCTCGATGAGGTACTTGAGATTCACCGGCAATCCGTGCCGGACGGCGATCCAAGCTTCGGCGCTAAACAGATGGGTGAGCACCTGCCCTTTGTCGTCGGTGGCCCCGCGGGCGTAGAGGTTGCCATCGCGGCGGGTGGGAGTGAAGGGAGGCGAATCCCACTGGTCGAGGGGCTCGGGCGGCTGCACGTCGTAGTGTCCGTAGACGAGCACGGTGGGGGCGCCCTCCACCGGGGACGACTCGGCGAGCACGAGCGGGTGCCCGGCCGTTTGGACGACCTCGGTGGTGAAATCGAGGCGTCGAAACTGCTTGGCCACCCAGTCGGCCGCGCGGTGGACATCGTCGCGGCACGCCGGGTCGGCGCTGACACTGGGGATCCGCAGGAACTGGCAGAGTTCCTGCTCGAACCGCTCGGCGTGGGAAGCCAGATACTCGTCAATCGCCGGCATGGCAAGGAAACCCTCGGGTACCAATAGTATGGGGGGGACGGTTCCCCGCGCACAAAGCGTCCAATATAATGCTTCTGTGCGAGTTCAGCCAATGGGGGCCTGGGAAAAAGCCGAGCTGAGGACGTTTCGATGGCCGAGCGCGATCAGGCCGGCGTCGTCGAGCCGCTCCGGCGCCGCAAACCGCGCGACGAGCGGCGACCTAAGCACCAGCCCCGCTACCACGTCATCCTGTGGAACGACGACGATCACACGTACAACTACGTCACCACGATGATGCAGCAGTTGTTCGGCTACCCGCGCGAAAGGGGCCGCCAGATTGCCAAGGAGGTCGACACCCAGGGCCGCGCCGTCGTGCTGACGACCACCAAGGAGCACGCCGAGTTGAAGCGCGACCAGGTCCACGCTTTCGGCAAGGACGGCCAGATCGACGGCTGCCAGGGCTCGATGTGGGCAACAATCGAGCCGGTTCCAGGGGAATGAGGAATGGTGAATGCTGAATGCTGAATGATGAATACCGCTCGCGGTCGGTCATTCGCAATTCATCATTCAGCATTCATCATTCCGCATTGCTTTCCCTCCCCCTTCCATGACATGCCTTCGTTCAAGACCCTCACGCTCGGCTGCAAGGTCAATCAGTATGAGACGGAGTACGTGCGCGAGGGGCTCCTGCGGCTGGGGTATCGCGAGGCGGACGAGGGCGAGCCGGCGGATCTGTGCATCGTCAACACATGCACGGTGACGGGCGAGAGCGATCTGAAGAGCCGTAAGGTTGTTCGCCAGCTTGCCCGGCGGAATCCCCGCGCCGAGATCGTCGTGATGGGCTGCTACGCGACCCGGGCCCCGGACGTGCTTGCCGCCCTGCCGGGCGTCGCGGAGGTGGTGACCGACAAGCGTCAACTCCCAAAGCTGCTGGCTCGATTCGGTCTGGTCGCCCCCCCCCGCGGCATCTCCTCGTTCGGGCGGCGGCATCGGGCGTACGTCAAGGTGCAGGACGGCTGCCGGATGCCGTGCACCTACTGCATCATCCCCAAGGTCCGGCCCGTGCTCTCCAGCCGGCCGGTCGACGACGTGCTCGACGAGATTCGCCGACTGGTCGATCACGGCTACGGGGAGATCGTCCTGACCGGCATTCACCTGGGCCACTACGGCGTCGACTTCGCCGGCTCCGGCCCCGGCGGCCGCCGAATCGACCTGGCCCATCTGGTGGGCCGCATCGCCGAGCTGGCCGGCCGCTGCCGCGTGCGGATTTCGAGCATCGAGGCGGTCGAGGTCACGCCGGAGCTGATCGCCGTGATGGCCGGCCACCCGGACCGGATCTGCCCCCACGTGCACGTCTCCATGCAGAGCGGCTCGGACGCCGTGCTCCGGCGCATGCGGCGGCGTTGGGCGAGCAGCCGCTTCGTCGAGCGGTGCCACGCGATCCGCGAGGCGCTCGATCACCCGGCCCTGACCACCGACGTGATCGTCGGCTTCCCCGGCGAGTCCGAAGCCGACTTCGAGGCGAGCTGTCGGGCGGTCGAAGAAGTGGGGTTTTCCAAGCTCCACGTCTTTCGCTTCAGTGCGCGGCCGGGCACAGCCGCCGCCGAGATGCCCGATCAGGTGCCGAGCAAGGTGAAGCAGCGTCGGGCCGGGGAGCTGGCTGAGATTGGTCGCCGTCTGCGAGAGCGTTTCTTCGCAAGCCTCGTCGGCCGCGAGCTCCAGGTGCTGGTCGAAACGCCGGCCGACGGTCGCCCCGGGATGCTCGCCGGCACGTCTGCCCGGTATGCCTTGGTCGAGGTGCCCGGCAGCGAAGCCCACCTGGGGCAGCTCGTCCAAGTCACGGCCGACGCCGTGGTGGACGGCCGGATCCGGGCAGCGGAGATCGGCGAACCCCGGCAAAGCCGAGTTGCGGGGCGGCGAGCCTAGCCGGCGGCGCGCTTCACACCGCGGGCCAACTCGCAGGCAGGGGCGAAACGGTCACTTTCTCTTCAGCCAGCCGCCGGGATTGACCATGGGCGAATAGCACCACCGGCAACTCGCGGAAACGGGGCGGCCAGATTCCCGCCCGGAGTACGGGCCGCGCGCCCTTGGCCCAGGCCCGCCAGCCAGTCCCGGCTCCGTACTACCCGAATGGAGGGGGTGCCGCCAACTCGATCGGTTCGATCCCAGCAACTCGCATTGCCGACGCACACTCAGCCACGGGTGATCCGACTCGATGCACTCCCGCTTGAAGTCAATCGAGTCGGGCAACTTCCTCTCAACCAGGCCAGCTCCATTTGCAAGCGACCGACCTGCTCGTACGGGTCGGCGACGATCGCCTCCTGGTCCTTGCCCTCCCGGCGGCGCTTGGCGGCGATGGCTGGCGTGCGTGCTGTCAAGAAAGCAACGCCTCGCGGGCGTTGATCCACGCCTCGGGGAGACCCTCGCGGCCGACGGCCAGGGCGACGATCGATCCGACGATGGCGCAGTTGGTGTCGCAGTCGCCCAGGCCGGAGACGGCGGCCCAGAGGGCCTCCTCGTAGCCGGACAGGTGCCGGGCGGCGCACCACAGGGCGAACGGGACGGTATCGAAGGCGACGACGAGGCTGCCGTTGCCCAGCACGCTCACGGCCGCGTCGATGGGTTCGCCGAAGGAAAGCTCCGAGGCGACGATCAGCCCGGTGCGGGTCTTGCCCTCGGGGGTGTGCTCGATGGCCGCTTCGAGGATCGCCGTAGCGGACCGGGTTGCCTGCGCCCCGCGCATGCGCCACGCCTGGGCCGCGGCAACGGCGGTGGCGATCGCGCCGGCCTGGCCGTCCGTGTGGGCGTGGGTCACTTGGGCCGAGGCCCGGGCGTTCTCGACCACGGCGTCGAGATCGTCGGCGAAATACGCGCCGACGGGCCCCACGCGCATCGCCCCGCCGTTTCCCATCGAGCCCTCTCCCCGGAAGGCCCTGCCGGCCGCCTCTTGCCAAGCGACGCCGTGGCCGATCTCGGTGAGGATCCGGTGTGCCATGCCGCCGTAGCCCCGGCCCGGGTCGTTCCGATAGCGCTCGGCGAATCGCCCGGCCAGCCCGTCGCAGTCGATCTTGCCGTGATGCTCCAGCGTGTCGACGATCGAGAGGGCCATCGCCGTGTCGTCGGTGTAGTGCCACGGTTCGCGCGGGAGTGCGCGGCGGGCGATCAGCGATTCGGCCTGGGCGGAGAAGAACCGTTCGCCGAAGGCGTCGCCCACCGAGAGACCTTCCAGCGACGTCCGTGCCCTTTCCATCCGGTCGGCATGGTCGTCGGGCAACTCGGGCGGGGGCGATGTCATGTTGACGGCTCCTCGGGAAACCGGAGGTACGGTGGCGGGACGGATTCGGTGAGCCAGACGCCGTTGGCCGCGCGGTGGAACACGTGCCCGTCGGCGTGCATGCGCCCCGACTCGACCACCAGCACGACGGGCTCGCCGCGGCGCCGGCCGACGCGTCGGGCGGTCGGCTCGTCGGCGGAGAGATGGACGTGATGCCGCTTGCCGCGGACGAGGCCTTCTCGGCGAATCGAATCGAGGAACCGCGCGACCGTGCCGTGGTACAGAAGCTCCGGCGGCGCCACGGGGTCGAGCCCCAGGTCGATCGACACGGAGTGGCCCTGGTTGGCGCGGATATCGAGACCGTCGGGGCTGAAGGAGAACCGTCGCTTGTCGTTGGTGCGGACGACCTCCTCCAACTCGGCTCGCGAGATGGAGCGATTGTGCCTGCGACATGCCGCCAGGAGCTCGTCGACGCGGACCCAGCCCGCCGCGTCGAGCTCCAGCCCGATGCTCTCCGGCCGATGGCGGAGCACGTAGCTGAGGAACTTGCTGGTGCGGTCGGTTCGACGGGTCACGAGACGGCTACCTTTTCTCTGGGGGCGGAAGTGCCGTCGGCCGGTTGCCTCTGTGAACGCTAGAAGACGATCTGTTCGGAGTTGACGACGGTGACGCCTTGCGAGCGCATCTGCTCAATCGCCCGGACAACGTCGCCCGGCTTGAGGTTTACGCCGCGGCAGGCGTCTTCGATCAGGTGAGTGGCGAAGCCGAGCCGGACGGCGTCCAGCGCCGTGAATCTTACGCAGTAGTCGGTGGCCAGCCCACAGACGTAGACGTCGGCCACCGCCCGCTCTTTCAAGTAGTCGTCGAGCCCGGTCGCCCTGCGGCGGCCGTTGTCGAAGAAGCCGCTGTAGCTGTCGATGCCGGGATCCGTGCCTTTTTGGAACACGCGGGCGAAGCGGGCGCCGTCGAGGTCCGGATGGAAGGCGGCGCCGGGGGTATGGTACACGCAGTGGACGGGCCAAAGGACCTGCTCCAGCCCGCCCAGCTCGACGACGTCGCCGGGCTGTTTGCCCTGGTGGTTGGCGGCGAAGCTCCCGTGGTCGGGGGGATGCCAGTCCTGGGTGGCCACGACCAGGTCGAATCGCGGCTGGAGGCCGTTGATGACGGGAATCACCCGGTCGCCCTCCGGCACGGCAAGCGCCCCGCCCGGGCAGAAGTCGTTCTGCACGTCGACGATCACCAGCGCTTTCATCGCAAGTCCTCGCTTTCGCAGGGCGCGTCTTGCGGTGCCTATGAGTGATTGAACAGTGCGAAAGGTAGTTCTGTCGGTCGGCGAAGCCGCGAGCGGCGTCGGGAGAGCGGCTCGGTAGGCTCAAACCTCGAAGTGGAACCCCTGCTTTGCCAGACGACGGTATTTTCTCACGTCGAAGCGATACAGCCGTGCGGCGCGATGGGCGACCTCTTTCTGGGTCTGGTCCGTCTCGACCAGCAAGCCCGTTCGCAACACCCGGCGGCGGAAATTCCGCTTGTCGATCTCCTTTCCCAGGATCGTCTCGTAGACGTGCTGAAGCTGCGACAGCGTGAACCTTCGGGGCAGAAGCTTGAATCCGACCGGCTGCCGGCGGAGCCGGTCCTGGAGCCGGTCGTGGGCCATGCGGAGAATCTTGGCGTGGTCGAACGCCAGCGGCGGCGGCTTGCGGACCGGGAACCAGGCGGCCTGCCGGGCGTCGTCCGCGGCCCGGACCCGCGTGTCGGCCACGTTCACCAGGGCGTAGTGCGCGACCGAGACGACGTGCTCGCGGGGGTCGCGGTCGGGCTCGCCGAAGGTGTGAAGTTGTTCGAGAGACACGTTCGCCAGCCCGGTCTCTTCCTCCAGCTCGCGCCGGGCGGCCTGCTCCGGTGTTTCGCCCACGTCGACGAACCCGCCCGGCAACGCCCACCGCCCGGCGAACGGCTCATTCTTGCGCTGGATCAACAGCACCTTCAGTTCTTCGTCGTCCAGACCGAAGACGATGCAATCGACGGTCAGGGCAGGTCGGGGGTATTCGTAGGTGTAGGGCATGTCAGGACGCTCCTATTGCCCACGCCATCGATAATGGAACGACAATCGGGTCCCAAGCCCAGGGGTTGCAACCCCTGGGCTTCGAACGTCTTTGATTTTTCAACACGGGACTCAATCATCACGGCATCGCCGTGGGTCTCGCTGCGCTCGACTGACCCTGCTATTTGCGGAGCCCCTCCACGTACTCTCGCAACTCCACCAACTCTCGGCCGAACCCGCCGGAGAGGATCGGGAACCGGCACCAGCTTTTGGGGTCCAGGTTCTCGTCGTCGAGATGGAACGACGGGGCGTAGCGCTCCCGCTTCCACTGGTTGCGACACCACAGCCGGAAGAACCGCTCCACCCATTGGTGCAATTGCGGGGCGTCGTACCGCGGGAATTGCGATCGGATCAGCCGGAAGACCTCGACGGGCGTCCGCTTGTCGCGGATGGCCGCCCGCTCGATCGCGTCCAGCACGTCGTACGGCATGAGGTCGTCTTCGTCGGTCTGCTTGGCGTCCGGGGGGCGGAGCTCGGCGGTGGGGGCCAACCGGTTGACGGCCGCCAGCGCCGGGATCGCGTTGGCGCCGTGCGGCCCCTCCTTTTCCAGCCAGCGGAGCCACGCGCGGAGGAAGGCCTTGTCGATGCCGCCGATGGGGCTTAGGCCCCCACACGTGTCGCCGTCCATCGTGGCGTAGCCGGCGGCCGCCTCGGAGCGGTTGCTGGTGGCCAGAAGCAGGGCGTTCTTGACGTTGGCCAGAAGCCACACGGCGGGGCCCCGCACCCGGGCCTGGACGTTCTGGAGCGCCGCGTCGTCGGTCTGCCAGGTGAGCTTCCGGCCGAGCACCTCCTCCATCTTCGACACGTAGCGGTCGACCAGCTCGTCGATCTCCAGGCACGACATCTCCGCGCCCAGCGCCGCGGCCAGCCCGGTGGCCGATTCCCGCGTGGCCCGGCTGCTGTTCTTACTCGCCTGGAAGACGCAGTGCAAGAGGCACCGCACGCGGTCCGGGACGCTCTCGGCGTCTCGCAGTGCGGGAATATGCCCCAGGGCGTCGCGAAACGCCTTCGCGCCCAGCTCCGCCGACGCCAGCTCGACCATCAGCGCCACCAGGCACGACGTGGCCGACGAGTCGGCCCCGCCGCTCAAGCTCACCACGAACCCCTGCGACCGGCTCTTGCGCAGGTAGTCGAACAGCCCCAGAGCGACCGCCCGAGTAAACTCTTCCTCCTTCACGCGGGGGCCGGTCTCCCACGGGGCCTGCTCCGGCGCGGCCACCTCCGGCTCGACGTCGGGGAAAGCGAACTCGCACTCGACCGTCACGTCGTCACGGTCGGCCAGATCGGGTTGGAAGCTCCCGGTGCGCGCGCGGTTCATCCGGGTGACGTCGACGTCGATCACCGCGGTGGTCAGCCCGAAGGGGCGGAAGGAGAACCGCGGCCCGACGGCCAACAGCTTCCCGGCCGAGGCGATGAGGGCCCCGCCGTCGTAGATGATCCGGCCCGCTTCGTTGCCCGAGAGGTTGCTGTAGACGTAGCTCACCCCGAACGCCCGCGAACCCTCGACCACGAACCGTCTGCGGACGTCGAACTTGCCGAAGGCGAAGTGGCTGGCGCTGGGATTGAGGATCACGTCGACGCC
>CAZDHR010000193.1:0-12967 GCA_964505295.1 uncultured Planctomycetaceae bacterium
CCGGGCCGGAACAAACAGCCCTTCTTCTTCACTACGCCCAAGCAGCGGAACAACCGGGTCGTGCTGCCCTCACAGCAGCTGTTCGTCGACAAGCTCCTCTCCTACTCGCTCCGGCACGATCACGTCCTCTACTGCATGGACAACGAGACCTCCAGCGAAGAGGCCTGGGGCGCCTACTGGGCCGAATACATCCAGCGGCGGGCCGCCGAGGCGGGCAAGCGGGTCTGCGTCACCGAGATGCGGGACGCCTGGG
This sequence comes from uncultured Planctomycetaceae bacterium, assembly GCA_964505295.1. GTDB lineage: Bacteria > Planctomycetota > Planctomycetia > Pirellulales > Thermoguttaceae > DATKZH01. The sequence goes on from CAZDHR010000193.1 coordinate 254, forward strand.
ACCTGACGGCCGACGAGCACAAGCGCACGCTCGACCACCCTGAGCGATACCAGTTCGCCGACGTCTCGCAGAACAACCAGAAGAAGGGGCAGGTGCACTGGGACAACTTCCAGTGGGTCCGAGGCTACATCGCCAAGAAGCCGCGCCCGCTCAACACGGTGAAGACCTACGGGGCGGACGGCGGGCGATTCGGCGACAACCGGGACGGGCTGGAGCGCTGGTGGCGCCACGTGATCGGCGGCGCGGCCTCGGCCCGCTTCCACCGACCCGATTCCGGCCTCGGCCTGTCGAAACCGGCAGCCGCTTCCATCCGGGCCGCGCGCAAGCTGGAGTCGCTCATCAAGCTCTGGGACGTCGAGCCGGCCAACAAGCTGCTTAGCGACCGCTCCGAAAACGAAGCCTACCTGGCCGCCCGGCCGGGCGTCGCCTACGCCCTCTATTTCACCAACGGCGGCTCCGTGGGGCTCGATCTGAAGAACGCCCGCGCAAGCTTCGAGGCCCGCTGGATCGATGTCCAGACCGGCGAGTGGGGCAAGCGCGAGACGATCCGAGGCGGTGCCATCGCGACCATCACCGCGCCGGGCAAAGGCCATTGGGTCGCGGCCATCGTGAAGCAATAGGGCCGTCGGGCGAACGGCACACGGCGTGTGCCTGCTACTCTAGTCGGACATTGATCGGACGGCGGGCAACTCGAACGACGACAGCTTCGGCAACGGGAACCGACGGACCGTGATCGTCCGGCTTCCCACGGCTTCGACGGGAAAGCCCGTGTCGTACGCCCCGTCGCCGGCCAGCACGTGGCCCCGGCAGCCCTGCGGCGTCGGCGGCCAGTCGCCCGGCTTGTCGGTCGTGGTTCGGATAACCGTCTCGGTGTGGCTCTCCACCTGGCCGGACCACCGGGCACTGCGGCCGGAGAACCCGAAGGCGTCTTGTTGAAGCGTCTCGGCGCCCACGGCGAACAGCCACCGCCCGCCCGTCGGCGGTCGACCCAAGACGCCGAAGCTGCCGGCAAATTGCACTCCGTCGACTTCCGCTTGGCTGGAGAAGTCGCTCAATACCAGGTACTCACCCCAGGCAGACTCGATCTTCACCGCGACGGCCTCCGCGCCGGCCTCGCGAGGGACTTCGAGCCGGGTGGCGGAGTGAATCGTCCAGTCGCCTGACGGACCGCTCGGCTCGTGGACGGCGACGAAAACGCTCGCGAGCCCGTCGCCCGTGCGAACCGCATCCACGTACCGCACCCTCCGGCCCATCTGACTTCGGTGCTCCTGGCCGGGACCGTTCGAGGCCTCGACGCGGTCGACTTCCGAGAGCGTCCAGAGTCGATAGGAGCGATCGGCCTGAGACCAGATCGCCTGCCAGGTGGGCGGAGGGTCGTCGGCCGCTCGGACGTCGCGCAATCCAAAGATGTCCTCCGGTTTGGTGCTGCCGGCGACCTGGGGCAGCGGCGGCTCGGGCGGCATGGTCAATCCTTCGAATCGAAGCTCACCCTGGGGCGCGTCACTCGAGGCCAGCTCGCTGAACACGCGCCAGGCGTGCTTCTTGCCTCCTCCGACTCGGAAGACGTCGACGGCGAACGTCTGCGCGCTCGGGCCCTTCACCAGGGCGACCGTTCGCCGGTACTGGTCGCACTGCGGGTAGACGGACGAAGACGCCTCGACCACGGACACCCTGGGCGAGGTCGCCATCAGGTGGAGCTTGGGGCGTCGGCGCTGGTCGCCCTTGCGCTTGAGCTGCTCCTGATCGTCGACGACCACCAGGTTGTGGCTGGCGGTGCTTCGGATCCATCGGTTCATCGGAGTGTCGCCGATATATCCCTGGTCGCCCAGGATCGTGTGGCCGCGGTCGGTGTAGAAGAGCGCGAGGTTGTCCGCGTGGCGGTGCCTGCCGTCGGGCGAGAAGGTGAGCGAGAGCGCCGTCGCCTGGGGACCGCGTCCGTCGCGCAGAAAGGCCGTCATCAGCGTGGGGAAGTAGATTTCCGGCGGGTCCAATTCGGCGTCGGTGCCCGACGCCGATGGTTGCAAGCCAGGTGGCAGTCAGGACGGCCGGTAGGATGCGGATCATAGCGTTTTCCTTTCCGACGGAAGCGGCAGATGCGGCGGAAGGGGAGTTGCCAACCGCGCCCCAAAACTACCGGGTGCGGAGGCAGCAGTCAAGGCTCGGCCCGCGAACGTGGAACTCTCGCGGCCTTCGCGCCGCAATCGCTCCTCGCACTACTGCGGGAGGATACTTCCGAACGGCAGGAACGGTGAATCGCCGCCGAGGCAAGGGTGGTCCGACTCGCTGATCGGTACTATCATGCACGTGCCAATCACACGCGCGTGGGCAGGGAAACCGAACGTTGAGCCAGCCGCGACGAATGCTGTTCCGTTTCTGCCTGTACGGGTTTCTGAAGAACCAGCAGTACTACGATCCGTTCTTGATCCTGGCCTTTCGCCAGAAGGGGCTCTCGTTTGGGATGATCGGCGCGCTGATTGGGTTTCGGGCGATTTGCATCAATGTGACGGAGATTCCCGCCGGCGCGGTTGCGGACGTGATGGGCAGACGGCGATCGATGATCGCGTCGTTTCTCGCGTACATCGGTTCCTTTGCCGCCTTCGGCCTCTGCGAAGAGCTGTGGACGCTTTTCGTGGCCATGTGGCTGTTTTCCATCGGAGAGGCGTTCAGGACGGGAACGCACAAGGCGATGATCTTCGACTGGCTGGAACGTCAGGGCAGGCTCTCGGAGAAGACCGCCGTTTACGGCCGAACGCGGTCGTGGAGCAAACTCGGGTCGGCCGCCAGCGTCGTCATCGCGACGGGACTGGTGTTCTCCACCGAGCGATACTCGAGCGTTTTTCTCTTCTGCATCATTCCCTACCTGCTGAATATCGTGAACTTCCTTGGCTACCCGTCGTATCTTGACGGCCCGCGACGGGGAGCGGAGAAATCGGGGAGCATTCTGCGGACCCTCTTTTCGACGGTCTCGCAGAGCTTTCGGCACCCCCCGCTGCGACGACTGCTGGTCGAGTCGATGGGGTACGAGGGTCTGTTTCAGTCGAGCAAGGATTACATCCAGCCGGTGATCAAAGCGGCTTGCGTTTCGCTACCGTTGATGCTCGCCCTTGGGGAACGTCTCGCCCTGGCGGAACGCCAGCGTGTGGCGATCGGCGTGGGCGTGGTGTATTTGGCGCTGCACCTGTTGGGCAGCTTCGCGTCGCGCGGAGCGGGCGGGTTCGCCAAGACGTTCGGCGGTGAGGATCGGTCCGCCCGATTACTGTGGTGGATGGACCTAGTGGTCTTCGCGGTGATGGCGGGAGGAATCCTTGCGGGGTTCTCTCCATTGACCATTGTGGCGTTTGTCCTGCTTGCGGTATTCCAGAATTTCTGGCGGCCGATTCTCATCGGCCGTGTGGCATCGTACGCCGATTCCGCGCGGACCGCGACGGTTTTGAGTATCGAGTCGCAGGCAAAGAGCCTTTTCGTCGCGATCGTCGCGCCGCTTCTGGGGTGGTCGGTGGACCTGGTCACGCCGCACGATGAGCACTTCCGGTTTCTGTCGATTGCTGCGTTGGGCATTGTCGTCTCGGCATCGATTCTGTTGACCGGCCGCCGTGGTCACGGCCCAGGGGTCGGCACGGCGGGCGGACCATCGTAGCCTGCTCTCCGCCGGCACCTTCGTCATGCCAAGCGCGTGGCGCACGATGCGGGCCGGAAACGACGATTCCGGGAAGTACTCGTAAACCGGGGTTCGATCCGTTATCATTGGCTCAGTCAAAAGCTCAATGGAAGCCCTACGGCTACCCTCCGTTATTCCCACGGATCTCTTGTGGCGGCGAACGTCTCCGACTTCATCGACACCCCGGAAGAAGAAAGGAAAACATGGCCCGAATCGCACTCCACCTCTCTGCGCTGACGCTCCTTGGCGCGCTGACTGTGGCGCTGGCTGCGGAGGAAGTCGCGACGGAGACGCTCCCGAATCGCCCGAAGCTCCCCGGCGTCATGCGACTCCACCTCCGCGAGCGAACGGAGGCCGCGCCCGGCAGCAAGGAGTTCAAGGTCGTCGAGCGGACCGTGGATTGGGAGGTCTCCCAGACGGCGATCATCGTGATCGACATGTGGGACGGCCACTACTGCCGCTCGGCCGCGCAGCGGGTCGGCGTGATGGTCCCGCGGATGAACCGCGTCCTCACCGCGGCGCGGAACCACGGCGTGATGATCGTCCACGCGCCGAGCGGCACGGTGAACATGTACGCCGACACGCCCTACCGCAAGCGCATGCAGCAGACGCCGGCCGCCAAGCCGCCCGAGGGCTGGGATTTCAAGAAATGGCGCGACCTCGATCCTTCCCGCGAGCCGGCTTTGCCCGTCGATACGGAGGAGTGCGCCTGCGACGACCCCGTGGTGTTGACGCGGGTGCGCCAGTTCAGCAAGCAGCACCCCGGCCTCGACGTCATCGGCTACGACGGGATCAGCGACAGCGGCCAGGAGATCTACAACTTCTGCGAGGCGGAGGGAATTACGAACGTCATCATCATGGGAGTGCACACGAACATGTGCGTGCTGGGCCGGCCGTTCGGCATTCGGGCGATGGTCGGGCTGGGGCGAAACGTCGTGCTCGTGCGCGACCTGACCGACGCGATGTACGACCCGCGCCAGCCGCCCCACGTCAGCCACACCCGGGGCACGGAGCTGGTGATCGAACACATCGAGACGCACTGGTGCCCGTCGATCCTCTCGGACGACCTGCTCGAAGTCGTGCCCGGTTCGGCGGGGCCGTAGGGCGCATTTCGTGATTCTGGGAATTCTGCGGATGCCACTAGCGTCTCGCCAGTGCACGGGCAAGATGCCCGTGGCACCCTACTGCACCGTGAAATCCACAATCCATCCCGCCTAGCGCCCAAGGTAACGTCACTCGACCAAGGCGGAACGCTCCCGCCCGATCGGTGGCCAACAAGCGTAGCAAGTTTTCGCCCGGGAATCTACCGGGTGACCCAGCCGCAACCTGCCAGCCTCCCGGGGGACCGCGCCCGTTCAATACCCCCGTTTGCGGATCACGCCATCGCGGCGGCAGATCTCCACCACGCGATCGATCGGGAGGGCCTCGGCCGTGCGACCTCGGAAGCCGGTCACACTTTTCGCCCGAAACAGGCTGTTGAGAATTGCTTCTTCGGTCGCCTCCCGGACCGCCTGAAACAGCGGCGACAGGGCCCGGTCGTCGAGCACGGTCACGTGTCGTTCGCGCGGCCCGCCCGAGCACGGTACGCGAAGCCCCTCCGCCGTGGAGAAGGCGATCACGTAGTCGCCGCTTCCGTGCGACATGGACGAGCCGGTGGCCGCCAGCCCGAACAGGGCACGCCGGGCCAGCCGCTTGAGCGGGCGGGCGTCGAGCGGGGCGTCGGTGGCCACGACGATCATGCAGGAGCCGTGCTCGGGCTCGTCGGCCTCGACCAGTTCCCGAAGATAGTATCGCCCCAGCTCCTCGCCCACCGGGGCGCCGTCGACCGTGAGCACGCCGCCAAAGTTGGTTTGCACGAGCACACCGACGGTAAACGCTCCTGCCGCCTCGGGCAGCTTGCGCGACGCCGTGCCGATCCCGCCCTTGAACCCGAAGCATCGCGTGCCGGTCCCCGCCCCCACGGCCCCATCCTCGACCGCGCCCGGCCGGGCCGTGCGGATCGCCGCCAGCACGTGCTCGCGGCGCACGTGGCGGCCCCGGATGTCGTTCAGGTAGCCGTCGTTCGTCTCGCCCACCACCGGATTGATCGACACGACGTCTTCGTTCCCCTCCTGCTGGAGCGTGTGGTCGATCACCGCATCGGCCGCCGTGAATACGGAGAGCGTGGTGGTCAGCACGATCGGGGTCTCCAGGTTTCCCAGTTCTTCGACCTGTGAGATCCCCACGAGCTTGCCGAACCCGTTCCCCACCACGATGGCCGCGGGCACCTTCTTTTGAAACACGTTCCCGCCGTGCGGTAGGATGGCCGTCACGCCGGTCCGCACGTCGTCGCCCGACCATACGGTGCAGTGGCCCACGAGCACGTCGGGTACGTCGGTAATGGCATTGTTCGCCCCCGGCGTCAAGATGCCGACGCGAATACCCAGCTCCCGCGCGCGGGGCCGCGCGGGGTTCTCGGCACACGCCCCTTCCTCCCGCTCCATTCCGTGAAGGCCAGCACTCCATCCAACGATCGATGCCCAACAGACCACTCCGACGGCACAACAGCACGACAGGCGTTGCATAGGTCTCGCTCCCCCAGTCAAGAATGCCCGATCCGAGTCGTTCGCAAGCCCGATTCTACGGCGCCCGGTGCTCCAGCGTCGCCCGAACGAAGCCCGCTTCGCGGGCGCCCGGCGCCTCGACGATCGGCCAGCTTGCCCGGTCCGGCGACTCGTACGGCCCGATCTTCTCCATCGGGATCGGCTCGAAGCCGAGCTTGAGCGCCGGCGAGTCGGGCTTGAGCCGGTAATCGTCGTTGTCCGGATCGACGAAGCGCGGGTCGGCCACGAGCGAATCGCGGTCGAAGCCGAGTTTCTGCCATTCGGTCCACTGCTTTTCCGGCGGCACGTCGGGGAGACTCGCCAGGAGCGGGTGGCCGAAGTGGTAGACCAGGTTCTGGTCGCACTCGAAATGGTCGAACCGCAACCGGCGGTGCTTGTAGAGCATCGCGTCCGGGTTGTGGTAGTAGACGATGTTCCGCCGGATGCGGTTTCCACCCATCGGCACCGCCTCCTTGGGATGTCCGCCTTGCTGCAAACCGGGATACTTCTTCCAGGCGGGCAGGTTGATGTGCGCTTCGTACGCCGGCCCCATCTGGTCGAGGAACTTGGAGTAGTCGTTCCAGCCGTTCATCTCGATCTGCTGCAACTGCCCGTCGACGAAGATGTTGTTCTCGACGAGGTTGTCGCGGGCGCAGTGGAAGTGCAGCAGCCCCCGCAGCGCCCGGACGACGACGTTGCCGACGACGTGCACCTCGGCCGAGTTGTCGTCGAGGTAGATGCCCCAGCAGTAGTGCGGGGTGGTCCAGCGGCCTTCGTGCTTGCCGAAGCCGAACACGTCGTGGATGTAGTTGTAGCGGATCACGGTACCGCGGGGCGAGAGCCAGTCGCGCCCGCCGCTGTACGTGGCCCCGGTGTCGGCCGTCTCCAGGTCGACGTGGCGGATGTGGTTCCACTCGATCACCTGGTCGTTGCCGCCGTAGAGGACGCCGAACCGCGGGCAGTCGTGGATCAGGTTGTGCGACGCCCGGTTCCCCACCCCGCCAAGCTGCACGCCCACGCCCTGCTTGTAGAAGACGCCCGTGTGGTGGATGTAGTTGTTCTCGGCGTAGTGATCGCCGGGCGTGAGGGTCTTGCGGTCGCCGCCGCTGAGGCGGATGGCGTGGCTGCCAACCTGGTAGACGTCGCAGCCCACCACGCCGACGCGACGGCCGCCCGACACGCTCACCGCGGCGATCCCGCTGGTGCAGCGGCCGCCGACGTTGCGGACCGTCGAGCCGACGATGCGGCAATCCGTCGAGTCGACGATCTCGACGGCCGTCCCTTCGCAGCACTCGATCGTGAACCCTCGCAGCGTGACGTGCGAAGCGCCGGCCATCTTGACCACGGTTTGGAGCGTCGGGGCGTAGACGGCGGCCTCGTCGATCGGCGACGGCGGCCAGAAGTAGAGCGTCCAGGTGTCGCGATCAAGGTACCACTCGCCGGGCGCGTCGAGCTCCTCGAACAGGTTGCGCACGAAGTAGCGATCGCCGGGCCGGATGAAGTACGAGGCGTCGCCGGCCAGCTTCATCACGCGGGTGTCGCGGTCCAGGGAGCCAATGCGGAGGACGTTGTTCCACCAGTTGTAGCGGGGGAAGACGAGCACCTCGCCCTCCGTCACCCGGGCCCAATCGTGCAGGTCGTCCGGCCTGACCACCAGCGTGCGCCGGTCCTCGCCCGGAATTTGGGCGTACATCGGGATCGGCTTGCCGTCTACGTAGGACCATCCGCCGGCGTAGGGGTTTTCGGGGTCGTAGTTGGGGAAGCGTGCCAGGTGCTGGCGCCGGCCGTCGAACAGGAGCTGCCGGAAGTAGACGCCGCGGAAACCCTGGGCGCCCACGTCGGCCTTGAGGATCTCGCCCTGGTGCCGGGTGAAGCCGGTGACGCGGCGCCCGCCCACGAGGATCGGCGTCTCGCCCGGGTAGGCCTGGTAACGAATTGGCGCGTCGGCCGTGCCGGCGTCTTCGGCCGTGAGGGTGAAGGTCTTATCGAGGCAGTAGACGCCGGCACGCACGGAGACCGTGAATCCGCGCCCGGCCGCGCCGGCGGCTTTCTGCTTGCGGATCTCGTCTCTTGCGCGGGCGAGCGTGGCCAGGGGGCCGTCGGTCTTCTCGGCGTTCGGCTCGGCGAGCTTGCCCGACCAGGCGTCGTTGCCGTCCGTTGCGACGAAGCAGCCAACAGGCTCCGCCGCAACGCCCTGCGTCACAGCAAGAACCGCGGGGATTGCGAGAAACAATGTCAGAGCAAGCCAAACGTTCTTCATCACGGGATCCCTCCGCTACGGATTGTCAGTTCGCCTCGTTCCCACGCACGTCTCGCCCCCAGGCTCCAACGCACCTCTCGCCCGCCTCGTTCCCAAGCTCCGGCTTGGGAACCAGAGCAGCCAACCAGAGCAGCGCGGCGGATCGCAAGGGATAACGGCTGGATTATGAGCGGTTGCCGGGCGTATCGTCAACCGTCGGAAGCGGAGCTTCGCGGAGGCCGGTTCCCAAGCTGGAGCTTGGGAACCAGAGTGATGGGGCCTTTCCCAACTCGCGGGATTATGCCCGAGGAACCCGCCGCCGTTTCGGGCCGATTGACAACCTGCTACGGAGTGGTAGGATGACGTTTGCGGGCCGGGAGCCGAGCGTCGACGTTTGCGGGCTCCCGGGTTCGCCTGCCGAAGCCGCGTGCCAGCACGGAGTTATTTTCCAGGATGACCCAGCTCGAACATGCCCGGACCGGCGTCGTCACGCCCGAGATGAAGGCCGTTGCCGAGAGCGAACGGCTCGACGCGGAGGCGGTCCGCGCCGAGGTCGCCCGGGGCCGGATGGTCATCCCGGCCAACCAGGTCCACGTCGAGAAGGGGCTCCGGCCGATCGGGATCGGCATTGCCGCGCGCACGAAGATCAACGCCAACCTGGGCAACTCGCCCTTATTGAGCGACAGCCAGTGCGAGCTGGAGAAGGTGCACTGCGCGATCCGCTACGGGGCCGACACGGTGATGGACCTATCGACGGGCCCCCAGATCGACCGGATCCGCCAGCGGATCATCGACGCGGTTTCCGTGCCGGTCGGCACGGTGCCCATCTATCAGTTGGCCCAGCAGCTCGACGATATCTGCGACATGAAGCCGCAGGACTTCCTCGACGTGGTCGAGCACCAGGCCCGGCAGGGCGTCGATTACATGACCGTCCATTGTGCCCTGCTGCGGGAGCACGTGCCGCTGGCGGACAAGCGGCTGACGGGCATCGTCAGCCGCGGCGGCTCGCTGGTGGCCAAGTGGATGACGGCCCACGGCGAGGAGAACCCGCTGTTCACCCACTTCGACGACCTCTGCGCGATCATGCGCCGCTACGACGTCACCTGGAGCCTGGGCGACGGGCTGCGGCCCGGCTCGATCGCCGACGCCAGCGACGAAGCCCAGTTCGCCGAGCTGGAGGTGATGGGCCGGCTCGCCCGGCGGGCGCAGGAGCTGGGCTGCCAGGTGATGATCGAGGGGCCGGGCCACATCCCCATGGACCAGATCGAGATGAACGTGAAGCGGGAGATGGAGCTCTGCGGCGAAGCGCCCTTCTACGTGCTCGGCCCGGTCGTGACCGACGTCGCCCCCGGCTACGACCACATCACCAGCGCGATCGGGGCGGCAATGGCCGCCTGGCACGGGGCGGCCATGCTCTGCTACGTGACGCCCAAAGAGCACCTCGGCCTGCCGAACCTGGACGACGTGCGCCAGGGCGTGATCGCCTACAAGATCGCCGCCCACGCCGCCGACCTGGCCCGGCACCGACCCGGCGCCCGGGACCACGACGACGCCCTCTCCAAGGCCCGATTCACGTTCGACTGGGAGGAGCAGTTCCGCCTGGCCCTCGATCCCGAAACCGCCCGGCGCATGCACGAAGAGTCGCTCCCCGAGGCCGACGCCGAAGGCCACCGCTACTGTAGCATGTGCGGGCCGAAGTTCTGCTCGATGAAGACCAGCGAAGAGGTCCGCCGGATGGGGCGGCGGGAAACCACCAATTCGGTGAACACGGACCGCTGACCGCCAAGGTGCGTTCCGGGCACGATCGCCGGGCGGGTGACCTTGGACGTTCGCACGGATGCGACAGACGTCTTGGCACTTGAGCACCAACGGGGGGTGCGGTATACTTGTGGCGGGCTTGGAGGGAGGCACGCAGATGGGAAGAATCGCGGCGTCGGTCCGCGTAGCCAACTTGCTGGATCCGGACAAGAGCATCCTCTGCGACGCATTGGTCGACACGGGGGCCTCGCACATGACGCTGCCGGCGGCGTGGAGGCCCCGCCTGGGGGATTTGCGCGAGTTCGGAGCCGTCGAGCTGGAATTGGCCAATCAGCAGACGGTAAGCGGCATAGTGTGTGCCCCGGTTCAGGTCCAGATCGAAGGGTTCCGGGCGATCGCAACCGAGGTGCTCTTTGTGGACATGGAACCCCACGAGGGCAAGTACGAGCCTCTGATCGGCTACATCGTGCTGGAACAATCACAAGCCGCTGTGGACATGTTCGGACACAGGCTCGTGCCAGTGAAGCATCTGGACCTCAAATAGCTACTGTAGCATGTGCGGGCCGAAGTGCTGCTCGATCAAGACCAGCGAAGAGGTCCGCCGGATGGGCGGCGACAAGTCGGCAGAGAGGCTCCGTTGACTCAGGGCGTGGATTCTGAGCACAATAGTCGCGCTTTCCGGTTGATCCTTGGGCGGCGGACCAGAGTTGCGAGGGAGGACGGGGCCGATGCGGTTGCCGACCAGAACCGATAATCGCGTGGCGGCGACCGAGCCTGCCGCGCTTCGTGCCTGGGTTGAGGGGCGCATGGTCTTCCTGGAGTTGAGCGATGGACGGATCGTGGCCTTTCCTGCCGGCCGCTTCAAACGCCTCAAGGACGCATCGGATGAAATGCTTCAGAAAGTGAGCGTCGAGTTGGACGGTTACGCGCTGCGGTGGGAAGAGCTCGATGAGGATATCACCGTCCCGGGGATCGTTGCGGGGCGTTTCCAGCTTCCGCCAGAAGCCGCCTCGTAGCCAAACGCTCCGGCGGATCGATCCGGCGGCACTCCCGGCTTGCGAGAGCCGTGATGCTGGACGTGCCCTCGGCGGCTCTGCTCGATGAAGACCCGCCAAGAGGTCCGCCGGATGGGGCGGCAGGAAACCACCAAGCCGGCGAAAGCGGATCGCTGACCGCCGGGGTACATCCCGGGCACAATCGGCGGGCGGGCCGGCGCGGGGCGTCGGGGCGATCGGTCGCCGTGATTCTCGACCAGAGCCTCTATTCGGCACGACGGTGATTGTGTCTGGGCTGAGCGTGCCGTAGAATAGCGGGGGGTCAACGTGATGGCAGAAGAACACGATTTGGGCCGATTTCGAGAGATCCTCCGGCAGCAACTGCCGCTGCTCGAGGAGCGGTATGGCGTCGCCTCGTTGGGGCTTTTCGGGTCGTACGTCCGCCGCGAGGCCGGCCCGACCAGTGATCTCGACGTCCTGGTCCGTTTTCACCGGACGCCGGGATTGATCCGATTCATCGAGCTGGAGAACTACCTTAGCGACTTGCTCGGCATCCGCGTGGATTTGGTGATGGCGGAAGCCCTCAAGCCCAACGTCGCGCAACGAGTGTTCGCGGAGGTCGAGCCGGTATGAACCAGCGCCGCGATTATCGCGATTATCTCGGAGACATTTGCGAGGCCGCTCAGAAGGCGTTGGCCTTCGTGGAAGGGATGGAGTACGAGGCTTTCCGGGAAGATGACAGGACGGTCTACGCCGTGGTGCGAGCGCTGGAGATCGTCGGCGAGGCAACGAAACGGATCCCTCAAGACGTGCGTGAGCGCCATCCGCAGGTCCCCTGGCGGCCCATGGCCGGCATCCGTGACAAGTTGATCCACGATTACGTCAATGTGAACTTCGAGGTGGTGTGGAAGACGGTCACCGAAGACGTGCCCGCCTTGCTACCGATGATTCGGCAGGTATTGGAAGAAACACAACAGTAGCTTGAAGCTCCCAATCGCTCGATGCGGTTGATCGGCGGAACGGTACGACTACAGCGGCAAACCCACAAACCGTAGGCATAGGAGAAAGCAGCCATGCGTCTTTGTTCTCTTGTCATCGCGGTCTTTGTGTTGAGCACGAACGTGGGGACCGCGGCCGAAGCCCAACCGTCGGCCGAGGGTATCTCGCAGGAGGAAACCGAGCAAGGCTTCACCAGCCTGTTCAACGGCAAAAACCTCGACGGCTGGCAGGGAAACACCAAGGGGTACAAGGTCGCCGACGGCGTGATGACCTGCGAGCCCGGCGGGAATATCTTCACCGCCAAGGAGTACGCCGACTTCATCTTCCGCTTCGAGTTCAAGATGCCGCCGATGGGTAACAACGGCGTCGGGATCCGCACGCCCCTGAAGGGCAACCCCGCGTTCGCAGGCATGGAGATCCAGATCCTCGCCGACAACTACAAGGAGAAGTACCCGCAACTCCAGCCCTATCAGTACCACGGCT
>CAZDHR010000194.1:0-12962 GCA_964505295.1 uncultured Planctomycetaceae bacterium
GCATTTACCGATTTCGAAAAGGGAGCCAAAGAAACCTGGCCGGAATTCGGGCACATGATCGGCGGACGCGGCGCGGCTCATCTGGCGCAGGACGAACGCGTCGTCGTCAAGCTCGATTCACCGGACCATCCGCTCACCCAACCCTTCGGCGGCAAAGGCTTCGAGCACGTTAGTGAGTTTTTTCGGGTGCGCGGCCCCTATTCGCGAGACCGAGTTCACGTACTCTTCAGCATCGACACGGCCAAGACGGCGCTTCCGCCCAAAGGCACACACCCCGGCGTCGAGCGGGCCGACGAGGATTACGCGCTGGCCTGGACGCGAAACTACGGTCGCGGCCGCGTCGTCTATTGTACGATCGGCCACAGCCCTCAGGACTTCATGAATCCCAAGATCCTGGAATTCTACCTGGGGGCCATCCAATTCATCATGGGAGACATTGGCGGCTCCACGACGCCCAGCAACCGACTGACTCCCACCGTCGTCGCTTGGGAAAGGCTTGGCTGGAAATTCGGCGTGACCATGTGGGGATTGCACCAATACACGCTGTTTGAAGGTATCGACAAGACCCGTGAGCTTGGCCTGTCCTACGTCGGCGGGTTGAGCTTTCAGAAGGTGAGCAAGGAGATTCCGAAGAACTTCGACTGCAACCTCTCCGACGAGGAACTGACGCAAATCCGCCTGAAAATGGACGCGGCCGGTGTTCGGATGCCGACGTGTTTCTATGCGCAAATCCCAGGCGATGAGGCAGGTTGCCGCAACGTGTTCGAGTTCGGCCGAAAGATGGGAATCAAGACCTTCATCTCCGAACCACCGCCGGACTCGCTCGACGTGATCGAGCGCTTTTGCGACGAGTACGACATCAAGCTCGGCATTCACAATCACGGCCCCGATCAATCTCCCGTCTATTGGCGACCGGAGGGGATTCTCGATGTCTGCAAGGGCCGGAGCAAACGAGTCGGCGCATGCCCCGATACGGGCTATTGGATCCGATCTGGCGTCGATCCCCTTGAAGGAATCCGAAAACTGGGTGATCGGCTCATCACGATTCAACCCCACGACCTCGACGAACTCTCGCCGGAAGGGCACGACGTTCCCTGGGGAACGGGCAAGGCGGAGTTCGGGGAACTGCTCCAAGAGATTCGCCGCCACGCCATCCAACCGACGCTGATCGGGCTGGAGTATTCCTACGACTTTGCGGACAACTTGCCGGAAATGGCCGAGTGTGTCGAGTTCATCACCCGGCTCAAGTTGGATTCACCGCAGTAGTCAGGGTGCTCCGGTTGTCGAGCTGCCGTCCGTGAACCATGTCAGTAGCAGGGTAAACACAACTATCCGCCACGTCGTTGCTCTGTCCCGGTATGCCGTGACGTACAGCCGCAGTTGGGTGGCCGAGAGCAGCAACGAGCGGGTTCGCCTGAAAGCCGAGAAGAGGCTAAACGTCCAGGTTCCTCGCTTCCAGCGCGTGCTTCTCAATAAACTCCCGCCGGGGTTCGACTTTGTCGCCCATGAGGATTCGGAAGAGGTCGTCGGCGGAGGACGCGTCTTCCATGGTGATTTGAAGGAGGGTGCGGTTCTCGGGGTCGAGAGTGGTTTGGCGGAGCTCTTCCGCGTTCATTTCGCCTAGGCCTTTGAAGCGGGTGATTTGGAGACCCTTTTCGCCAGCGGCTCGGATGGCCGGCAAGAGGCCCCGGAGGTCGTCCAGGCCGGTCACGGTGTCGCCGCGGCGGAGCTTGTAGCGGGGCTCCTGCACACCGGTTCGCTCTTGCGGTATCAGGCTGTCGATCTCGAAGCCCATCTCGCGGAGGTCGGCCAACTGGTTGTTGATCGAGCGGACCTCGTGCAGCTCGACGATCCGCAGACGGACGGCCTGCTGGCCATTCTCGCCGCCCTCGGCCTCGTCGGGCGTGCCGTTGGCCACCTTCAGCTCGCCTCCGCTCGCCTCTTGCTGCTCGGCGAGGAACTGGTCGAGACTGCGTCGCGTAGGGAACCAGTGCTCCTGGTGTCCGACGAAGACGTGATAGACGGGCAGCTTGCCCGAGGCGGCTTCCTGCCGGGCGGCATGGGCGCGGAGGCTGACGCCACGTCGTTCGAGGGAAAAAAGCGAATCCTCCAGCGCGGCCAGCGTGCGGCAGAGACGCTCCATGGAGCGGCCCTTGATCACCCTGCCGTCGCCCGGGTCGAACTCGGCGTCGCTCAGCCCGAGCTCCAAGAGCTGCGCCTTCATCTCTTCTTCCGTCTGGATGTAGGAGATCTGCTTCTTGCGGCGGACGCGGAACAGGGGCGGCTGGGCCACGTAGACGTAGCCGCCTTTGACCAGGTCGTACATCTGCCGATAGAAGAACGTCAAGAGCAGGGTGCGGATGTGGGAGCCGTCAACGTCGGCGTCAGTCATGATGATGATCTTGCCGTAACGCCGTTTGCTGAGGTCGACCTCGGCGCCAATGCCGGACCCGACGGCGGAGATGATGCTGCGGACCTCCTCGTTGGCCAGCACCTTGTCGTCGCGCGACTTGTAGGCGTTGATGATCTTCCCGCGCAGGGGGAGGATCGCCTGGTATTCCCGCATCCGTCCGCCCTCGGCGCTGCCACCGGCCGAATCGCCCTCCACAAGATAGAGCTCGCAGCGCTCGACCTCGCGGCTGGTGCAGTCGCGGAGCTTGCCGGGCAACCCCCCGCCGCTCAGCGCGCCTTTGCGCTCGCGGACGAGCAGGCGGGCCTTGCGGGCGCTTTCTCGGGCCTCGGCCGCGAGCATGCCCTTCTGGACGATCACGCGGGCCGTCTTGGGGTTTTCCTCCAGGAAACGGCTGAGGGAATCGCCCACGGTCGACTGCACGATGCCCTCGATTTCGCTGTTCCCCAGCTTGGTTTTCGTTTGGCCTTCAAATTGCGGGTTGGGGACACGGAGCGAGACCACGGCGGTCAAGCCCTCACGGAAGTCATCGCCGCTCGGCGTAAGGACCTTGAACATGCCCGACTTCTTACCGTAGCTGTTGAGCGACCGAGTCAGCGCCGCCCGGAACCCGGAGACGTGGGTCCCACCCTCGGTGGTGCAAATGTTGTTCACGTAGGAATGGAGGTTCTCGGTGAACTCGCTGGAGTACTGCAGCGCGATCTCCATGCCGACGCCTTCGTGCTCGGCGGCAATGTAGATGATCTCGGGATGGGCGGGTTCGCTGGCCCGGTTGAGGTGCTCGATGAACTCGAGGATGCCCCGGTCGTACTGAAACGTTTCGCCGTCGTCGGTCCGCTCGTCGAAGAAGACGATCTTCACCCCGCGGTTAAGAAAGGCCAACTCCTGGAGGCGCCGGTAAAGGAGCCCGTAGTTAAACTGCGTGATCGGAAAGATCTGCGGGTCCGGCTTGAACGTGGTCTTGGTGCCCATGCGGTCGGTGGTTCCGATTCGGGCGACTTCGGCAGTAGGCACGCCGCGCTCGTATTCCTGCTGGTAGACGTGGCCGTCGCGCCGGACTTCCACCTCACACCACTCGGAGAGGAAGTTGACCACGGTGACGCCTACGCCGTGGAGACCGCCGGAGGTCTGGTACGCTCCCTTATGGAATTTCCCGCCGAACTTGAGCACGGTCATCACGCCTTGGAGGGTCGAGCAGCCCAGGTCGGAGTGTTCTTCGACGGGGATGCCACGGCCGTCGTCCTCAATACTCACCGAGCCGTCGTTATTGATGCGGACGCTAATCTCGCTGGCGTAGCCCGCCATGGCCTCATCGATTGAATTGTCGACGACCTCGTAAACGAGATGGTGGAGCCCGCGGGCGGCCGTGTCGGCGACGTACATGCTCGGCCGTTGCCGGACGTGCTCTAGGTCGCTCAGGTGCTCGAGTTGATCGGCGCTATACTCGGTCTCGACCTTGCGGTACTCGGCAAGATCATCGCCTGTCGGCGACGTTGGTGGTTGCGAGGTATCCGGTTCCGGACTGATGGGAGAGGCTGAATCGGCGTCGTTCGACATGTTCCCTGCTATGGTATGGGTAAATGCATCACAGATTACTCAATGACTCCGACGTGGAAGCGAAGGTCTCGGATTTTCTCGTCGGGCAACAGCTCGCCCAGCGTTTCGAGCAGCGTTTGCTTCTGGAACATGAGTTCCTGCAGCAACGTCGAGTTGCCCACCAGGACTTCGAGCGTTCCGCGCCGGACCGCCCCGACTCGGCTATGTTCGGCCGCCAGCTCGCCCGCGGCCTGGCGCCACGCTTCCTCGCACGTCGCGGCCCTGCGCACGCCGGCGAACCCCCGCCGGGCCATCAACTGGCCCAAAACGTCCCCGATCGCTTCCGGACCACGTGCCATGGGCCGACTCTCAATTCTTTACGTGGATTCATAACGGGGCGCACGTTAAAAACGTACCCCACAACATGCACGGAGCGTGTGGCCGCCACGACCGTGCAACACCCTAGCCACCTCGCGACAGAGGCATGATGACGTAGGCGTAGCCGTCGTCGGTCTGACACACGACCGCACTCTCCCCGTCGCGCAGCTTCAGGGTGAACGTCTGCTCGGGATCCAGGACTTTCAGAAAATCACCCACGAAGCGGGGATCCAACTTCACTTGGATTGCCGAGCCCTCGTAGGCCACGGGCAGTTCGACGTGCGACTCTCCCATCTCCGCGCCGTGTCCGGCCAGCACGATCTTGCCGTCGCCAAAGGTGAAATCGACGCCGCGCCGCTCCTCAGTCGTCACGATTGCCGCCTGGCGCACGGCGGAATAGAACGGGCCTACGGTCATATCAAGTGTGACCTCGCCGGATTGCTTGGGAAACACGTCACGCCACTTGGGATAGCGTCCTTCCACCAACCGCGTGTAGATCGTGGTCCGCTGGCTCTTCACCAACACCTGGTTCTCGTCGACGGCCAACTGGATCTGTTCGTCGTTGTCCACCAGCGCCCGTTCTATAAGCTGCATCGCCCGCGTCGGGATCACCGTGTTGTCCACGGTCTCGTGCCCGCCCACCGCTTCGGCCGGCCCTTCCTGCCTGGCCAGCCGGCGACCGTCCGTCGCCACGCCAAGCACTCCCTTGGACGTCAACTCGATCAGCACGCCCCCCAAGGCATACCGGCTGCTTTCCATATCGGTGGCAAAGATTGTCCGGTGAACCAACTCCCGGAACAGCCGAGCCGGGATTTGATGGTAACGCTCCGACTCAAAGCGACTCACCGTGGGAAACTCATCGGGGTTTTGGGTCGGCAACTGCCACTCGCTTTGATCCCCCCGGACGAGCGTGCGATTCCCGTCGCACTCGATGTGAAGCTTCGTGTCCGAGCTCTCGCGCAGAATGGAGCCGAACCGCCGGATCGGGAGCACCACGTCGCCGGACGCTTCCACCTCGAAGCCGAGCACCTCGATCCGAATGCCGAGTTCCAGATCCGTCGCCATGAGCGTCGCGTTTTCGGAGGTTACCTCGAGCTTGGCGTTTTCCAGGATCGGCTTCGTACTACGCGCCGGTACCACGCTGGCGGCCGTTTGGAACGCATGTGCCAGCTTTTCACGATCGCAGGTGAGTTTCATTGGTCCGTCCCATTTCTCCCAGGTTCTCGTTGTCGGTCGTCACCAGGCCAGTAGCCCCGTGCCGTTCGGTTGGCGGACATCCTTATTTCATAGAAGGATTCTTAAACTATTGCTATGTTCGTGTGCCGGGCGGGAATGTCGATCGATACGGCCCGCTCGTCTCAAATGCCTATGGGCGTTGTGGTTCGGCCCTGACGATGTGGAGATTGGGATGGGGAAAACGTGTCGAACGATGGTCGAGCGGAAGTCGGCTGGCCGTCGGTCAAAAGCCGTGCCGCGGCGGCCACGCGACGGTTGTCGATCGTCTCCAGCCCGGCGAACGGCCGCCGACGGCCCAGAGACGAGTTCTCCACGGCGACGATTCGTCGTAGGTCATCGGTTCTTCAAGGTCTCCTGTAACATGAGTACGGCTTGGCGAACTTCCGGGTCCGTCTCCAGACGCTCCTCGGTGACGTGACAACTGTATGAGACCGTCGTGTGATCGCGGCCGCCGAAGTAGCGCCCAATCTCCAGAAGACTCTTGGCGGTCAGGGCCCGAGCGAGATATATGGCCACGGCCCGGGCCGTGGCCACGCGCCGCAGCCGCGACGCGCTCTTCAGTTCGGCCAGTGGGAGCGCGAAGTAGCGGGCTGTGGTCAACGCGATCTGGTGCGTGGAAGGCTCTGGGGACCCGTTGCGGCCAGCCACATAGCGCCGGGCCGCCTCGACATCAATCGGCGCCACCGCAGGGCCGGCAAGCTCCCGGAGCGCGCCCGATAGCTGAGGCACCGTTGTGCTCAAACCCTCGGCCAGCACTCCTGCGGCTGCGCCCGCGAGCCCGATTGCCATGCTCCGGGCAAGCTCCCGCAGCACCACAAGCCGCGCCTCGCGCCCCGGTGGGGCCAGCGGGACCGTCAAGCCGCTGGCCAGACGCGCCCGCAAGCCGGGCAGCGTTCCCGGCAGCTTTGCAGGCAAGCTGCGCGACGTCAAAACGAGCCGGCTCCCGGCGTTCGCGAGGGCATCGAAAGTGAAGAGCAACTCTTGTTGTGCCGATCGTTTATCCACCAGATAATCAACGTCTTCAAAGACCAAGAGCGACACTCGCCGATAACGGGCGGCGAAGTCCTCGACGGTTTTGGTCTGGATCGCGTCGGTCAGTTGCCGGGCGAAGTCGGGCGCGGTGACGTAGGCCACCGGCCGGCCGCGAAACCGGGCCTTCCAGGCAGTCGCCAGACCGAGGGCGAGGTGCGACTTGCCCGTCCCCGACCGCCCGTAGAAGACGACCGGGTTGTACCCGTCGTCCGCGTCGCTCAGCACCGACTCGACGGCCAGCGGAACGAGCCGGTTTTCCGGGCCGGCCACGAAAACCCGCGGCGCAGTCGCACGGTCTTTGCGGTTGGCAGGACCGCAACCACGACCGGTTCCCCCCAACGGGAGGGGAATCTCGACGACTCCATTCACCACGGCAGCAGCGTCCTGAAAGGAGCGAGAAACGGGCTACGCCGAAACGTCTGTCGCAAACCTACATTCTAGCGATTCCGGTGACGTTTCGCGAGGTGAACATGGGGATTTTTCGGGACGAGATTCGGTCCGATAAATCGCTGGGAATCAACGACTTAAGCGCTCTCGGGCCGGGGCCGCCCCATACCTCCGCCGGCGCCGACGCGCCCGTAGCGGCCGCAAGGCCATTTGGGGCGAGGCGCTACCTGCGCCAGTGCCCGCCAGCGCCGCCATGCCCACCACGTTGTTGCCGCCAGGGTGGGCCGTTAGAATCCGGTTTGACAGCGGCTCAGCGGCCCGTCGAAAAGGGTGGCACTGCTGGCTCGCCCAGCAGTGCTGGGCAGATTCGCTCGGAAATCACTGCTGGGCAAGCCAGCAGTGCCACCCAAATCGCGCTCGTCCCCAGGGAGTACGTCCCATGAAAGACCCAAATCGCCCGCCTAAGGCCATGCACAAACTCGGGTGCGGCTGCTGCCGACGCTCGTTCCTCGGCGCGGTCGGTACCGCCGCCGGGGGCATCACACTTCATTATGCCAGTCTCGCGGCAGCGGGCGAGGCGCCCATAGCGAACGCGAAGCACGAGCCGGCCACCGTGCGGGCAGCCTTCCTCTATCCACCGTCCGACACCCTCCGCGCTCCCGGTGCCTGGTGGAGTTGGCCCGGAAACGACTTCGACGCCGAGGGACGCCAAGCGCAGTATACGAAGCGGCTTGCGGAGATCGAGGAGAAGCTGGGCATGCGGATCCTGGTCGACCAGACGCCGCTCTACTCCGACGAGAGCGTCACGCAGTTCCTGGCCGAAGCGCAGAAGTCTAAACCGGACGGACTGCTGCTCGTCCCTCTCCACAACCCGACGTTCCGGCAGCTCGAGCGCATCCTCGCGGCGCTTACGCCCAAAGAGGCAGCCGCGGGCCAAACCCCGATGCTCCAGATCCCGACCATCGTCTTCTCCACGCTCGGCGTGCACCACGGCTCGGTCAAGAAGTATCAGCGGCCCGGCCTGTGCTTCATTCAGACCCTCGACAACCTGGAAAGCGTCGAGTACGCCATGCGCATGATCCACACGGCCTGGCGCATGCGCACAAGCCGCATTCTCAGCATCGCCGGCGCGGCCGAGCCGGCCGAGGCGACCGTCGCACCGCTGGGCACCAAGGTCCGTCGTCTCCCGCTCAAGCGGTTCGTCGACGAAGTGACGGGCACGGAAATCAGCGACGCGGTCAAGCGGCTCGCCCAGAGTTATCGCGAAGGGGCCAAGCAGATCCTTGAGCCGGCCAACCCCGAGATCCTCACCGCCGCCAAGGTCCACTTCGCCTGCCAGCGCCTCTTGGAAGTCGAGCAGGCCGACGCAATCATGATCGACTGCCTCCGCCGCGGCGAGTTCATGCCCTGCATGAGCTTCATGACGCTCCGCGACCAGGGAATCCCCGCCGGCTGTGAGAACGACCTCGCGGCCACGCTCACCCTGATGCTGGCCCAGTATCTCTTCGACCGCCCGGGCTTTCAGGCAAACCCCTGCTACGACACCGAGCGCAACCACTTCTTCGCCTCGCACTGCACGTCGGCCTCGAAGCTCTTCGGCACGACCGGGCCCCAGGAGCCGTACCTCCTGCGCAACTACCCCCACACCAACGACCCGACGTGCGTCCCGCAAGTCCTTTGGCGCGAAGGGGAAGAGGTGACGATGGCCCACTACTACCCGCCCAGGAAGCCCGGCGAGAAGCCCCAGTTGTACATCTACACGGGCACGGTCGCCAAGTGGTACGAGATGCCCCCGGTCGGCGGCTGCCGCACGAACGTCGCCTTCACGATCAACGAGCACGACGACGTCTGCGACGCCAAGGGCCACCACAACGTTATCTTCTACGGCAACTACGGAAGACAACTCCGCCGCTTTGCCCAGCTCTACGGCATCACGGTGGCCATCTGATCATCGCACCGGCACGATCTCCAACTCGTCGAACCAGCACCGGCCGCCGCCCTCTTGGATGAGGCGCACGGCCGCTTGGCGGGCCTGGCCGACGTCGGGGGTCTCCAGCTCCACGAGCGTCCAATCGTGTGTGCCTTCCAGGGCCTGCGAATACTCGGCCGGGCCTTTCGGTGAGACGACTTGCCAGGCCAGGCGCACGCCGCCGGTTACGTTTTCGGTGCGGACCCGGGCGCGGATGCGGTATCGGCCGTCGAGGCGGAAGCCTCGGAAGTGGCCCGGGCCGATCAGATCGAAGTGCCACGCCGATTGGCCCTCGCCGGGCGGACGGCGGATGGCCAGCGAGCCTTGGCTCCGAAAGCCCTCGTCCCAGACCCACCGGCAGTGGCCGTCGCCCTTGCGCCAGAACCAATGGTCGGACGGCACGCGGTACTCATCCGACGGCTCGAACCGGTTGACCCGATCGGGGAAGAAAGCCGGCACCCGGAACTGCGGCTCCTCCAGCGCGGGGTCCGGCTCGGCTTCCGCCAGCCACCGCTTGGCCGTCGCCTGGGGCACGGAGTAGACGCGGAACCGGACTTCCAGCGGCTTGCCGGCGTCGAGCAAGGCCAACTGCCGCTCGCGGATCAGTTTGAAGTGTACGTCGTACATCGCCCAGCAGACTTCGCTCCGGGCGATCGTGCCCGAGGGGCCGACGAACTGGAGCACCGGGTTGTAATCCGCCTCGGCCGCAAACGCCAGAAAACCGTCCGGCGCGTACTGGATGTGACCCTGGTTCAAGTGGTGCGTCTGCGCCAGCTTGGTGAGCCGCCCGTCAGGCCCGCGATAGACCAGCCAGGGGAACTTCTTGTGCCCCGCCGGCGGGAACCGGTCGTTGGCCCCGTCGGGCAACAGATCGCCGAACTCCAGCCCGCGCAGGTCGCGGGCGAGCATCGTCCGGCGCCCTTCCGGCCGTAGCGTCAGGCGCGTGCGCACGTCGAACACGTAGCTCGGCAGCTCGCGATCATAGGTCAGCTCCAGCCAGGCCTCCTCGACCACGTTGTTCGGGCGATACGGCGGCTCCTTGGGCTGATCGGCACGCAACGCCACGTCGTGCGTCTTCACGTAGAGCTTCAGGCGTTCGGGATCGCTCTGGTCCACGTCCAGGGCGTCGATCGCCATCTGGAAGATCAGGTGCTTGCGCCACGAGAGGCAAAGCGGCCCGCAGCCCTCGCCTTTCCGGATGAACACCGGCCCGCCGGGCAGCAGGCGGAGGTCGTGAAGCGAGATCGGCCTGGCGATGCTCCGCATCGGCTCGGTGCCTGCGTAGAACGCGCCCACCGGCAGCTCGCCGTCGTAGATCCACGGTTCGCCGGAAGGGAGCGTCCGCCAAGCGAACTGCGGCGTGTGTTGCGCAAGATCGCCGGGCGCTTCCGCTGCCGAAAGGGCGGCCGCTGCCAACCACAGCCATGCCGTGCCGATCGCAGCTCCCACGGCGGCGCGGCCGACGGGGATGAACTTCGAGGACCGTGTCATTCGTTGCACTCCTACCAAGAACCCCCTTGCTCGGCGCGGGTCTCCCGATCCCGCCGAGAGGCCGACCGAAGGTCTCCCGACGCAATGGGTGACGCCGCCCGTGTATACTCTCTATGGGCCAAGTGCGCGTGCGTGCAAGCACGCACCCTACGGGTTGCCTTCCAGGGTGAGGGTGTATAAGAGCGCCGGCTCACGGCTCGACACGCGCCAGGCGTCGATCTCGTCGAAGAGCCACTCGCGCCCGCAGAAACGACGGCGCTTTTCGTGGAGGAACGGGGCGAAGTCCCACGGCCTCAGGTCGTGCTCCCACGAGCGATACCGCACCTCGCCCCGCCGGGCTGCTTCCAGGGCATCCAAGAGCCGTGTGAGGCCCGCCTGGTATTGGTCCTCCGAATCCTGCCACGCCTGCATGCGGATTTGGCGCGTATCGCGCCACACTTCGTACCCATACGCGGCCAGGTCGACGCAGAGGCGGTCGGCCAGGTCCGCCGCGTCGAGCCGGCCGTAGCTGAGAAACAGCTTCGGTCGCGTGCCCTCGGGCTCTTGCGGCATGACAACTCCCCTCCCGTGCGAAGCGGTCGCGGCATGCCCCGTCTAGAGTGCATTATGGTCGTTTCACGGCAGGGTGACAAGGGCCCCGGCGATGGCGGGCGCGTGGAGGGCTGGGGGTGCGTACCGCGGAAGGCGGGGGAAACGGAGCTGCACGACACGGTTGGTCGCGGGCGAGGCGGATTGTGGGGATTGCGCGGAGGGATTGGGCGTGGCAGAGACGCGAAGCGTCCAATGGTGCGTTCCTACGTAAAGCGTGGGAACGATGCGAGACGATGCGCGAGCATGGGAACGACGCGCGATGAAGGGTGGATACTCCGGGTTAGGCGGAGGGGCGAGAGGTTTCGGGGGCGTTCACCTCGGGGCGAAGCTCGTCGGCCGCGCCGCCGCGCATGCGGAGCTTGGGCTTTTCGAGGGTGACGGTCGTGTGGGGGGCGACCGGGCGGGTGAGCCAGACGCTGGAGCCGATCACCGAATCGTGGCCGATCACCGTGTCGCCGCCGAGGATCGTGGCGTTGGCGTAGATGACCACCCGGTCTTCGATCGTCGGGTGCCGCTTCTTGCCGCGGATCAGCTTGCCTTCGGCGTCGGTGGGGAAGCTGAGCGCGCCGAGGGTCACGCCCTGGTAGAGCTTGACCCACTCGCCGATCTCGCACGTCTCGCCGATGACGACGCCGGTCCCGTGGTCGATGAAGAAGTGCTTGCCGATCTTCGCGCCGGGGTGGACGTCGATGCCCGTGCGGCGGTGGGCCCATTCGGTCATCATCCGGGGGATGAGCGGCACGTCCAGCTCGTGCAGGAGGTGGGCGAGCCGATAGACGGTGACCGCTTCCAGGCCGGGATAGCAGAAGATCACCTCGTCGAGCGATTTGCAGGCCGGATCGCCGTCGTACGCCGCCTGGACGTCGAGGGCGAGGATCTTTCGCAGCTCGGGCAGCCGCTCGAGGAATTCCATGGTCTTGGCCTCGCCCCGGGCCTCGTAGTCGGCCCGTTGTTGCGGGCTGCACCGGAGGTTGTCGCCCGCGCCATGGCACATCGCCCGGGCGATCTGCGAGGTGAGCCGGTCGTGGAGCCGGTCGATCAGGTCGCCCACGTGGTACGTGACGTTGCTCAGGTGCAAGCGATCGCGGCGGCGATAGCCGGGGTAGAGGATTTCCTTGAGGTCCTCGGTTGCCGAGACGACCGTCTCGTAGTTGGGCAGCGGGCAATGGCCCAGGTGGTGGATCGTCCCCACCTCGGCGTAGGTGCTGACGATGCGATCGGTCAGGGCGGGTAGGGTATCCTTGAGTCGGAAGTCGGAGGCCATCGGAGCATACTCCCGGCCGCGTCGCGAGGTGGAGGATCGCGGCGCAGCGTCAGCAGGACTCGGGCTCGGCAGCGAAACGGAACGGGACGGTGAGAGAGATGCGCGGCGGTCCGGTCTCAGACCGGACACGGGCAACCGGCACAAGGGCAAGCACCAGAGGATCGGCGGCTCGGGTTCACTGGGCGTATATTCCGTTTGCTCGGGGAGTACGGAATCGTAGGCGCGAGGGTCCCCAAAATCAAGCTACCTGCTTCTGTTTTCAGCCCGTCGGAGGGGGCAGCTTTGGCAAGACTACTCCTCCTCTTCCTCCAGCTTCGTCTGCTGGATGATGTGCTGCTGGACGTTGGGCGGCACGACGTCGTAGTGGCTGAACTCGAGGGTGTAGGATCCTTGTCCGCCGGTGAGGCTGGAGAGGCTTCGGGCGTAGGTGGTCACCTCGGCCAAGGGCACCTCGGCGGTGACGGTTTGCAGACCGCCGCCGGCGGAGTCCATCCCCAGCACGCGCCCGCGGCGTCCCGACATGTCGCTGTTGACGTCGCCCACGAAATCGGCCGGCACGGTGACCTCGATCTTCACGATCGGCTCGAGCAGTGCGGGCTTGGCCTGCTGGAAGACGTTGCGGAAGGCCATCGAGGCGGCCGTCTTGAAGGCCTGCTCGGAGCTGTCGA
>CAZDHR010000195.1:0-12931 GCA_964505295.1 uncultured Planctomycetaceae bacterium
CCGTCGCCCAGGTCACGCCGTAATCGTCGTTCGAGACGTCGACCCAACGCCCCACGGAGAAGTAGTTCTTGCACGCCCCGGGCAACTGGTCCGCCTCGGGGCGGACGACGGCCCAGGGCACGTCCATCCGCATCACGCCGCCGGGCACGTTGAAGGCGAAGCCGAAATGGACGCTCTCTTTGGTCCGCACGTCCTCCTTGTCGACCACGTTGACCAGGTCCACGCGATCCAGGCCGTCGACCACCCGCAATTCCCGCGAGAGCTTCCGGCAGCCGGGCACGTCGCACTCGATCCAGAGCGACGCCACCAGCGGGCCGGGCTCCCTGACCGTGATCTTGGCCGGGCCGCTGCGGACCGCGTCCTTCGGATCGCGGCTGGGCACGTAGACGTAGCCGTTAAGCCCCGCGCCCGCGTCGTCGCCGACCAGGTTGCCTGCAAGCCCGTCGGCCGCGAGCCGGGCGATCGCGCCGGTTGCCGCGTCGACCTCCAAACGAACGCCTGCGCAAGCCAGCGTCGCTCCCGCGGCCTTGGCCGTGCCGGCTGGCTGGGGATCGCCCTCGCCGAACAGGAGACGTTTCGCGCCGAGCGGCGGAACGTCCACCGCCAGCACGGCCAGCTCGCCCGTCGAGAGGCGCTGCGAGGGAACCGCCGCGCCCTCCGTCGACTTGACCGCGCCACCCGCCAAGGGCAAACCGGGCGGGAGGACGACCAGGTCGGTCCGCGCCCACGACGTGGTGTTGAACACGTCGATCGTGCGGACCTTCTGGGCCGCCGTCTTGTGGCTTTCCAAGACGGCGGCCACCAGCTTTCGCGACTGGGAGGCGCCCTCCCGCGCGAACGCCTGCTTGATCTTCCACTGGTCCAGCGTGAACTGGCTGTCCGGCCGGCTGATGCTACAGTGGGCCCCCCACGTGTGCTCGTTATAGAGCAGCACGTTGCGCCAGGCGGCGCAAAAGTCGGCGGCGGGATACTCGCGGGGATTCAGCATCGCCCACAGGGCTTCGGCCTGGACGAGTCGTTCCGAAGCGTTCCGGGCGAGCGCCGTCTCCTCGGCCGACGACCCGGCGCCGTCTTCCCAGTACGGCGTGAAGTCGCCGCGGACCTCGGGCACCCGATCGCCGTAGCGCCGCTCGAACTCGCCGAACAGCTCGCCGGTCGTCGAAATCACCATCTTCGGATGGGCGTACTTGGCGTTCCACTCCTTGACGAACTCGGGCAGGTTGGGGTCGGGCGGGCCGTTGTCGCCGCCGATGCTATAGCGAATCTGCACCATGTCGTACGGATAGCCTGAAGCGTCAAGCTCGCTCAGGTACTCGAAGATCGCCCGGGGCTCGACGCCCTTGATCTCGCCCAGCCGCCCGTTGTGGAACCAGGAGTAGGCCTTGCCGGCCATCCAGCAGAGCACCTTGCGCTCGCCGCTGGGCGACTTCCACCAGAAGGCACGATCGCCCCAGTCGGCCAGCGTGTAGCCGATGCGGTGAACGTGGTTCGGCCCGATCGAAAAATACTTCACGCCGCTGTGGGCCAACGCCGGCACGATCCCCCACGTGTAGCCCGGCACGTCGCTGATCATCGCCGAGTCGATCACCAGGTCGTGCTCCTTCGCGAGCCGCCGGGCGCAATCGACCAGGCGGAACAGCTCCTCGGGGCGGCACAGGCCCGTCAGCTCGTTGCCGTACAGCGCGTCGAGCTCGATCCACCCCTTGCGCACCGCCTCGATCAGCTCCCGTCGCTTCTCCGTCGAGGCCTGCTTCAGGTAGCTGTCGACCGCCCAAAGCCCCTCGCTGTTCCACTGGAACCGGGCCTCCGGGGGGTAGTCGGCCGTACGCCGGGCCAGCTCGACGGCCTGCTCCAGATAGGCCCACTGCTTCCGCTCGACCTCGGTCTGCACGTGCGTGTAGCCGATGTCGACGTGCGAGTGGGGCAGGATGTAGAGTTTCCACGGCCGGACCGGCTTGACCACCTCGCGACTTTCGGCGACCGTCTGCCCGGCGACTTTGACCGCGGTCGTGATCTGCGTTTCGCGCTCCCGGGCGGGCAAGAGCAACTCGACCGTCTGACTCTCCGGCGAGAGATGGAGCGTGGTCGGTGGGGCCCCGGATACCTCGAGCGTCGCCTCGACCGGCTCGGCATAGGGGTAGCGCACGGTCACCTGGAACGGGCGCACCCGCTTGCCCCCCTTCTCGATCACCGCGGGCAGTCCCGCCGACTCGACGACCGTGCGCGTCGGCGCCGGCTCGCGCTCGGCCACGGTGAAGAAGCCGATCTCCGCGCCGCCCACCGTGGCGTACGACTGGACGGCCGTCACCTGCCACCGCACGTACCGCGCCGTGACCGGCTCGAACGGGACGAGCGTGACGCCGCCCCGCGCGTTCGCGTGCTTCACCTTCACCGTGGCGATGACGGGCTCGAACTCCGCGTCGTCGCTGAACACCAGGTCGGCCGCCGCGACGGTCGCCGGGTCGAACCGGTCGACGTGCTTGAACGCGGCGATCGGCGTGGGCTTGCGGAAGTCGAAGTCGATGAACGTATCGGTGCCCTTGCTCGCCGAGGCGTATTCGCTCCGGTGCCGGCCGTCCGCCACGCCGTCGAGCATGTTCTTCGCCTCGTACGCCCCGCCCGGAAAAGCCTCGGCGGCCTTAAGGATCGCCGGAACCTCCAACGGCACCAGGGGCGTGAATTGACGGGGAGCTGTTGCGGGCCGCTCTACGACGGAACGCCCCGCGACGGCCGCCCCCGCCCCGGGCTCAGACGCCCGGAGGGCCCCGAGGGGCGAGAAGAAGATCACCCAAGCGGTAACGCAAATCAGGAAGCGTTTCATGTCTCAATCTCCTCACGGCCAGGGCCGATTGTTGCCGGAAAAGTCGAAGTATCCGCGCACGAACTCCGACGCCTCGCAGAACGGGTCGCCGGACAGTACGGCCGCAGTTTCTTAAATCCTATTCTGCGTGCTTCTCCAGATACCCCCGGATCGCCCGCGCCAGGTCGCGGCCCAGGGCCCGGGCACTCTCGGCGGTGACCGGCTGGCCGGCGACGTTGGCGTAGGGAATTTCGATCGTGGTGCCGATGAGGACGCCGGGGAGCGAGGCGGTCCAACGGGAGCACGACTTGGGCTCCTTGAGCGTGTTCCACTTTTCGCCCCAGGGGAGGTTGTGCTTGGGGTCGTGCACCAGCGGGCCGGTTTGCACCTGTTGGAGGATCCGGGAGAGCTGCTGCTGCCGGTCCCAGGTCTCTTGGGACGGGTTGCCGACGAAGAAGGTCCGCTCGTTGCTGCTCGGCCCGTCGCCGCCGCCGCGGATGTACGGGCAGTGCATGTCGATGGCCAGGCGGAGCCGGCCGCCGGACCACTTGGGGACGAACTCCTTGAGGGCCCGGACCGAGGGGTAGATGCTCTCACCCAGGTAGTCCCGGTTGTGGTCGTGCGGATTGCGGTTCTTGCCCTGGTCGCCGTCTTCGACGCCGTCCTTGTCCATGAACGGGACCACGAGAAACTCGATGTGCTCGCGGAGCCAGCGCCCGTCGGGCGCGTCGGCCAGCACGGCCTCCATCAGGCCTTCCATCGCCCAGCTTGCCATCATCTCGCACGCGTGGTGCCGGGCCGTGAGCAGGACGCGATACTCCGGCTCGCCGTCAAGCTTGCCCAGGCGTAGCCGCTCGGTCTTGCGCCCCTTCTTCGTGGTGCTGTGGTGTTCCACCTTGAGGCAGGGATTGTCCTGGTGGCGGTCGAGGAACTCGCGGAGGTTCGCCTCCTGATAGGGAATCCCCAGACAGAAGCGGACCTCCTCCGCGTCGTCCGGGAACTTGTAGACAAACGAGGCCCCGTCCATACTCTCCGCCCCGAGCCACTGCCAGGTCTTCCCGCCATCCGTGCTCACGGCGGGCCCGCGAACGCCGAGCACGTTCCCCTGGGTGAAGTGAAACGTGAGCGTGCGGCCGGCGGCACCGCAGGCCCGAAAGCACCAGTAGAACCAGAAACCGGGCGTGTCGCGCTGGTCCTGGTGCAGGTAGACGTGGTCGCCTTCGATCCGCTCGAGCACGATATTCCCGCCGGGGAAGTCGCCGTCGATCGCCGGGGCGTCGGGCTCCGACGCGTCACGCTGGCCCGCCCTCGCGATCGGCTCGGCGGATGGCCGAAATACGCAAAACGTCGCCAATGCGGCCCCTGCTGCGAGAAACGCACAACGCCGGAGCTTGCTGCTTGACATGTTGTGACCCTCATTGAGCCGCGATCGGCGGTCGCGGCTTCACGTTGTGTGGGTGGCGATCATTACCGGCCACCCCCCGCCGGCGGCCCGTCGTATCGCTTCTCCCCCTTGACGATCGACTCCCGCATGGCCGCTTCGGTCTCCTGCCGGGCCCGGTACTTGGCCTCCTGGGCGACCTCGATCGGGCCCGTGAGCTGGAAGTCGGGCATGTCGGCCCGGGGACGCTGGGCCAGCAGGTCGCGGCCCGATCGGATGATCACCAGGGCTTCTTGGTACCGGCGTTCCTCGTCGGGATCGCTCCGATTGGCGAGCTTGGCCAGGCACGGGCTGAGCTCCGGCCGGGTGAAATTGACCAGGCCGGGGTGCTTCCGATCGCTGAGGTTGACGCCCACCAGCTCGCTGAGCCGCCCGAGCTGCCGGGCATCGAGCGGCGAACGGCCGTAGAGGTTGTCGCGGTAGGCGCTTGAATAGTCGGGGTAGTAGGGGGCGTTGACGTCGATCCAGGTGACGATCCGGTCGAAGCTTTCCGGGTCGAGCTTGACCTTCTCGTCGATCTGGGCGTCTTCGTGCCCTTCGAGCAGCACCTTGACGACCGGGCTGGCGTGTGAGCCCCAACTCTTCGGCGGGAGCACTTGATACGGCCCGGCGCCGGGCACGTTGACGTAGCCCTTCGATCGCAGCTCGGTGTACGACGTGTTGAACACCAATCCCAGGTCGCCGGCCAGGTTGAGCTTCTCGCCGCCCGGCTTGCCGTAGTCGTGGCACTCGACGCAGTGGCGGTCGAACACCGGCTGCACCTCGGCCATGTAGTTGAACTTCCGCGGCGGGCCGTACCAGGGCTTCAGCTTCCGCGGCGGGCGGAGCATGGCCATTCGCCGACCGCTGACGGGCACCGTCCCCCGCCGGCTCTCGTGGCAGCCGACGCACCCGGTCGTCTCGCCGGGCCGCACGATCGTGCCGCTCCGCATCGACTGGATCATCATGCCTCGCTCGTCGAGGAGCTGGAAGTAGACGAACCGTTCGGCCGGCACGGCGAAGTACGCGCTCCCGTCCGGCTCGACCGGCACGGTGCCCAGGATCCGCTTGTTGTTGAAGTCGTTCCAGGCCATGCCGGGGGCCTGCTGGCCGGTTCCGCCGTCCCAGGCAGGGCGGGTCCACGTCCGCTTCTCCGGCGACTCGACCACGCGGAGCGACTTGACCGTGCCCCGCTCGATCGTCTCCATCCCGGTGCCCACGTAGAGGTCGGAGAGGTAGAAGTAGCCGTCGTCCCGGGCCAGATCGATTCGCGGCGGGACGGCCGGCGGCTTGGGTCGCGGGGCCAGGGGCATGGGGTCGAAGCACCCGGGCGGCTCGGCGTGGATCATAAGCTCGTTGCCGAAGACGTCGATCAGGCAGATGCCCATCGCTTCGCCCCGGCCGGTCATCCGCGAGCAGAGGAAGTGCTTGTCGGAGAGTGGGTAGGGGTCTTCATACTTAGGGCTGACCTTCTTGTACGTGTCGTAGTTGCCCACGCCGATCAGGTCGATCGCCTCGGGCGGCCAGGTGCGAACAACCGGCGGCTTCAGATCGATGCCCCGGCGCCGGTCGAGGATGGCGATCGCGCCCCAGGGACGGTCGTGGCAGGAGCCGAACGTACAGATGGCCTGCGCCGTACCGGGGATGACTCGGGTGTCGAGGACCGCGCCGGGCGAGTTCGTGTTGTTGCCCCAGTAGACGGCGTGGTTGGTGCCGTCGGGGTTGACGCTCCACACGCCCTGGGCGTCGCCGAAATTGCGGTCGACGTACTCCCAGCGGTCGTAGAGGACGCGCCCGTCGGGCGCCAGCGACGCATGACCCTCGTGGAGCGTGCTGTGCCCGACCTGCTCGACGTTCGACCCGTCGGCGTTCATCACGAAAAGGTTGCCCATGATGTGCCGGTTGCACATGCAGAACTTCGGCTCCCGCGTGGAGGTGAACATGATCCGGCCGTCGGGAAGCCAGATGGGGTCCAGGTCGGAGATGCCCGAGCCGAACGTCAACTGGCGCAGGCCCGTGCCGTCGGCGCCAAGCTCGTACACGTGATAATCGTCCGCCCGGTTGTGGCGGATGCTCACGAGGACCTTCGCGCCGTCGAAGCTCACGTCGGGGTCGCGGGCGACGCCCTCGGGCAGTTCGAGAAGCGTGGTGACTTGGCCGCCGCGGGCGAAGTCGACGGTCTTGATTGCCCCGCCGCCCTGGAAGCTCGCGGTGTTGATCTCGCCCGTCTGGAACATCGTGGCCGTGTTGTGGTGGTCCGACTTGTACTGCTGGCGCACGACGAACAGGATCGGCTGCCCGCTCACCAACGGATTGGCCAGCAGGGCCTCGCGTCGCAGCTTGTCTAACTCAGCGCGGACCAGCTCGGCGTCCTGTTCGACGGCCTGCTTTGCGCGACGTTCGAGGCCATCGAGGCGAGCCAAGGACTCACGGCCGTGGGGATAGCGATCGCCGAACGTCTCCGCAAGATCCACGATCGCTGCGCGCAACGGCCCCGCGCCGGGCAGCTCGCCCGCGTGCAGGACGTCACCCGTCCAGACCAGCAAGGCCAGAGTCGCCCCCGACAGCAGGCCGAGAAGGAAGCACCGATGGGACACCGAACCGCGTGTTCTCGTCATCAACGCGCACCATCCGTTTGCTTCGAGTTCCGACAACCGGGCTCCGAACGCGGGCTCTATTATGTCGCAAATCGCGGCGGATTGCGAGAGAAAGGCTCGCGGGCCGGGGGGCGCGAACGAGCGTCGCGCGGCGGGGCTCACTCGCAACGGACGATCACGGAGTCGCCGATTCGAGCCCCAAGCGTCGCGGCCGCACTGCCGCCGACGATCGCCAGTTCCAGGCGGCCGGTGGAGCCGACCAGGGCGATCAAGGCCCCCTCGGGCCCGTCGCCGTACGTGGAGCGGATCCCTTCGACCTCGTCCTCGCCGAGCCCGACGCGCGCCGGACGGCCCGCCAGCGACTTGGCCAACAAATCCGCGTCGATGTTCGTCGTCACGTTGCCGAAGGAGTCGACGTCCAGAACCTCGCCCTCGATCCTGCCGGACGACACGACCGGCTCCGGCCAGTCGAGCATGACGAGCTTGGCAAGCGGCGGGCCGAGCTTCTCGGGATCGAGCCCCCGGCTGAGATGGGCGGCGACCGGGGCCATGACGTCGCGGCCGTGGAACGTCGCCGACACCGAGTCGAGCCAGTATCGCGGCTCGGTCAGCTCACGAACGTCGGAGGGGGGCGCCCGGCGCGCCAGACGCGAGAGCAATCCGTTGTCCGGCGCCACGTAGTGCCGGCGGCCGATCTCCGCGACCAGGATCTTCCGGTCGGTGCCCACGCCCGGGTCGACCACCGCCACGTGGATCGTGCCGGGCGGGAACCAGCCCGCCACGTCGTCGAGGACGAGCGCCCCGTGCCGCACGTCCTGGGGGCGGACGTCGTGGGTCACGTCGACGAGCGTCGCGGCCGGGTCGATCGAGAGAACAACCCCCTTCATGGCCGCCACGTAAGGGCTGCCGGTGCCGAAGTCGGTGGTGAGGGTGATGATGCTCACGGGTCTCGCGCAAGTCAGGCATCGGGATCGGCGTGATCGCCCCCGTCACTCCATCCGCTCGATCATCTCGATGCAAATTTCCCGCACCCGCCCCGGGTTGACGTTGGGGTTTTTCTGCTTGGCCTGGCCGATCAGGGAGCCGGCGGCCTTGAGTTTGCCCGCCTTCACGTCGGCCACGATCTTGGGATTGGCCTCCAGAAGCTCCCGGCAGAGCGACTCCAGCTCCGACTCGTCGACCTCGGTGATCCCCAGGGCCTTCATCGCCTCGTCGACCGAGCTGCCGGAGCGGATCATTTCGGCCAGGACTTCGCGGCCGCGGCTCGTTGGCATTTTGCCGGCCAGGACCTCGCGGATCAGCCCGCCCAGCTCGTCGGCCGGCACGGCGAACTGGTCGATGCCGATCTGCGCTTCGTTGAGCACCTGGAAGACCGACTGCTGCATCCAGTTGGCCGCGGCTTTGCCGTCGCCGCACGCCTTGGCCACCCGCTCATAGTAGTCGACCAGCGCTCGGCCCTGGTTCACGAGCACTTCGCTGTCGTAGGGGGTGATCCCGTAGGTCGCTTCGAGCCGCGATCGCAACGGGGCGGGCAGCTCGCCCAGCGACCGGCGAATCCGCTCGATCTGCTCGTCGGTCGTGGTGACCGGGACCAGGTCGGGCTCGGGGAAGTAGCGGTAGTCGCTCGATTCCTCCTTGGAGCGTTGTGCCCGGGTTATTTGCGACGATTCGTCCCAGCCGCGGGTCTGCTTGGGGACGTCGCCCAGCCGGTGGCCCGTCTCCCTCCACACTTCGTAGTGCCGCTCGGCCTCGTAGGCCAGCGCCCGCTCCACCGCCCGAAAGCTGTTCATGTTCTTCACTTCCACGATCGGCGTGGGCACGGGGCCGTCGGGCGTGTCGACGTGAAGGTTGACGTTGGCGTCGACCCGCAGGCTTCCCTCCTGCATATTGCAGTCGGACACCTCCAGGTAGTTCAACAGCAGCTTCAGCTCGGTCAGATAGGCCTTGGCCTCGGCGGGCGAGCGCATGTCGGGCTGGCTGACGATCTCCATCAGCGGCGTGCCGGTCCGGTTCAGGTCGATGCGGCTGTCGGCCTTGCCGGCCTCTTCGTCGTGCATGCTCTTGCCGGCGTCCTCCTCCAGGTGTACGCGGATGATTCCGATGCGCTTCGGCTCGATTTCCCCCTGGGGATCGCTGATGGGCAAGTGGCCGTCGCAGCCCAGCGGCAGGTCGAACTGGCTGATCTGGTAGCCCTTGGGCAGGTCCGGATAGTAGTAGTTCTTCCGGTCCCACTTGGTGAACCTGGCGATCGTGCAGCCCAGCGCCAGTGCCGCCTTCACCGAAAGCTCGTACGCCTTCCGGTTCATCACCGGCAGCACGCCGGGCATGCCGATGCAGACCGGGCACGTCTGCGTGTTCGGCGGCGCGCCGAACTCCGTCGAGCACCCGCAGAACAGCTTGCTCTCGGTGAGCAACTGGACGTGGACTTCCAGGCCGATGATGATTTCGTAGGGTTCGCTCACGGCAGGGACCACGAATGAAGTGTTGTTGTTCAGAAGCCCCAGTTTGCGTGCTATCCCAAGATCGGCAACCGTCGAACGCGGACTCGCTGCGGTTCGATCACGACGACAGCTCCTGCCTCCAGGTGCTCGGTAACCTCAGGCAAGTTCGCCACCAAGAGACGTACTTGATCGTCCGGTCGCCGCGGGGAATTGCCGCGGAAAAGGACGACCGACGGCTTGGTCTCTTTCCGCATTGCCAGTAACGTGCCGAAATCCGTGTCGGCCGAAACAACCGCCCGGCCTTCGGCAGCACACCATGCGAATATCTCTTCGTCTTCGGCCGCCTGCATGCCCAATGCGCGAACGTGCACGGCGTCGTAGCCGGCTTCGCGAAGCCCCTCGGCGACCCAGGGAGACAAGGCGTTGTCCACGAGGAACTTCATGGCTTCGACACCAGCGGCAGCTCCCGCTCCCGCACGGCGTCTGCGGCAAACTGAAGCGCCTCGCGGACGTCGTCCGCTTCAAGGTCAGGATACGCCTCAAGGATCTCGTCCCTGCTCATGCCGTCCGCAACCATCCCCACCACCGTGGCGACAGGGATGCGCAGGCCTCGGATACACGGGACCCCGCCCATCTGCTTCGGGTTGACAGTGATTCGGTCATACACGGTTCGTTTCCTCAATGGACTGCACGTATGCCGTCGGAGTCATGGTCAGGGAGAGCTGTTCCCTGCGGCGCGCTCGGGCACACCTCCCGCATGTAACACTCAGAGCATCTGCGCATTTGTGGCCTGCACCAGTTGCGCCCGATTTGCCAACAAGGAAAATCCAGAAGGCCGGGGAATTCGGGGTACAAGGCACGAGCACGATATATGAGAACCTCCCGAGAGGCATCTGCCTCAATCAGCCCAAGTCGACAGAAGACTCTGCACACCTGCACATCCGTAGAAACGTCGATGGAATAGTAGTCGCTCAACGGAATCTTGAAATCGCGAGCGAGGATATTCGTAGCCATAGTGGCGATCTTTGGCCCTGCGCCGCGGAATCCGAGAAACCGAGCGACCACTTCGGCGCTCGACGGCCTGCCGCTCCAGATAGCAGCCGCGTTGCCTGAATACTTCCGGCTAATTCGACCAATCGCAGAGTATAGATTATTGCTCATCTCCGCGGGATAACGATGCAAGGGCTCAGGCTCGGTCATCAGCGTGGTGACTTCCTGAAGCGTCAGCCTGCTCAGGGTTGAGAAGGCAAAGTCCCCCAGCTTTTCAACAAGACGAAAAGGAATGAGCCACGCCTTTTCTGCACGCATTTGCCTGTCCATGATGCACGCGATCAGGAACGCATGCGGATGCGCGTCAAGATCATTGAGCAGTTGGTCGGCGCCGTCCACCTGCGTGAAGCGAACGAGTTCGCTCGGCGCGTTGAAGAGCCGTTTCCCTTCAGCGACAAGCACGTCGAGTATTCGATTTTGTGTCATGCGGCTGATGGACAGAACGGCGCAAGTTCAAAACAGGTCGATCATTTGCTTCCCGCCGTGGTCGGGATTGCCGATCAGTTTCTGACCCGACGGGTCGACCACGAAGTCGAGCATCTCCAAAGGGACCTGGCCGATCAGCACGGGACATTCGTCGGGAATCTCGGCCACTTCGATGATGCAATCGCGCTGTTGGACTGTCAGACGTACCGCGCCGTAGATGCCGAACTCTACGACGCCGGCAGCGGTCCGCGCGGTCCGGGCACGACTGCGCTTCAGCCCTAGCTGCTGCACCAACCTTCGCGGCACGGAAAGCAGGGTTGCTCCCGTGTCCACCAGGGCATCCGCCACCTCGACGGAGCGGACCTGCTCTGCGGCCAACGCCCCCCTATCCGCCTGGTAGAGGTCTTCCAAGTTCTCAATCCGAGCCGGCACGGTGACCTTACCCATCGTCACGATCTCCATGACTCGCTCCTCCTGCCCAAGGCACAACTTCTCGTGGCCTCTTGCGATCGCAGGGGCCACCCACTCATTCTACCGCCGGGCCTCCGCGCTCGTCTACACGGAATGCGCAGAATCACCCCAACGGCGGCCTCCGCTTGTGCCAATCGGTCGCCTGTTGAAACATGTGGGCCCCGCGCAGCAGCCGCTCTTCTTCAAACGGCGGCGCCTGTAAGTGGAGGCCGATGGGCAGGCCGTCGGAACTGAAACCACAGGGGACCGAAATCCCGGTGATGCCCGTCAGGTTGGTGCTCGCCGTGTAGAGGTCGAAGAGGTACATCGACAGCGGGTCGTCGACCTTCTCGCCGATCTTGAAGGCGGGCGTTGGGGCGATCGGGCCGGCGATCAGGTCCACCTCCTCAAACGCCCGATCAAAATCCTGCCGGATGAGCCGGCGAACCTTGAGCGCCTTGAGATAGTAGGCGTCGTAATAGCCGGCGCTCAAGGCATACGTGCCCAGCATGATGCGGCGCTTGACTTCCGGCCCGAAGCCTTCGGCCCGCGTGCGGCGGAACATGCGGACGATGGGGCTGTCCAGGTCGTCCAGGCCCGCCTGATCGCCGGCCTCCTGAAGCGCCTTGCGCTCGGCCTCCAGCTCGGCCATCATCTGCTTCTCGTCGGTCCGGTGTCCGTAGTGGACGCCGTCGTACCGGGCCAGATTGCTGGAGGCTTCGCAGGGGGCAATGATGTAGTACGTGGCCACGGCGTACTTGCTGTGCGGCATGGAGAGCTCGCGCACCGTCGCCCCGAGCGACTCGTACACGCGGACCGCCTCGCGGACCGCCGCCTCCACTTCGCCGTCGAGCCCCTCGCCGAAGTGCTCGCGCACCAGCCCGACCCGCAAGCCTTCGAGCGGCCGTCGAACGGTCTCCGCGTAGGCCGGAACGGGGCGGTCGACGGAGGTCGAATCCTTCGGGTCGTAGCCGGCCAGGACTTCCAGCAGCAGCGCGGCGTCCTCGGCGGTACCGGCCAGCGGACCGACCTGGTCCAGGCTGCTGGCGAACGCCACCAGCCCGTAGCGGCTCACCCGGCCGTACGTCGGCTTCATGCCGGTTACCCCGCACAGCCCGGCCGGCTCGCGGATCGAACCGCCCGTATCGCTTCCCACGGAAAGCGGGGCCATCGAGGCGGCCACGCACGCGGCCGACCCGCCGCTGGAACCGCCGGGTATCCGTTCCAAGTCCCACGGGTTGCGGGTAATCTGGAACGCCGAGTTCTCGGTCGAGCCCCCCATGGCGAACTCGTCCATGTTCGTCTTGCCGATCAGGACGGCATCGGCCGCTGAGAGCGCGGCGATCACCGTGGCGTCGTAGGGCGGGCGGAAGTTTTCGAGGATCCGCGAGGCGCAGGTGGTCGGCTCGCCTTCGGTCGTCAGCACGTCTTTGACCGCGACCGGCAGACCGCCCAAACGCCCCATCGGCTCTCCGCGCCGGCGCTTCCGGTCGATCTCGCCCGCACGCCGCAGCGCGCCCTCGGCATCGACCCGCAGGAAGGCCCCGACCATCTCGTCGTGACGTTCAATCCGGTCGAGAAATGCCTGCGTCACCTCGACCGAGGTGAGTTCCCCCGACTGCATTTGGGCCAACAGCTCGGTGGCGGTCGACTCGATTAGCGACATGGCTCGTCTCGATCGCTTGCTACCAACTCCAGGGGAACACCCGACAACGGCATCCGGAAAAAGGTGACAGGCACCTTTTGC
>CAZDHR010000196.1:0-12924 GCA_964505295.1 uncultured Planctomycetaceae bacterium
GCTGCCGGTTGCGGCCCGGATGGTCCGGGTAGTGCTCGACGAAGCCCGATTCCTCGTACGTGTAGTTGACGTTGTTCCTGGGATTGTAGGGGTGGGGTTCCCAGTTGTCGCGCGCGTAGTCGAACCGGTCCCACACCTCGATCTGGACGATGATCGCCCGGTCGTGCGTCCAGCGGAGCATGTTCTCGAACCGCCGCCAGTACGCCTCGTTCCACTGGTCGAGATCGAACTTGCCGTCCGCGAGCCTCTTGAACGGATAGAGCTCGAAGCCCTTGTCCTGCCGGTCGCTCATCGTGTTGCGGATGTAGTTGGCCCCGACCCGGGCCATCTCGTCGAGGTGCTCCCTGAGATCGGGGATCTGGAACAGGTTGTCGTCCTTGCTCCCGCCCAGAAGCAGCACCGGCTGGCCCTGGTACTGCCAGTAGCGCGCGTCCTTCGACCACGGCCGGATGCGGCCGGCGTCGTCCGCGGCACAAGCCCAGGTCGACGCGGCCAGCAAGATCAGCGCCGCGATGCGGATCGCGGCCACTAGAAGCGACTTCGTCTTCTTCATGGTGTGTTGAGCCTCCCCGGAAGGGTTGTTGGGAACGTAAGCGGGAGCCAACTCGGTGGAGCCATTTTACCGCCGGAGTCGGCCGATGTCATTCACCGTGGGGAAGAGGGGCAAGGTCGCGATGAATGCCCGGACGCACTTGACGGGTTGATTCAGCGCTCACTTCAAGACAGAATGGCGGCGGCTGGCTTCGCCGGCGCTCCAGGACGTGCCCTTACGCCCGGCCGACCAATTGACCCCACCTCCGCGAACGCCTGCCTCTCGGCTCTCAACGGCCTTTCCAACCGGCGTGGTCCCATGTCGGTTCTGGGATGCCGGATGCGTGGTCGATGGGACCGCGGGGGCACCGATCAATACCACACTATCGGGGTATACGACAGTGCGGCGTTCGGTCCGTATTGGGGCGGCGGAACCGTGGGTGTCACGACACCCGGAAGCCGGATTCTGGGGCGGTTTGTGGAGGTTTTGGCGCGTGCGGCACGGAGGCCCCGAATCGCGTCAAACCCCTTGTTTTCAAGGGTGTTCACGACGTTTCGGGGGAACGATGGGGGTGTTTCCGCACAAGGACTTGGCACCCCCAGCCGGTAGGCCCGGCTCACCTGGGGGGAAGGCGGGTCGCACGAATCCTCCGGCCACGTCGGCGCTCCCCGCATCGCGCCCCTCCGGCCTCGCCGTGGATCGGTTGCTTGAAATGCCCACATGCCCGTATTAGGATGAGGTTTGTGCCGCTTTATGCTGCCGGTAGACGTAAGGGATTGCGCAAGGGATCGACAATTGATTGCGCCGGACGGGTGTCCAGGCGATGCAGGTGGGCCCGGACAGCGTCGGAGCGCGCAGGGCCTGCCGTGTTCGACTCACCGTTTTCCCTGGAGGAGCCATCTGTCATGTACCCCCGACTCGCTGTATTGGCCGGAGGATTGATCCTCCTGTGCACCGTGCCGCTGGCGGCTCAGGACGCGGTGCTGAGCCAGATGTATGGTAGCGGCGTCCACGCCTTTTTCTCGAGAGATTACGGCCGGGCGTACGAGCATCTGACCGCCGCCATCGACGCCGGGACGGTCGATCCGCGGTGCTACTACTTCCGCGGATTGACCTTCCTCCAGCTCGGCCGCGAGGAAGAGGCCAAGCTGGACTTCGACCAGGCCGCCCAACGGGAAGCCGAGGATATCAACAAGTTCTACAACGTGAGTCGGGCGTTGGAACGGATTCAGGGCAGCACCCGGTTGTTGGTCGAGCAGTATCGCGTCAAGGCGCGCATGGAGGCCATGCAGCGCGAAGCGGGGCGGCGCAAGGAACGGTACGGGAAGATCCGAGCGGAGGAGAAGCGGGTCCTCGACGTTCAAGCCGAGGCGGCTCCAGCGACCCCGCCTGACGTACCCGCAGCACCCGCGGCCAGTTCGGTCACGGACCCGTTCGGCCTCGGGCCGACGCAGGCCACGTCGGTCGGTCCGGACGACGTTCCGGCCAAGCCCGCCGAGCCGGCAGCCCCGGCCGCGAAACCTGCGGAAGCGCCCGCGGCGCCCGCGCAGGAGGATCCGTTCGCCGTACCCGCCCCCGGAATGGAAAAGGCCCCCGCGGCGACCCCGCCGGCTGAAGGCCCGGCCGCGCCCGAGCCCGCCCCCGCCGACGCGTCGGCCACTGGCGTGTTCGGCGCGATGCAGAAGGCGATGAGTAAGGCCGTCGGTGGCGAGGAAGCCGGCGAAGCGGCGGCCCCGGCGCCTGAGAAGCCTGCGGCGGAAGCGAAACCCGAGGCACCAGCCCCCAAGCAGCCCGCGGCGGCCGATGATCCGTTTGGCGCGCCCGCGGCGGCGGAGGAGAAGCCTGCGGCGGCCGATGACCCATTCGGCGCGCCCGCGGCGGAGGAGGAGAAGCCTGCAGCGGAAGAGAAACCCGAGGCACCAGCCCCCAAGCAGCCCGCGGCGGCCGATGACCCATTCGGCGCGCCCGCGGCGGAGGAGGAGGAGAAGCCTGCAGCGGAAGAGAAACCCGAGGCACCAGCCCCCAAGCAGCCCGCGGCGGCCGATGACCCGTTCGGCGCGCCCGCGGCGGCGGAGGAAAAGCCGGAGGCGGAGGGGGCCGATGGCAACCCATTCATGGAGGAGAAGGCGGAAGAAGCGGAAGGAGAGAAGGAGGCAGAAGCCGCGCCGGCGGATGACGATCCGTTCGCCGAGAAGCCGGCGAACGAGTAGCATCGCGTCGGGGCGAATCGCCCTTCAAAGAAGAGCGGGTGTCGAGGGCTTTCATCCCCGCGGAGGAAAGCGCTCGGCACCCGATTTCTTTTCCCGTAGCAGGCACACGGCGTGTGTCTACTACTTCTTCTTCGGCCGATCTTCAGTTCCTGCCGGGCCCTTCCAGATTCCCTTCCCGGAACGCGGCGGCCATGGCCAGCGGGATTTCGGCCTCGGCCAGCACGACCCGGGCGCGGTTTCGGGCCACCTCGGCCTTCATCTCCTGTTCGCGGGCCATGGCCAACGCGCGGCGTTGCTCGGCCTTGGCGCGGGCGACCCGAGTATCGGCCTCCGCCTGGTCGGCCTGGAGTCGAGCGCCGATGTTCTGGCCCACGTCGATGTCGGCGATGTCGATGGAGACGATCTCGAACGCCGTCTGCGCGTCGAGCCCCTTCTTCAGCACGGCCCGGGAGATGTTGTCCGGGTTCTCCATCACTTTGAAATGCGTGTCGGCCGAACCGATCGAAGTAATGATCCCCTCGCCGACCCGGGCGATGATCGTCTCCTCGGTAGCCCCGCCGATCAGCCCGTCCAGGTTCGTCCGCACGGTCACCCGCGCCCGAACCTTCAACTCCACCCCGTTCTTGGCGATCGCGCTGAGCGTGGTTTGGCCCGACTTGCTGGGGTCGGGGCAGTCGATCACCTTGGGGTTGACGCTCGTCTGCACCGCCTCGAGCACGTCGCGCCCGGCCAGGTCGATGGCGGCCGCCTGGTCGAACGTCAGGGGGATATCGGCCCGATGGGCGGCGATCAACGCGCTGATCACCTTGGGCACGCTCCCGCCAGCCAGAAAATGGGCCTCCAAACGCCGCGTGGTGATACCCGTGTCGCGCTCCCGGCCCAGCCCCGCCTGCATCGCCATCACCTTCCCCCGAACGATCACCCGGGAGTTCACCTGGCGAAGGCTCATCCCGACCAGGCTCAACATGCTCACGTTCGCACTCGACATGTAGGCCTGGAACCAAATCGGGAAGAAGAGGAAGAGAACGATCAGCATCACCAGCGCAAACAGGATGACGGCGGCCCCGCCGATGATCCACAAAGGCCCCCACTCGGCGAAGAACGACTGCTCCTGGGCCAACAAGATGGACAGTCCGGCGAACATGGCTTTCTCCTCGCTTTGTCCGGGGGCGAAACTCGACGGGAAACCGCGATCCGCGGCACGAGCCACCCGATGGTCAGCATACCGAATCGATCCGCCGGCGAATAGCTCCCCACCGGCAGCGACGGGCCGAAATTCTCGCCCCGCTCGCGGTCCGAGGCCCGACGGCCCGCCAACCCCTTCTCCCCTACCGGGCTACCCGTCTGCTATGCTTGAGGTATGACCAGCCCGGAACTGACCCACCTGGAACTGTTGGCGGAGATGGACTCCCTGGCCGAGGCCATGGACGGGTGGGCGCGGAGCGCTCCCGAGTGGCCCGCGGCGCGGACGTGCCGAGCCCTGGTCCGCCGGCTGAGCGAGCGGGCGGGCTCGATGCGGGTGCGGCTGGATGCCCCTTTGGTGGTAGCCACCGTGGGGGGCACGGGCACCGGCAAGAGCGCCCTGATCAACGCCCTGGTGGGGGAGGAAATCGCCGAAACGGGCCGGTCCCGACCCACCACCCGACGCCCCAAGCTGATCTGTCGGCCCGACCTCACGCCCGAGCTGCTCGGCATCGACCCGGAGAGCGTCGAGCTGGTCACGCGCGACCTGCCGGCGCTTTCGGATCTAGTCCTCTTGGACTTGCCCGATCCCGACACGACCGAGTCGGTCGAGGCCCCGGGCACGAACCTCACCCGGCTCCGCCGCCTGCTGCCGCATTGCGACGTGCTGCTGATCACCACGACGCAGCAGAAGTACCGCAGTGCCCGAGTTGCCGACGAGTTGGCCCAAGCCGCCTCTGGGGCCCGGCTTGTCTTCGTTCAGACCCACGCCGACGTCGATCAGGACGTGCGCGACGACTGGCGCGACGTGCTCGACGAGCAATACACCACCGGCCACGTCTTCCTGGTCGACTCGCTGGCCGCACTGAGCGACGCCGAGAAGGGGCTCGCGCCGCGGGGCGAGTTTGCCGGGCTGGTCGACCTCCTGACCCGTCAACTGGCCGGCGCCGCGGCCGTGCGGATTCGTCGGGCGAACTACCTCGATCTGGTGTCGGAGACGCTCCTGGCGTGCGGCCGGCGGATCGACGAGGGCTTGCCCGCCATCCGCAGCCTCGAAGAGGCCATCGGCCAGCAGCGATCTCGACTCGGCGCGCAGCTCGCCGAACAGATGCGCACCGAGCTGTTGGCCAACCGGCGACAATGGGAGATGCGGCTGGTGGGGCGGATTGCCTCCCGCTGGGGTTTTAGCCCGTTCGCCCTGGTCCTCCGCGTCTTCCA
Source organism: uncultured Planctomycetaceae bacterium (assembly GCA_964505295.1). Lineage (GTDB taxonomy): Bacteria > Planctomycetota > Planctomycetia > Pirellulales > Thermoguttaceae > DATKZH01. The sequence goes on from CAZDHR010000196.1 coordinate 5,143, forward strand.
GGGGCTCGGCGGGCTGATCTCCAGCTCGCTTCTGCTCCGCGCTCGCTCGCCGGCCCAGGTCGCTCTCTGGGGAGCCCTGGAAGCGGGGCGCACCTGGCGCAAACACCGCCAGCGGCGCCGGGCCGACCGCACGGCGGATCGGGCGGTGACCGGGTGCTGGGGCGAGGCCGAGCTGCGCGAGGCGGCGCTGGTGCTCGACGGCTACGCCGCCGACGCCGAGCTGGACCGCGACGCCGCCGGGCTCCCCACGATCGCCGCCGAAGCGGACGACGCAGGCGGCGCGTTCGTGGCCAACGTGGCCGGCGAGCTGGAATCGCTCATCGATCGCCTCGCGCAACGTCACACCGGCTGGCTCACCCGATGGCGATACGAAATCCTCCTGGCCGCCATGCTCGTCATGCTCATCGCCCGGCTGGGCAAAAACTTCTTCTACGATTCGTGGCTCGCCGCGCAGCCAGCGGAGATCTACGGCCTCGACGTCTACCTCTTGTCCGCCCTCTGGCTGATCCTGTGGTGCGCCCTGTTGCTCTGGGGCTTCACCTCCCGGCTGCGTCGCGGGCTGAAGCACCAAATCGACGGGCTGGCTGAGGGGTGGAAGACCCCCAAACCGGCCGAAGGCATCTTCGCCCGGCTCGAATCCGACTGCCGCCGCGTCCACCGCCTCCGCCACGACCTGGACCGCCTCCAGGCCCACGTCGCCACCCTCCGCCGCCGCCTCGGCCTCCCCGACGACCAACTAGGCCGCCGCCGCTGAGTCGAGGCCTTCTTTGCGCTCCTCTTCCCCGACCAGGACGTTGCCGCCGAGTAATGGACGATTCGAGAACCAACCGGGTATGCTATATTCTGGACTGCGGTTGGCTGAGGCAAGAATGCGGACAACCTTCAACGGACTTAGAGTCTTAGTCTGTAGGATGCGCGCGCCGTGCGCGCATCTTGTACAGTGGTTTGTTCAGTAACCCTTTTTGGTTGTGGCCGGAGGCCGCGTTAAGAATTTGACATGGGGAAAGTGAATCGACGGGAACTTCTGGTGGGCACGCTGGCGGTATCGGCCGGTCTTGGGGGAGCTGGCGTGGGCCGGTCGGCGACCGGGGCTGAGTCGGGCGCCGAGGCCGTTTCCGGTTTGCCGAAGCGGAAACTAGGGAAGCATGATGTCAGCCGGTTGATCATCGGCGCCAACCAGTTCACCGGCTACCCCCACGCCGAACCGCTGAAATACGCCAAAGAGCTGTTCGCGGCCTATTTCACGGAGGAGAAAATTGTCGAGACTCTGGCAGTTGCCTACGACCACGGGATCGACACACACATAACCCTTACCGATGAAACGTGCGTAAAGTACCTCAAGCGGGTCGAGAAGGAAACCGGCAAGCGACCGCAGTGGATAGCCCAATCTCACTGGTTCCAGCCGAAGCCGGCGGGCAGGAAAGACGCTCTCGACTACATCAAGCTGGCGGCCGACAACGGGGCGATCGCCTGTTTCCTGCAGGGGGCGGCCTGTGACGGACTGGTCCGGGAGAAGAACCTTTCCGATATGGAGCATTACTTCGATACGATCAGGAAGCTGGGGATGCTGGCCGGCCTGGCCGGACACCTGAACCAGACTATCGACGTCCCAATCAAAGCCGGCATCACCCCGGACTTCATCATGAAAACGATCAATACGGTGGACTACGCGTCCCGGGATCCGGAGAAAACCATGGCGATGATGGCCGGGATAGACCTCCCCTGGATAGCCTACAAGGTTCTGGGCGCCGGCCGGGTGGAGCCCGAGGCCGGGTTCCGGTATGCAATCGAGGCCGGGGCCGATTTCCTCAATGTCGGCATGTTCGACTTCCAGGTGGCCGAGAACGCCGAATTGGTGCGGAAGTTGATCTCGCAGACGAATCAAGTATGAATCAAGCAAACGCGCTCTGCTGCTACGGCGTCAACTCATTCGAAACGCAATGCTCGGCGGAAAATCGCTTCCAATCCTCACCGCCGTTTCCGCAGTCGGGAGGACTCTCGCCGACGGGTTGCAGACCGCTGCGGATCCAGCCCTGATGTACGCAGTTGTTCCCCGTTCACACGAGGCCTCAAGGCATCCAAAAAGAGTGATGGTCTGTCGAGGGTTGATGGGAAGGGCTCAGCGGCCCGGAAAGGCAGACTACGGAAAGAGTTCTTTCAAAGCCCCAACGGCGTCATCGGGAATGTCCTCGTAGTCGTAGTGGACGCCCGTGCTGTCCTCATAGATGACGGCCCAGCCCCCTCGCGGCGTCAGGCCGATTCCGCACACGATGGCTTTCTCGTCGTCGAGCTTCTTCAGGAAGTCGACGGCACCCTGGGGGATGTTGTGGTGATGATGGCGGACCCACGGCCCCTCGCGGTACACAACGGCCCAGCCGCCGTCCGGCCCGTAGGCGACATCGCGAATGGCGTATGTCTCTAGGTTGGAAGACGGCAGCTCAGGTGGAGGGAATGATTCGTAGTCGTAGGGAAGTCCGGCGCGGCGTCTGGACCGGCGCTCTTGCGTCCACTTCCGCGACATCTCCAAATGCTTGTGGGCAGCATTTCCGAAATCGCGAAGATTCTCGTGGCGGAGCGTGGCGAGGTAGTTCTGCACGTCCTGGGCCTGGCGCACGCCGACGGCGACGCTTTGGCCGCCCTTGATCAGGGCCCAGCCGCCATCTGCCGTGAAGCCGAAGCCGCGGAGGCGGCCACGCCCCTCGTCGACACCCTCGGAGTTTCGAGCGATGGCTCCCATGCCGGGGCGTGGAATACCCCAATAGCGGGCGCGGGAATCGTGGAGGACGGCCCAGCCGTCGCCCGGTCCGAATCCAACCGCGGCGGTCGGCTCATCCTCGTTCATGATCGCCCTTTTCAGCAGTTCCGCGTCCCACTTCGAGAAACGGTGAAACCGCTTGCCGTCGATCGTGTCGTTTCCTCCGTCGTCCCCCGTCCAAATGATTCCCTTTTCCCATGGGGGCTGCGAGCCTTCCTTGGGACGGCTGATGCGTGTGACGACTTGGCCGTCGAACGTGATTTGGAGCGTCTCAGGCGGCGGAGGGTCTAGCTCACGGTCCGGAAAGAACCACTGCTCCAGTGATCCGCAGGCGGAGTCGCTCAACACAATTTTCAGCCCGTAGCCCCCGTTTCCAAGAGGCGTGAGCTCGACGGCATCCACCTCCATCGCTATCGAATTCAAGTCGAAAACCGCCTCCTGGGCGTTCGCCGTGGTGGCCTTGGCGGCAATACCGATGAAAAGCAGACCGACCGCGGCAATCACGACGTTCCGGTCCCTGCGTGTCTGCCTGTGCGTCGGAGCCGTCACTTTCGTTTTGGCGCTGGTCATGTCTTTCCTTTCTTCGGTTCGTGAAGTCCGTGAAGGCGAGTACGCTCTTTGTTGGTGCTTTCAGGATTCTCCTGCGGACGTTCGTCCGCCGGATCACCCAAGCCTGCTGCCGCATCACCGCGTTTGGCCGAATCATCTTCTGCAAGGCATGGGGGGTCAAGGTCGAAACAGTGCTTCATGGCGTGGCCGGATTCAGGCAAGTAGATTCTGGGCCATTCTCCATTAAATGCGCTCTTTCCACTTAAGCTGTTCTTCTCGACGAAAGAGAGGGGCTTCCATGTCTCCACCACCACGGAACCTCGCAGATTTCGGCGGAGCTTGCCCGCCAGTCGCACCGCTCCTCGAGTCGCTCCCCAATACTTGGTGCCCGTTCCGAGAAGTGGGACGCCGCCCATCGCTCCTGAGCTTACTTCCAACGTGAACGTCAGCTTCAGCTTCGGCATTTCGGATCTCTCCAGGCCGATCGCTTTTAGACACTCGTCTGGAACCGACTCAGCTTCGAAGGCAAGGAGAATCGTCCCTTTCCTTCCCTGGCTCCACCCAGACAACGGATCCGCCACGCACAGAGGAGGTTGCAGAAGGCAGTGCCCAGGGTTCAATGCGCTCGTCAAAAGGCAACGGATCCTCTTTCAAGAGGGCCCATTGGAGGGCCGCCACCTCGGCCGTCGCTTGCTGAGGTCTCTCGGGCGGACGTTCATCCGCCACATCGGCCACAGGTGCCATCGCGTAACCTCGTTTGAACCAATCTTCGTTTTTCAGCGCCTCCAGATCGACCGGGATATCAGGTTGTTCTTCAATCGCCTTCATCAGGGGCTTGACCGACCGAGGGTCTTCGAGTTGGCTCAGGGCGACCGCTGCGGCCCTCCGAAGCGTCGGATCGACGTGGCGAAGGGCGGCAATCAGTGGTTCCACGGACTCCGCGTCGCCGACCTCTCCCAAGGCCCGTGCCGCCCAAGAGCGCACGTAGGGGTCCTTGTCGTCCAGAGCAACTTCGAGCGTCCTCGCCGCGCGGGGATCCTTGCTTTCTTTGAGGACCCATACGACGGTCCTGCGGACGTCGTGGTTCTTGTCCCCGATGGCGGCCATCACCAAGTCGATGGCTTCGGGCGTCTTCATGGCGCCAAGGGCTTTGACGGCACCGATGCGCAGCTTGGGATCTTCGTGCTCCAAAGTCTTCTTGAGCGGCCCCAGCGCCGCTCGGCCCATTGCTGTCACAGCGGCGTGGGCCTTCCACTGGACGTCGTCGAAAACCGCAATCAAGGGTTCGATCGCTCGTGGGGCTTTGAGTTTTCCCAACGATTCGGCGGCCGCCCGGCGAGCGTCTCCACCTCTTCCCTCATTCTTAAGGCAAGCGATCAGCAGGTCGACGGAACGGGGACAGGATATCTGGCCCAGCGCTCGGGCGGCTGCCGCGCGGACCTCTTCGTCGTCGTCTTCGAGCGCCGAGCCAATGGCGTCGATGGCGGCCAACCCCATGGCGCCCGCGGCGTCGGCGGCAGCCACACGAACTGAGTAGCTTTCATCGCCAAAAAGGCCGACGAGCGCATCGGTGGCTCGGGGATCTCCGATCTGCCCCAGACTCTGAGCGGCGCAGAACCGCACTTCCTCGCGCTCGTCCTGGAGCGCGTCGATCAGCGGCTCGACTGCCGAACGGGCCTTGATCTGCCCTAATCGCTGGGCGACCAAGTAGCGCCTCGGGTGAGCAGGATCTTTCAGCGCAACAATCAGCTCCTCTTTCGTCGCGTGAGACAACGGCAATTGCCCGTAGAGCACACTGCCCGTGCCCAGCACCACGACGACCACGACAGACGAAAACGCGAAAGGGCTTCTCACGATGTCCAGTCCTTGCTTATCTTGGGATCTCTCGGCGACCGCTGGCCCGGGTGTGCCCGGCGGGAAGCCTCGTGGGACGGAGCAAGATGGCTCCTCCCGAGGAGTCTCATTGTCACCAGAGCCCGGACACGTAACAAGTACCCCCGTTAGGGGCGTGCATTGGCTGTACGGCAAGGCCGTGGCAGAAAAACGGGGCCCGGCATTGTAGGCCCGGCCAGCCACCGCGTTCCAGCGATTCAGGACTTCTTGCCGATCGTACTGGCCAAGTTGGGGCGCGGCCGTGTACAATCGAAACGCATCAGCCGATCTGCAAGCAATTCTACTCTCGGTGCGAGCGTCCGCAAGCCGTATGATCCTCGGGAGACCGAATTATGAGGACTACGACACCTACTTGGACAACAAGAGCCTGCCAGTGCTTGGTGACGATTGCCGTAGTCTCACTCGGTGCAAGCGCCGTTCGGGCGCAAGCGATCGGTCCGAAAAAGCAAACCGACATCCAGACCCATCTGGAAGCGTTGAAGAGCGACCACCCGGCAAAGCGGTGTGCTGCGGCAACCGCTCTAGGCAATCTCGGGGACAAGCGTGCGGTGGAGCCGCTGATCGAAGCCTTGAAGGATTCGGACCACATGGTTCGTGCCATGGCGGCGAAGGCGTTGGGCTCCATCGGCGATCCACGCGCCCTGGATGCCCTGACAACGGCCGCACAGATGGATCGCGACCACTTCGCCCAACTTCAGGCGTCGCAAGCGGTCGTGCGCATCCACGAGAAGGAGCTTGCCGAGTTGCTTGCGCCAAGCCGCAAGGGCAGCGCAGCCGGTCGACTGCCGGGCGGGCGCCCGTCGGTCCAAATGCCCTACGGTTCGGGCTTTCAAACAACCCCCGGGGAAACTGCCCGGAAGCTCCCTGACTACACCGATCCCAAGGAACTCCTATTGGCTTGGCAACGGGCGAAGCGCGAAGGTGATTGGGACGCCTACAACAGGCTCGGCGACGCCATGGTCCGGATGGGTGAGCCGGTCGTGGCCCCGCTGCTTACCTGGGCCAATAAGGGCAGCGCCGCGGTGTTCGGCGTGGATGAAGCGGCGCGCTTGTCGCGGATGGGCCTCTCGGGGTCGGTCGACGAGCCTGTCGGGGAGTTTGAAGCCGATGTCTTGGTCCGAATTGGCCCCCCGGCCGTGCCACATTTGATCCGCGAGCTAGAGGATCGCAATTCCAGAATCCGCCCGTTCGCCGCCCGGGTCCTTGGGAGTCTGGGGGGCAAGCGGGCCGTGCGCCCGCTGGTCGAGGCGCTGAAGGAAGGGCGGCGGTCGTTGCAGGTGGCGTGGGACTCGAGGTCCGAGACCCCGGCCGACGTGATCCTCGGCTTGGGAAGGGACAAGCGCTTGGCGGACGCCGCGAAAGAGGCGTTGACCGAGATCGGCGCGCCCGCCGTGGAGCCCCTGATCGCCTTGCTCAAGGACGAGAACAAGTTCGTGTGGCAGGACGCCGCGCACGCGTTGGGGACGATTGGCGACGCACGTGCTGTCGAGCCGTTGACCCAAATGCTCGACGAGGTCGATGATTACGACGCCCCCGCCGTGATCGTCGCCCTCGAGCACATCGGCGGCGCCGGTCTCGAACCGCTGCTGAAAGCCCTCAAGCACGACCGCTTGACCGTACGGCAGACGACGGCGAGCGCCTTGGGCAGAATGGGCGATAAGCGGGCCGTGCCGGCGCTCATCGAGGCGATCGACGACCCGGTTCTCGACGCGCGGTTTGACGCGATCGGGGCATTGGGTCAGATCGGCGATGAACGGGCCGTGCCCCGCCTTATCGAGGCGCTGGAGGATCCAGCTTTTGCCGGGTCGGCGGGCACGATCATGGGCGCTCTCAGCGAGCTCGGGGATTTACGCGCTGTGGAGCCTCTGATCCGAAGACTCAAGTCGGGGCGTTTCCGAGGCTCCTCGGATCCCTACGTGCCCCCGAGCAGCGGCTTCCCTCTCAAGTTGCTGCAACTCAACGAGATGCAGGCGGCCGAAAGCAGCCCTGTCGGCACGGACCGCCCCACGAATCAACCCGGCCGTGGCGAGGCGACCGAACCGAGGCATTGCGACATATTCCAGGCACTGAGCGACTTGGGCGACAAGCGAGCCGTCGGGCCGCTGATCGACTTCCTGCTGGATCAGGCAGGCGACCCAACGCAGCGCACGCGCGCGGCGCGCACGCTGGCAAACTTGGGGGGCGCGCGGGCCGTCAAGGCGATCATCGACGCGCACGCGCGTGAGAAGCTATCGACGGAGCTGGTCGCAGAATTGCTTGTCCAAATCGAAGATGCTCCCGCCACGCAACGTGCCCTGGAAGAAACCGGCAATGATCGACTGGTTGAACAAGTCATCGACATGCTGGATCAAGACGACCGCTACGTGCCCGAGATGGCGACATTCAAACAGCAGCTTGCCGCCGCCGCGTTGGGCCTGCTGGGCGATAGGCGGGCCATGGAACCGCTGACTCGTCACGCGCCCCAAAACGCCCAGGCTGCCAAAGCGTTAGCCAGATTGAAACATGGGCGCGCCGCGAAGGCCCCCCTTGATTAGTATGACAGCGCCACTTAGCCTGAAAGGTACTACGGCACTTGGTTTCCGAAA
>CAZDHR010000197.1:0-12751 GCA_964505295.1 uncultured Planctomycetaceae bacterium
CTCAGGAATGCGGGGAGACCCAGGGATTGGGCGACCGGATCATCTCCCTGGTCGTTCGCCAAGCGCTGGCCGCGCTGAAGCGTCCGCCCAAGCTTGTCGCGGCGCCCGACGTGCCGGTTCCCTTCGCCCCGGAGCTGGAATCGCACCACCGACCGAATCCGGATCGAATCGGAGCGGCCATCGAACAGATGCTCGCCAAGAGCGAGAGCTAATGAACGGCGCGCTCGGCGCAGGTCTCCTGACCTCGCCGCAAAGCGGTGCGGGGTCGAAAAACCCGCGCCCGAGCGCGAACAGATGCTCACCAAGAGCGAGAGTCAATGGACGACAACGCTTTTCGCCTATCGTTGTATCTGCCCGCTCAAGGCGCCGCCGAGACCGAGGCGACGATCATCGAGTGGTGCATCTCGGAAGGCGACCATTTCGAGAAGGGGCAAGTCCTGGCTCAGGTCGACAGCGCGAAGTCGGTCTTCGACTTCGAGGCGCCGTCGAGCGGCCTGGTGATTCGGCTGCTGCGATTGGAGGGCGAGACGGTCTCCTACGAAGAGCCCGTGATGGAAATCGAGACCTCCGACCAGAGCATGAAGGACTGGATCCCGCCGGCCGCCACGGCCGCGGCGACCGGCTTCCCGCACGTGATGGCCGGCCCCAGCGATGCACAAGGGCAAATCACCCAGGCGGTGTCGGTTCTGGGCTTGGGCAGTTACCTGCCCAAGCGGGTCGTCACCAACGCCGAGCTGGTCGAGGACTTCCCGAAGATCACCGCCGACTACGTCTATCAGGTGACGGGCATCCGCGAGCGCCGCTGGGCGGATGAGGACGAAAAACCCTCCGACATGGCCCACGCCGCCTCCCTCGAGGCGATCCGCAAGGCGGGGATCGCCACCAAGGACATCGACGCCATCATCCTCGCCACCACCACCCCCGACGTGGCCATGCCCTCCACGGCCTGCATCGTCCAGGACCGCCTCAGCCTCGGCACCATCCCCTCGTTCGACCTGAACGCCGCCTGCTCGGGCTGGCTCTACGGCGTGTCCGTGGCCCGTGGAATGATCGTCTCCGGAATGGCCAAGAACGTGCTCACCGTGGGGGTCGACGTCCAATCCCGGCTCCTCGACCGGTGCGACCGGGCCACCTGCTTCATCTTCGGCGACGGGGCCGGGGCGGCGATCATCTCCGCCGGCGAAGGCGGACATCGCATCCGGGAAGCGATCCTCGGGGCCGACACTCGCGGGCTCCATATGGCCCGCCGCGACGAGCCGGGCTACGTGATCGCCAACGGTCACGGGAACATCGATCCCTGGATCCGCATGGACGGGCAAGCGATGTTCCGGTTCGCCACCGAGAGCTTCGCCTCGATCATTCACAACGTGATCGCCAAGACTGGTTGGAGCCCCGCCGACACCCGGTGGATCATTCCCCATCAGGCCAACGGCCGCATCCTCAAGGCCGCCGCCAAACGGTCGGGGATTCCCTTCCAGAGGTTTTACCTCAACGTCGAGCGGGTGGGCAACACCTCCAGCGCCAGCATCCCCCTGGCACTGATCGAAGTCGAAGACTCCCTCGAACGCGGCGACAAGCTCATCCTCTGCTCCGTGGGCGCCGGGGTGACCACCGCAGCGATCTCCATCGAGTGGTAGACGCGCCAGACGGGACTTGCTCACAAGGCCATACGGTTGCGCCGCCGCAACGGGAGGGTTGCGTCTGACGCAGAGCCCTTCTACCATACGATTGTGCCACCGTGGGCCTTAAGGGGACCGTCTCTGCGACCGCGGGTCACCGGGGCGGAGCCGGCAGCAGATCCCTGGGGGGAGACTGATGGACGCCTTCATCCGGACCGAGATCTTGCGGCTGAACCAGCAGCTTGCCGCACTGGTCACGCGGGGACAAATCGCCGAAGCACTCCAGACCGCCCTGCAAATCTGCGACGTGATCCGCCGAAACCTGGGCGAAGACGACCCGCTGTTGGCGTCGGCGCTTTTGGCCGTCGGCGACGTCCACGCCAGTGCGAACGACCTGGCCGCGGCGGAGACTCTCTATCAGGAAGCCGTCGAGACTGGCACAAGGGCTTGGGGCGAGGAACACCTTTCGTCCGTCTCCGCGTTGGAGAAGCTGGCCCGGGTGAAGGCCGCGTTAGGGAAACACAGCGAGGCGTTGGCACTGCATCGCCGGGCGGTGGAAACCCGCCGCAAAACGCATGGGCGAGAAAGGGCCCCGTCGTCGACCAAGCCGGCCCGAACCGGGGAGGTCTTGTCGAGCCGTGGAGCGGCGGCTTCCGTCCGAGCGGAGAGCGAACGGGAAGACGGTGGGTTGCGAACGATCGTGCCGCCGCTTGCGCGGTTACCCGCCCGGGGCCCAGCGGCCCGATTTGGCGACTTCTGTCAACGGCTGGCGGCTCGGCTCAAGCGGCGCGACCTGATCGAGTCCAGCATTTTTGCCCCCCCCGCCGTCACGGCCGGGCAGCTTCTCTTCGTGCAGGTGTTCGCCCATCGCCCCGACCAGCGCCGGGAGGCCGAGCGGGAGGCGGCCCGGGCAAACCACGAGGCGACGCTCCGCGGCCGAAGGAGCCTGAAGACCCCGGTCGCGCGGGGCACGCAGCTCGGGTTCCATCTCCACGTGCCGGGTCTGGAAATTGACCGGCCGCACGAAAGTCTGGTCTGGCAGGGCCGGCCCGAGGCCGTGCAGTTCGCCGTCCAGGTCCCGGAGGGCCATGCGCCCGGCCCCGTCGTCGGGACGGTCACGACGAGTATCGACCGGGTACCCGTGGGGCACGTCAAGTTCAAGCTCACGGTCGCCGCCGGGGCACCGACCGCCACGCCGAGCGCCAGCGAGCACCTGGGTCACGCCCACCGCTACCGCCGTGCGTTCGTCTGCTACGCCTCGAAGGACCGGCCGGAGGTGATCCGACGGGCGGCGATGCTGCGGATCGCCGGCGTCCGGGTTTTCCAGGACGTGCTCAGCATCGAGCCCGGCGAGCCATGGGAAAAGAAGCTCTACGAATACATCGACCGGTGCGACCTGTTCCTCTTGTTCTGGTCTTCGGCGGCGAAGGACTCCGCGTGGGTCGAGAAGGAGGTGCGTTACGCCTGGAAACGGAAGCACGGCGACGAGATGAATCCGCCCGAGATTTGCCCCGTGATCTTGGAATCGCCGCCGCCTTCTCCCCCACCGGCCGAGCTGGCCCATTTGCACTTCAACGACTGGACGATGTATCTGGCCCGGGAGCCGACGTCCGGGCCAGTCCAATCGCCGGCAGAGTCGCAATGACCGCGAACCACAGGGCGTGGTACGTCTGCCAGTGGTCCCCCCCATCGAAGAGGAACCAGCGGATCCAGCACACGATGGGGAGCGGCGCCCAGTAGGCCGCTCGCTCGACCACCGGCAGGCGCCGATCGGCCGTTTGCACCAGGGCCACCGCCAGCACGCAGCTCAAGTGGCCGGAGATGCTCCAGCCGAAGAAGTGCCGCCCGGTGCAGACCACGGTCATCGCCACCAGCAGACCGAACCGCGCCGTCCAGAACCACGTGCGCCGGTCCCGAATGCCCTCCAACAGAAGCTGGGCGATGAACGAGAATACGGCGAAGCTTGCGGGAACGTCGTAGATCACGTGGGCCGTGTCTCGCCAGCACCGCGCAAAGACGCAAAACGCCACCATGCCGACGGCCCCCAACGCCAACTGGGCACGGGGCGTCCGGTTCTCGATCCAAGCGCGGGACGACATGGCGGGCTCACTTCTCGGAAAGCAGCTTTCCACGGATCATGCGAAACGCCGCCGAGTACCACTGCGCTAGCCATTGGACGAGCACGATCAGCACGGCGTCGCGAAGCAGGGCCATCTGGGCGCCCAGCGCAAGCGGGCCCGAGAGAAGCACGTAGATCGCGTGCAGCAGGACCAGCCCGCAGCAACTCCATCCGACCACCTGATACAGCTTGGGGTGCCCGGAAACCATGGCAATCACGTTGGGAACGTCGGCGTGGATCCATCGCTCGTCGAGTTGTACGAAGGCTCGGCGCAGCGCCACGCGGTCGTTCTTCTTCAACAGGTCGGCCAGCGCGATCAGGCAGTGCAGGGCATTGGTGGCGAAGACGGTCACGAGCGAAATCAGCACGAACAGGTCGACGGCGAAGTAGAAGGCCGCGCCGGGCTCCGGGTCGCCGCCGCTTAGGCTGCGGATCGCCACCGCCGCGAGAAAGACAACCACGTGCCATCCCAGGAGCATCTCGCCCGCGCGGTATCCCCCGGAGTGCCAGCGGATTTCGTTGGCGGCCCCGGCCAGGGCAAAAGTGGCCCAGAACAGCAGCGCCGTGAGCAGCCCGGCGCCTGCGGCCACCCAGCCCCACCCGGACGGGGCGGACGGCAGGCCGAACAGCGCGACGTTCAGTGCCATCGCCAGCCCATAGAGCAAAGCCCCGCCGAAGCGGGCGCGGGTCTCCAGCGCGATCTCGTAAGGCAGCGGCTCCCACAGGAAACGCCACCAGAGCGCAAAGACGGCCTTCTGAAACCCGGCGCGTCTCTCGGACCGCGACCGGGTGACCGGCAGGTCGACGGGGCCGCTCCAGACGAGCGTCGGCGTCTGGGTCTTCTGCGGCGGCGTGCGCCGCTCCTGGGACGCGGCCTGGTCGATCACCGCCTCCGCCTGCCTGGGCACCCGGTCGGCCACGTACTGAACGAGTTCGGCCAGCGAGACGACCCCGTCGCGGTTCAGATCGGCTTCGCCCCGGAGCCCCTCGGCGAGGAAGTGCGAGAAGATCCCGTGTTGGCCCCAGGAGAGGTCTTCCAGGGACTCTTCCCCGGGGCTGCACGACAGCAGCGTTGACCAGTCCTGCGACTCGTGCTGGATCGCTTCCAACAACCGGCCCGTGGCCGCGGTGGCCGGCTCACCGGCTTCCTCGTCCTGGGCGTCGCCGGCCTCCGGGTCGCTGGCCCGGCCCGTCTGACAGCAATCCAGGAACATCACGCGTCGCCGCGACGGATGCCCTTCGAAGACGGCCAGAAGCTCATCCAGCCCGAGCAACGATTCCGGCGTCCCGCCGCCGCGCTCCGAGGACCACTGCGCGTCGTGCGGCACCAGGCAGGGGCGCCCGTCGACAAGCTCCCCGTGGCCGGCGAAAAAGAAGAGCACGGTATCCGCCGGGCCGGCGACTTCGGCGGCGTGTCGCAGGGCGGCCAGCACGTTTTCTCTCGTGGGCGAACCGCCCACCGATTGGCGCGAGGGGTAGGTCAACACGGCCATGTCGAGCGACTCGGGCGGCTGGGTCCGCTGGATGGCGTTGGAGACGCCTTCCGCATCGTTGACCGCACAGGACAGGTCGCGAAATCCCCGGTCGTCCAATCTCCGGACCGTATACCGGTCGATCCCCACGACGACCGCGATCAACCGCGCTGGCGGCTCCTGGTGGCCGATTTCACCCGCTGGCGAGTCCTCACCCGAGCGTCCCATGCGAATCGCGCTTTCTCCCCAAGCTGTCCAACGGTCCGATCCCGTGCGCGTGGCATCGACGCTCCGTTGATAAGCCAGCGATTGGCCTATGTCAAGAGAACGCGGCAAGGGATCGATCGGACGCGCCTCGCACAAGAAGACGAGGACATGGTTCGGAAGGAGCACGGGCGTCGCTGCCTTCGAGCGTCTCAGGGCACGAGATCGTTGCTCAACTCACGGGCCCAACCTCTTGATACGGAGGAAGGTCTGAGTCACGATTGAGACAAGGCGCCCGCGGTCGTGTGTCGATGCGGGTCTTGCCGAAGCGGGACTCGCGGCCCCCTCGTCCGCTTGGGACCGATGGCAGGAGGAGAAGCAATGGACCCGTCCAGCCACGATCTGGTGGAGCGTGCGCTTTCGGAGCTCGATCCCGGTGATCCGCAGTTTGCCAGCCGGGTGGTGGACCGGATCTTGGCCGCCGGACGAGAACGGGAGGCGAGCGACGTCCACTTGCAGCCGACCGCGGCGGGATTGGAGCTGAAGTATCGCATCGACGGCGTGCTCTGCCGGGCAGGCACTTTTCCCACCTCCGTGGCGGCCAACGTCGTGGCTCGGCTCAAGGTGCTGGCCGAATTGCTGACCTATCGAACCGACGTCCCCCAAGAAGGCCGCATCCGCACGCCGCAGACCGACGTGGAGATGCGGGTGAGCACGTTCCCCACGCTCTACGGCGAGAGGGCGGTGGTGCGGCTGTTCGCCGGGGCGCAACGCTACCGGCGGCTGGACGACCTGGGGATGCCCGACGACCTGGTGCAGTCGCTCCGGCGACTCCTGGCGGAGACGTCCGGCGCGATCCTGGCGACCGGTCCGGCAGGGTGTGGCAAGACGACCACGATCTACGCGTGCATGCGGGAGATCGCGGCCCGGGACGACGCAGCCCGGAGCCTCGTCTCGCTGGAGGACCCGATCGAGGTGGCCGCCGAGGGCGTGGCCCAGGCGCAGGTCAACCCGGCAGTCGAGTTGGACCTGGCCACCGGCCTGCGGTTTCTGATGCGCCAGGACCCGGAGGTGATCATGGTCGGCGAGATCCGCGATCGGGCGACCGCGGAGGCGGCGTTTCAGGCTTCGCTCACCGGCCACCTGCTGTTGAGCACGTTCCACGCTGGTAGCGCCGCCGAGACGATTAGCCGACTCTCCGACATGGGGATCGAGCCGTACCTGCTGCGGAGCGGGCTTCTGGCTATCCTCTCCCAACGGCTGGTCCGCCGATTGTGTCGGTGCTCCCGGCCGGGCGACGATGCGGCGGCGCGGCTGGGATTGCCCGTCGACGAGTTTCGCGTGCCCGTGGGCTGCGACGCGTGTGGGCGAACGGGCTACCGGGGACGGTCGGTGCTGGTGGAGATGCTCACCGCGGAGCGGACGGAGTTGGGCCGAGCGATCCTCTCCCGGTCCGACGCGGCAACCCTGGAACGCTTGGCCGCAGAAGCGGGGATGGTGACCCGCTGGCAACGAGCGTATCAGGCGATCCGCGGCGGGCTGACCAGTCCGGCGGAAGTGCGCCGTGTGCTGGGATTCTCGGAGAGCCCGGGCGTCGAGGCCCCCTGACCAACCTAGTGGGGGGGGGCGAGATAGACGTGTCGGTGTCTCGCTTCGCCGGTCGCGTCGGAAGGGCCGGAAATCGGCCGAGAACGCCCGACAGATTTCGGCCACCTCGTACGAATGGATGGTAGCAGCGATCTGCCTGCTCAGTTGAGACCGTTTGCCAAGAGAGGTGCACGCGGTGGCGCATTCCGGAGCATCCCCCACGCCGGCCATCTCGTTGGACGAGTTGATCGCCCTGAACGACGAGATCGTTGCGCTGGTCAAGTCGGGGGTGCCGCTGGAGGGGGCTCTCGGCAAGATGGGGGAAGACCTCCCCGGGCGGCTTGGCAGGATCACCCGGATGCTGGCCGAGCGGATGAGACGCGGGGAGTCGCTCGCCGAGATCCTCGAGAATGAGCCGGAGCACTTTCCGCCGGTCTATCGGGCGGTGGTGCTGGCCGGACTGCGAGGCGGGCGGTTGGCGGCGGCCCTGGAGTCCGTCTCGCGATCCGCCCGCCGGCTGGCCGAGACGCGGCGGATGACGTCTGCCGCCTTCCTCTACCCCATCATCGTGGTTCTCGTCGCCTGGTGTTTGTTCGTGCTGTTCACGAGCGGGCCCTGCCGGTCTCTTTTGCTCTTTTTCACGGATTACGACGTGCCGGGACGTGATCTGATTCATTGCCTGAAGCGGATGGGCGACTCCGCCTGGTACTGGGGCCCTGTGGTCCCCGTCGCGATTGTGCTGTTCGCGGCGATCTGGTGGCTCCGTTCCGGACGGGCGACGCTGCTCGAGCCGCGCTTCTCGATGGTGTTTTTGGGTTGGATGCCGTTGCTGGGCCGGTTGCTCCGCTCTTGTCGCATGGTAACGTTCTCCGAGGTGTTGGCCCTGCTGGTCGAGAATCGGGTGCCGTTGCCGGACGGCATCGTGCTATCGGCGGAGTCGACGGGCGACCCTCGGATGATTCGCGCGGCCCACGAGATTGCCGATTCGCTCAGGGGCGGCCAGCCGCTCGGCGCTTCCCGTACGCTCCGCCAGGGGTTCCCGCCGCTGTTGGACTGGCTGATGGCGACCGGCGAGCGGCACGGGGCCCTCTTGCCGGCGCTGCGTCATGCGTCGGAAATCTACGGGCGGCGGGCGCGGCGCGAGAGCGACGTGGCCCGCCTTGTCTTGCCCGTCGTGTTGACCGTGGTGATCGGGGGCACCGTCACGCTGGCTTATGCCTTGGTGCTGTTTGCGCCATGGGTGCAGGTGCTGCGGACAATCTCTTCAGGAATTTGAGTGTCGATGTCCAAGTACCGCTATCAAGCGACCGACGCACAAGGGAAGCCCGTTTCCGGGGAAGTGGAAGCGACCGGGGCTGACGACGCCCGCCGGAAGCTGGCCGACCAAGGGCTCGACGCCGAGCACGCCCAGCTTACGGAGATATCGGAACGGGTTTCCGGCGCCGGACGGCTTTCCGCCGACGAGGCGGTCGAGGTAGGCAGCCAACTGGCGGAGCTGGCCAAAGCGGGACTTCCGCTGGGCCCGGGGTTACGGGCGATGGCGGAGGAGATTCGCCTCCTCATGCGCGGAGAGACGCGGCGGCTCGTCTGGTTGGGTCTCCTCACGATCGGATTGGGGGCGGCGGTTCTGTTGCCTTTCTACCTGGCTTCCACTTCGCGCCGGCGCCGAGTGGCTCGGGCCCTGGAACGGCTGGCCGATCAGTTGGACGCCGGGACGTCGCTCTCAGCCGCGCTGGAGTCGCAGGGGAGACGTTTCCCGAGACACGTGCGGGGGCTGATCCTGGCGGGCATCGAGACGGGCCGACTTCCGGAAGCGCTGGAGGAGTTCGTCGCCGTGGAAGGCGCTCGGATCGAGTTGCGGCGTCAGGTGTGGCTCGCCTTGGCGTATCCGTGCGTGCTCTTGTTGGCACTCGCGGCCTTGTTCATTCTCGCGTTCACCTTCCTGGTTCCCCAGTTCGGCAAGGTATTCATGGAGTTCGGGGCGGAGTTGCCCTTTGCCACGAAAGTGCTCCTGTGGCAGGCGGGCCCGGGATTCTGGGTGGTGATTGGGGTGCCGGTCCTGGCGGCGGCGGCTCTTGTCTGCCTGGCCTTGTCGCGAGGAGCCGTGTGGCTGCGAAGGATGTTCTACGCGGTGCCGCTCGTCGGACCGGTCTGGCGCTGGGCGGGGCTTTTCAACCTCTCTCGCCTAATGGCCCTGCTGCTCGGCCAACAGGTGCCGCTACCCAGCGCGCTCCGCCTGACGGCGACGGGCCTGCGAGAGGCCGACCTGGCGGCGGCGTGTCGCGAGGCGGCGGAGGAGGTCGAAGCGGGGCGGTCGCTCTCCGAGTGTCTGGCGGAGTTCTGGCAGTTTCCGCCGAGTTTGCGACCGCTGGTGGCTTGGGGCGAGCAGGCGTCCGACCCGGCGGCGGCGTTCCGCGCGGCGGCCGAGATGTTCGACGGCCGGGTCCGCGTCGGGGTGACGATGTTGCACGCCGTCTTGCCGCCCATCGTGTTCGTCTTGATTATCGCCGGCGTCTTCTCCTTGATCGGGGGGCTCTTCATGCCCTTGATCTCGCTGATTCAGAATCTGACGTAGCACAGGGTGGCGTCCGTGGAAACCGGTCCGATATTGATCACGATATTCGGCGGCTTGGCGCTCTTGCTGGCGGGGCTGGTCCTGCTCTGTTTGGTGCGGATCCTCTCGGCGCCGCGGGAGATCGTCGGCGACGAGCCCGAACTGGTCGTGCTGGTCGTTCTGGGCTGGATTCTGCTGCTCAGCGGGGTGGGGGCCGCCGGCCTGTTCTTGAGCTTCGCCTTCATGGGGGCCGGCTCGCCCGTCGTGATAGTCGCCGCCCCCGTCGTGCTCTTGATGGCGTACTTCCGGCATCGGAGGGCCCGGCAGCACGCGCTGCTGTCGGCCATGGCCGCGGCGGCCAAACGGCTGATGCCGCTCGCGCCGGTGGTCGACGCGTTTGCCGAGGAATGGTGGGGGCTGATGGCGCATCGCGCTCACCGGCTGGCCGCGCTGCTGCGGGCCGGGATGAGCCTGCCCGACGCGTTGTATCGGACCCGGGGCCTGGTGTCGCGTCAGGACCAGGTGACGATTCGGGTGGGGCAGGAGTCGGGCTTGCTGGCCGCGGCGCTTTCCGACGTGGTCCGATCCCACGATCTGCACGCGCCGGTATGGAACCAGATGATGGGGCGAGCGCTTTATCTGTGCGGCGTGGTGCTTTTTGCCTCCCTCATGATCGTCCCGTTCATGATGCTCAAGCTCGCCCCGGAGTTTCGGAAAATCTTCGAGGAGTTCGACGCGGCGCTGCCGCCGATTACCGAATGGGTGTTCGGCGCGACCCGTGTCTTCGCGCACTTCGGGTTCCTCACGGCTCCCGCGATCTTGATCGTGATGGTGATTTTCGTGCTGTTCGTACTCCAGTACGTCCTGGGGACACGCTGGAGTCTGCCGGTGCTGAATCGGCTGACGCGGCGGCTCGACACGGCCGTGGTCCTCGAATCGCTCGCGCTGGCCGCCGAGCGGAACGTCGCCTTTGCCAAAGCGATCGACACCTTGGCCCGGTGGTACCCCAGGGGATGGATTCGCGGGCGGCTCCAAGCCGTGCTGCGAGACGTAGGCGCAGGGAGCGATTGGAGCCAGAGCCTCGCCCGGCGCGGACTCATCCGGCAGGTGGAGCTGGCCGTGTTTCAGGCGGCGGGTCGGGCGGGCAATCTCGTCTGGGCGCTTCGCGAGATGGCCGACAGCAACCGCCGGCGTTTGAACTACCGGATGTACCTGCTCGTCCAGTTGCTGTTTCCCTTGGCCATTGTGGCGATTGCCTTGCTGGTGGCGGTCTACATCCTGGCGTTTTTCTTGCCTTTGATTAGCTTGATTCAGAGCTTGAGTTGACGGCAAAACCGCCCGCCGCGCGGCCGCTTGGCCGCGGGTGGGAAAACCTGGAGTGAGACGGTTGGATCATGGTTCGACGCCGTGGCATTGGCTTGATGGAAATCGCTGCCGCCGGGATTCTGCTGGCGGTGATGCTGACCGTTTGCCTGCAATTTTTCCGGGCGACGGGCGGCCAGCGACGCGGGCTCCAGGCTCGCCGGTCGGCGATTCAGGAAGCGGCCAACGTGATGGAGCGGCTTTGCGCCCGGCCGTGGGAGGAGTTGACGCCGGAGGCCGCAGGGCAGGTGCAACGCTCGGACGAAGCGCGCCGGGCGCTGCCCGACGGCGAGTTGCAGGTCGAGATCGCTCCTCCCGACAAGGAACTCGACGGGAAGCGGATCGTGGTGGTCCTTCGCTGGCCGGGCGGGCCCGAACAGCCCGATCGGTCGGTCCGCCTGGTCGCCTGGAAGTACCGCGCCAGGCGGTGAGTGAGGAACCGTGATCGCCGGATTCCCAACCAGAGAGTGATCGATCAACATGAAGAGACGTCGAGGATATACGCTGATCGAGATGCTGGTGATCATCGCAGCCGGGTCGGCGATGATGGCCGTCGCCTTGGGAATTCTGCACCTGCTCATCCGACTCGAGCAGGGCGCGCGAGAAGAGGTTGCCCGGCAGACCACGCTCGACCGGTTGGCCGACCAATTCCGCCGCGACGTCCACGCGGCCGGTCAGTTCGCTGCGATCGAAATCGCCGAGGCCGCCGCGGTGCAAGTCCCCGAGCGTGCGGACGGCGCGCCCGGCTGGCAATTCTCGCTGGACGAGAACCGCACGGTCCAGTACCGGGCCGGCCGGCGGGAGCTGATCCGCACGGAACGCGAGGAGAAAGACGCCGTCGCCCGGGAAACGTACGTCCTCCCGTCCGACGCGACCGTCTCGATCGAGCGGGTCGGCGAGGCGGCGCCGGGCATCGTCCGCCTGCGAGTCGCCCCCGGCGGCGCCCAGCCGCTTGGGATCTGGCGCGGCACGTGCGTCGACGCCGAGCTGGCCAAGGACCGCCGATTCCTCCCAGACCAAGAACCCTAACAAGAAAACTTGGGACAGAAGCGTGGAAACATTGAGCAAAACGTTGGCTCCCCCCCATCAGCGTCCGCGGTGCGGGCCGGAACGGCGGCAACAGGCCGGCCATCGCCTTGGTGCGACGCCGGCTACGGTGGACGCTCGACCGGTCCGTCGCCGCGGCGCCGTTTTGCTCGTCGCCGTCGTCTGCATCGCCGTGGCGTCCGTGATCTTCCTTTCGCTCCTCCGACTCTCCGTGGCCGAGCGGACGCGGGTGGAGACGGAAGCCTGGCAGGTCCAGGCGGCCTGGCTGGCCGAATCGGCCCTGGAGCGGGCGGCCGCCCGACTGGCCGACGACCCCGACTACCAGGGCGAAACGTGGAACCTCTCGGCCGATGATCTCGGCACCCGGTACGGCGCGGCGGTCACAATCCAGGCCGAGACGATCCCCGAACGGAAACAGCGCCGCCTGATCCGCGTCGAGGCCGACTACCCGGATCGTTCCCAGCGCCGGGCGCGGCGCAGCAAGCAGCTCGTGGTGGAAGTGAAAGGGTGACGGGGTGAGGGGGTGACGGGGTGAGGGGGTGAGGGGGTGAAAGGGTGAGGGGGTGACGGGGTGACACTCGCTTAGCCGCAACCCGAAGGCGTGCGCGTCCGGACCGGAGAACCAAGCCGACAAGCTCAAACGACCATCGGCCCCTGTTGCTGCCTCACGCCTGATTGGCGCGCCGGGGCGCATCGGGGGCCCTCGTCAGACACGGGTGAGTAAAACCACAACCGAAAGGAGATGGTATGAATTAGTTTTTCGGCGCGGGGTATGCTTCGGAAACGT
>CAZDHR010000198.1:0-12738 GCA_964505295.1 uncultured Planctomycetaceae bacterium
GTGATCGGATTGCTCGGCGGCTATGGGGCGGTCTTGTTCACCTACCTGATCGAGCTGGCCACCGACTGGACGGTCCGACCGCCCTTGGAGGCGAGCACGGGCAACCGGGCGTGGCTGTTCGTGTTGGTGGCGGTGCCCGCGGCGGGGCTGATGGTCGTCTCCTGGTTCACCCGGCGTTTTGCCCCCGAGGCGCAGGGACACGGGGTCCCGGAAGTGATCATGGCCGTGGGCCGCCACGACGGCGTGATCCGGCCCCGGGTCTCGCTGGTGAAGATCCTGGCCAGCGGCCTGTGCATTGGGACGGGCGGCTCGGTTGGCCGCGAAGGGCCGATCGTGCAAATCGGCTCCTCCCTGGGGAGCATGGCGGGCCAGTGGTTCGGGCTTTCGCCTCGCCACATCAAGGTCCTGGTCGCCGCCGGGGCCGCCGCGGGCATCAGCGCCACGTTCAATGCGCCCCTGGCCGGCGTGATGTTCGCCAGCGAGATCATCCTGGGGAGCTTCGCCGTCGAAGGCCTGACGCCGATCGTGATCGCCAGCGTGGTGGCCGACGTGGTCCAGCGGAGCCACGGGGAACACGGCGGGAACCCGGCCTTCCCCGACGTCTACTACCGCTTCGAGGGCGCTTGGCAAGAGTTGCCCAGCTACTTCGTCCTGGGCCTCCTCTGCGGGCTGGCCGCTGTGTCGTTCACGAAGCTGCTCTACTGGATCGAAGACGCCGGAGACCGTTGGCTGTCGCGGTGGTGGCTGCGAGCCTTGATATTCGGTTCCCTCGTGGGGCTCGGCGGCGTGGTCTGTCCGCGCGAGCCGCCCAAGCCCGCGGCCGCCGGCGTCGGGGCTGCCCAGGTGGCCGAAGTCGAGGAAGAGCCCTTGCCGCCGCTGTTCGGGGTGGGATATGGCGTGGTGGCCCACACCCTGCGGCTGGAAAACGATGCCAAGAACGGCCACCACGACGAGGCTGCCAGCCCCGCCGAAATCGCCGCCGACCAGGCCCGCGCCGACCGGGGCAAGGCGATACGGCTCGACGCCGGCGGGATGCTGGCCCAACTCTGGTGGCTATTGCCTTTGGCGCTTTTGAAGCCCTTGATGACGAGCCTCGCGCTGGGCGGCGGCGGCTCCGGGGGCATCTTCGCGCCCTCGCTCTTCCTCGGCGCCACGCTGGGGGCCTCGTTCGGAATCGTCTGCAACCTGTTCGTTCCCGGCCTGAGCGCGCACCCCGGCTTGTATGCCATCGTGGGGATGGGGGCCGTCGTGGCCGGCACCACCCACGGCACCCTGAGCGCGATCCTCATCGTCTACGAGATGACCGGCGACTACCGCATCATTCTGCCTATCATGGTCGCGGCCGGACTGGCGGGCGTGGTTGCCCGGCTCATCGATCACGACAGCATCTACCTGAAGAAGCTCAGCCGCCGCGAGCAGTCGATCGCCCGGGGACACGACGTCCACCGCCTGGAGCACGTGATGGTCCGCGACATGATGCGCCGCCACTTCCCCCGCGTGAAGAACAGCGATGATTTGACGGAGATTATCCGTGTGGCCCGGGCGAATCCCGAGTTCGAGGTCCTTCCGGTGGTGAACGAGGAGGGCCGGTTGGTAAGCATCATCCGCCCCGGCGACCTTCAACGCGCCCTGGACACCGACATGCCGCCCCACCTGGTCAACGCCGAAGACATCGCGATGATGGCCCCGCTCGCCCTCTCGACCGACGCCAACCTGCTGGAGGCCCTCCGCGACTTCGGGGCCAGCGAAATCGAGTCCCTGCCCGTCGAGTCCGGACACGGCAAGGACCGCCGCGTCGTCGGCCTCCTCCTCCGCGCCGACGTGATGCGGCGGTATCGGGAGGAGATGCTCAGGAGGTATTAGCACTACAGCGACTATTTGGGTTTCATACTTCGTGGACGGAGTCCGGCGCGGGACAATGGGCACGGGAGAGTCGGCGGGACAGTCGGCATGGGACAGTCGGCACGGGCTGCTACGTATCGGGCGCGCAAGTCGGCTTCAGCCGGGCTTCTCGACGAAGGGGTCTCGGCCGACTCCAGGTGTCTGAAGACCGGCCGAGAAGCGCGGCTGAAGCCGGCTTGTTATGGGGGGGATTGCCTCCCGTCCCACCAGCTAAAGCTGGTGGCAGACCACCGGTCGGCTGAAGCCGACTCGTTTCGGCTGGTCTCCCGGCCGCGTATTGATCTTGGAAGAGAGGACTCCCTCCGTCCAAGCGGTAGGTCGTTTGTGCGATTCGATCCCGAGGAAGTGAACCGGCTCGTTGGCGAGGCGACGTCGGCAGGCTGGGCGGAGGGGACGCGGACTTGGCCGGCGACGGCCGAAACCGACGCCGAGACGATCGAAGTGAACGGCGTGACGAATCGCGACAAGTCGGAAGCCGGGCGGCGGTTCGTCGGGCGCGATCCGGCCCGATCGGCCAATTCCCTTTCAGAAGAATATCTTCCCTCCGCGCCCCGCCACGGCCGCCCGGCCGGGTCGCTTGTTGCAGCGTGAGGTCCCAATTAACCGTGAGCGCACGTGCGCTCGGGCCCTGGCGCAGGTGCGCGCGGGCCCCAGGGGGAATGCGCTGGGGTCTCAAGGGGAATGCGCTGGGGTCATAGGCCACCTGCGCGCACGGTTAGTCGCGGGCAAAACGGCCTTTTTGGACGCGCGCTCGGCGCAACACGCGGGGTGGAAAGGACTTGCATTTTCGGACGAGACTCGAAATTTCCGCCCAACAATCAGTGTCGACATAACTCGTTCCGCAGAAACGACTTACAGCCCGTGGCCAGGGCCTTTGTTGGACGTTTGGACGGGCCTTTGGGCGGCTCTCGGGCGCCCGGTTTTCGGCCTAACGTATTCGAGCATACCATGTTAGCGCCGGGCCGCAAGGCCGTTCTTGGCCGGGTCGTACCGCGTCCAGATTGCTTGGCCGGGCGGGCGCCGAGCGCGCGGCGCCCGGGTGCGGTCTGGGGAAGTTGCGTAGGGTGCGTGAAACGCACCATTATGTCCGAGGTGCTCCGCTATGTCCGAGGTGCTCCGCGCCGGGCAAATATGGTGCGTTTCACGCACCCTACGCCTCTTCCGTGCTCCGACGGTAAGCCGCGCCGCGCGCCGCGAACGGGACACGGCGTGTGGGCTGCTGAAGTCGGGGAGTTGTGTCTCGTCCGATCGTGAAGAGGAGCACGACGGCTACTCCGTCTTTTTCGGCATGAGCGGCAAGACGATGTGGGAAGGATGCTGGCTGTCGTGATAGATGGTGTTGACGGCGGTAATCATCCTCCGGTTGTCGTTCGGCGGCTCGCCCGTGTTCGGGTTCACGTCGAATCGCGGGAAGTTGCTGCTGGAGATATCGACGCGGATGCGGTGCCCCTTCTTGAACACGTTGCAGCACGGATCGAGCTTGACGTGGAACTCGTAGACCTCGCCCGGCGTCATCAGCTTCTCTTGCTTGTCGGACTCCCGAAAGCGTGCCCTGATGATCCCATCGCCCATGATCAGGTCGAACCCGGCCGGGAAATCCGTGCTGGAAGGATAGATGTCGATCAGCTTGGCCGTGAAATCGGTATCGACGGCGGAGGAGGATGCCCAGAGCTTGGCCGACACGGGCCCAATGATTTCCGTATCGTGCTCGAGGGGGGGCGTCATGAACACGACCACGTCGTTTCGGGCGGAGAGGGGGATGGGGACGGGCCAAGTCCACGTGTGTTTCCCGCCCCATTGGTTCCAGGCCCCGTCGGTCATGATCTGGCGTGCACAGCACGTGCAGCCGCCCACGGTGGGCACCGGGTTCTTCGGGTCGAACTCAAAGGTGGTCGAGGAGGTCTTTTCGTCGGGCGAGGCGATGGTTAACCGGCCGTCGCCGCGCAGGTAGAACTCCGTCGGCGCGGCCTCGGGGAGGGGGTAGTCGGGCGCGTCGCGCCAGTAGCCGCCGTGAGAGAGCTTTCCGCCTTCGGTTTTGTGCCCGTCGCCGGTGCCCATCACGAATAGCCGCACGGGGGTACGAAAGGGCACTTCTTTGCCGAAGTCGGCTTCGACGTCTTTCAGCCAGTGGTCGTACCATGCGCGCCGGGCGGGCGTCATGTCGATGGCGGCGTCGGGGCCGAAATCGACCTCTCCGTGCGAGCGGCCGTGCATGTGGTGGATCCACGGCCCCATGATGAGATGGACCGGGCCCTTGTTGGTTCGCTTCAGCGCCATGTACGTCTCGGTCGTGCTGCTGCTGAACAGATCGTACCACCCGCCCATCATGAAGACCGGGATGTCCTTGTGCTCGTCGATGTGCTCGATGACGTTGCTGAAGCGCCAGAACTCATCGTTGGCCCGGTGCGCCATCATGTCCAACAGCATGTCTTCGTATTCCGAGGCGATTCGAAGGGGCGTCAGCCCGCGGCGGAGCGGCAGATTGAGCAGGTAGTGCCGACGGTCCTCCGAATGCTGCTGGAGGGCGGCCTTCAGGGCCGGGTCGCGCGCTTGGCGGCTGCCGGATGCGGCACTGTCGAAGATCCAATCCCAAACCCGGAGCCGGAAGGCGCCGCCATAGATGAGCGATCCGATGCCGTGGTTGATGGACGGGTCGTGGGGGATGATCGTCGTCAGGTGGGGCGGCCGGCCCATGGCCGCCAGTTGCTGCGTCGCGCCCACGTAGGAGCAGCCGACCATGCCGATCTTGCCGTCGGACCAGGGCTGCTTGGCGATCCACTCGATCGTGTCGTAGCCGTCCGATCGGGCGTCACTCATCCAGTGCCAGATCCCCTCCGACGCGCCCCGGCCGCGCGTATCCTGCCTGACCACCACGTAGCCGAGCGGCACGTAGTATTTCGGATCGCACCCGCTCATCCCGGACGTCTTGCCGTAGGGCGTGCGGCTCAGGATGACCGGGAAGCGGCCTTCGACCGGCGCTGCGTCCTTGGCCGGGAGATAGACGTCGGTGGCCAGCTTCACGCCGTCGCGCATCGGGACCATCACGTTCTTGCGGCCGGCGATTTCGTAGCGCGACTCTTGGGCGCAAACCGCACGTGGGCAAAACGTCGCCGTGCTCAAAACGACACTCAGAAGCACGGTCGCTCGACCGAGGGCGCACTTGATCTTCATGACCGAATCCTCGCTTTCTCGAAATGGGCCCGAAGACAACCTGGGGACGATCGCGGTCTTCGCGACGCGAGAAGGGGCGGTCCGCCTCCCCACGCCGGCCGCCATTCTAACGGCCGGATCGGTCCGGTGGGAGAGACCCGGAGGCGTACGTGCGCCATCTGCGCTATTGCCTGCGCCCACCCGAGTAGCCCACAATAGTGGTAACGCCAGTCCTTCCCAGGGGACGGCCGACCAATGACTTCGCGATTTCGCGACCGTCCCCGCCGGCCTCGTGCCGGGGGAAAGGCGTTTGAAGACTACGCCGGCTGGTTCCCAGACCACCTTCCACGGCACGAGGCCGGTGGGGAAGTGGGGAAGCTGCTTTCCGGCTGCTCCTATCTTCTCCTCTGCCGAGCCAATATGCACGAGGACATCATGAGCCGACGAAGCCTGCTCGAATTCGTCGTCTTCGTGTGCGCCACGACCATGGTGGCCCGGGCCGAGGGCCCCTCCGGCCCTTGGGCCGAGATCCCGGCCGAGGTGCTCCACGACAAGATCCACGGGGGGCTGCTCGGCCAGCTTCTGGGGAACCTCAACGGGCTTCCTCACGAGATGAAGTACATCGACGAGCCGGGGGACGTCGAACAGTACACGCCCGCCCTGCCCGAAGGCGCCCGCACCGACGACGACACCGACCTGGAGTGGCTTTACGTCTGCGCGATCCAGCGGAGCCCGACCGTGCTGCTTGCGCCCGGCCACGTCACCGCGTTGTGGAAACGGCACGTCAACGACCGGATCTGGTGCGCCAACCACTACGCCCGACAACTGATGGACCTGGGGATCGAGCCCCCGTTGACCGGTTACGTGGCCGTCAACCCGTGGTCTGATTTCAACATCTCCGGCCAGTTCGTGTGCGAGACGTTCGGGCTGGTCGCCCCGGCGATGCCGCAAACGGCCGCGCGCATCGGGCTGCACTACACCCGGGTGACGATCGAGGGCGAGCCGGCCCAGACCACGCAGATGTTCACCGCGATGATCGCCACGGCCTTTTTCACCGACCGGATCCCCGTCATCCTCGACGCCGGCGCGGCGGCCATGGATCCCAAGAGCCAGATCGCCCGGATCGTGACCGACGTGCGCGCATGGCACGCCGAGCACCCCGACGACTGGCGGGCTGCGCGCCAGGCGATCAAAGAGAAGTACAGCCGCCACGAGGGGGCGATGCGCGACCGGAACGGCTACGAGCTGAACACCGCCTCGACCATCGCGGCGCTGCTCTACGGCGAGGGGGATTTCGTCGAAACGCTGCGCACGGCGTTCAACTTCGGGTGGGACGCCGATAACAACGCGGCCACCGCGGGGACGATCCTCGGCGTGATCCGCGGCCACCGATGGATGCGGGCCCAGGGTTGGGAGATCGCCGATCGGTACCGGAACACCAGCCGGCCCGGTTTGCCCGACGACGAAACCATCACCCGATTCGCAAGGCGGATCATGTCGGTGGCCGACCGCGTGATTCGCCAGGAGGGTGGGCAGAAGATCGCCGCCGCCGGCGAGACGGTCTATCGGATTCGCCGCCAGGAGCCGGGCAACGTCGAGCCGCTGGCCGACCCGGCCGAGCAGTTCGCCAAGCTGCGATCCAAGCTGAAGCCCGAGATCGAAGCCGCGCTGGCCGGCGAGGCCGAGCCCCGCGAGCGTGCCCGGGCCGTCTACCTGGCCATCTGCCTCGACCTGGCCGAGCCGCTCCGCCGCCAAGACCCCGACCAATGGTCGCAGGCGGTGCAGGCCCTCGAGCAATACCCCGGCCTGCTCCACGCCCTGGCCGATTCCCCCGCCCCCGCCGCCGCCGAGCTGCGCAAGCGGGCCATCGCCGTGGGCGTCGGGAAGGCGAAGTAGCACGCTGACCGCCCGGTACGACCGCCACGCTCGCGAGTTCACCCCCGCCGTCGCCGCCGGCTCATGTCGGGCGAGGGCTCCACGGGGTCGAGTCGGGCTTGCCACTCGGCCAGGAGCTTGCGGTGGGCGGCCAGGGTGTCGGCGTGGTGGGGGTCGTCGTAGAGGTTCTTGGTCTCCCACGGGTCGGCCCGCATGTCGAAGAGCTGCTCGATGGGGTCGTCCTGGTAATGGACGTACTTGAACCGGTCGGTGCGGATCATGCGGCCGACGATGTGGTGCTCCGAGGCCACGTACTCTCGCCACTCGGTGGATTGCTGCTCCAAGAGCGGGCGCAGGCTCTTGCCCAGTTCGGCCGGCGGCTTGGCGCCCGCGTAGTCGCACACGGTGTTCATCACGTCGATGCCCGAGACGAAGTGCTCGGCGTCGCGGTGCCCGTCGGCGATTCGGCCCGGGCAGGAGACGAGCATCGGCACCTTGACCGACTCTTCGTACGGGTACCACTTCTGCACGTGCTGGTGACGCCCTCGCCCTTCGCCGTGGTCGGCTGTGAGCAGGACGATCGTGTTCTCCGCCTGGCCGGAGTCCTCCAGGGCGTCGAGGATGCGGCCGACGTCGGCGTCGAGCATCTCCACCTGGCGGTAGTAGACGTAGATGTAGTAGCGCCACTGCTCATCGGAGAAGCCGCGGTAAACGATGCTGTCGAGCTTCTTGGGCGCGGGCGGCCGGACTCGGTGGTTCGGCGGCAGCTCGGGGAGGCGGGTGGCGATCTGCGGGAACGGCGGCTCCTCGGGCACGAGCGCCTTGCCCTTGATCGCCCAGTAGCAGATGTCGTGCGGCTGGAGGAGCGAGGCGACCAGGAGGAACGGGTCTTGGCGGGTGCGGCTTTTGAGATACGCTTCACACGTGCGGGAGACGACCGTGTCGACCAGGTCGCCCTGGCCGCCGCCCACCGGGAGGACGCGGAAGCCGTCGATCTCGTGCTGGTACCCGCCCGGCAGGTGCCACTTGCCGCAGTAGACCGTCTCGTAGCCCGACTCGCCGAGCCACTGGCCCATGTTCGGCCGGCTGGCGTGAATCGGTCGGTTGTTGCTGATCACGCCGGTCTCGACGGGCATGCGCCCGGTGAACAGCGAGCTGCGGGCCGGCGAGCAGACGGGGTTCGTGCTGTGCGACTCGAGGAACGTGACGCCGCGGGCGGCGAGGCGGTCGATGTTCGGCGTGTGCACGTCCGGGCAGCCGTGGGCGGAGAGGGCGTCCAGCCCCAACTGGTCGCAGACCAGGAGCAGGAAGTTGGGGCGGCGACCCGTGTGCACCGCGGGGGCGGCAAGCGTCCCTCGGGCACCTCCGGCCAGGCCCGTCATCCACGCCCCGGCGCCGGCGGCGCCCGTCTGGAGGAACCGGCGCCGAGTCGCCCCGCTCGCCGGGCTCGACCGCTCCGTGTTGCGATTGCGTTTCATGGGTATTGGTCCTCGAGCTACGGCGGCGACCGTCTCGCCGCCCGGCGGGCTTCTCGCCCGTTTGTCACGACGGCCGAAACGAGTCGACCACGTACGCCTCCAGCCCGGAAACGGCGAACAGCAGGCGCCCCCGGTCGTCGACCCAGTAGATCCACGGCACGATGCCCTCTCCAAGCTGGTCGTAGGCATGGAGCCGGACGGGCTGCCCGGCCAACTGCACGTCGGCCGACATTCGGTACGAGAGCCCCTGACGCGGCTTGAGCTGGTCGAAGTGGTCGAGCAGGGTGAAGCGGATCGGATCGAACGGCTCGCGGGGCAGCCGCCCCATGGCCTCGAACAATGCCCAGTTGATCGTGCAGGGAGAGCTGACGGCGAGCCGTCGCGAGCGCGTGCCGTCGCGGATTTCGACGTGTCCGTCTTCGGCCGCGGCCGATTGCTCGATCCGCGTGTTCTCCACGGGGCCTTCCGTCCCACCGGCACGGCCTGTGATCTTCGAGGAGAAGGCCCAGCGCACGGGCGTGGCCAGGGCGTCGCCGCGGCACGTGATCTCGGCAGCCACTTGCTGGACGTACCGGGGGTTTACGTTCTTTTCGTACTGGATGGCGAGGATCGCCCCGCCGTCCTCGGCCGCCTTGCGATTGACCACGAGGCGCCCGAGCCGGCCCCCGGGCCCACGGATCGCGCCGAGCGTGTAGACGACGTAAGCGAGCGTCCAATCGCCGCGCGGGTCGTGCGGGCCTTGCGGCGGCCGGAAGCCCTTCAGGTGCGGCGCGACCACGTTGAGCGTGAAGAGGTCCTGCGGCTTGCGGGTTTCGGTTGGCATGTCGTGTTCCTTCAAACCGGGGGCCGGTCACCGCTCGCGTTTGAGCGGCTTGATCCGCACGTTTCGGTAGGCCACCGGGGCCCCGTGGTCCTGCAATCCGATATGCCCTTCGCGCTTGAAGTCCTTGATCGCCGTACGGAACTTGTTCTTCGTGCCGTCCGGGTTTTTGTGAGGCTCGGTCCAGCGGTTCAGGTCCATGTCGATGATCTTCTCGCCATTGAGGATCACGGTCAATTCGTTGTCCAGGGCCATGATCGTCATCCGGTTCCACTGCCCGGCGCGGCACATCTCCTTGGTCGGGGCCAGGCAGTTGTAGACGGCTCCGCAGCTCCCCGGCGTGGGGTTCTTCACGGGCGTGTAGACCTGGATCTCGATGCCCGTCTGGACCGGGTCCTTGAGATCGTCGGTGCGGATGAAGACGCCGCTGTTGCCTTCGGTCTTGAATTCCAGCTCGAGGACGAAGTCGCCGAACCGCTTCTTGGTCCAGATGTAGCCGGCGCGGTTCTTTCGGACCAACGCGCCGTCCTCCACGACCCAGCCGGGGCTCGGCCGTTTGCCGGAGCCGTCCTGCCAGCCGGACAGGTCGCCGCCGCCGAGCAGGTCGCGCCAGCCTTCCGACTCCGCGCCGAGCGAAGCCGGCCCGCCGAGCGCGAGGCCGGCCAAAAACGCCCCCAGCAAAACCAACACGCTGCTTCGATAGCTCATGCTGTCACTCCCAGAGATCGGAAACGTCCGTCACTACCAAACGTCCCTATTCTCCCTGCACCGTAAGGGCCCGTCAAGAAGGCGCAATTACGCCGTGCCGCCGTGCCAAGACGCGGCACGCCCCCCAGGCAATCGCCGCGGCACTCCACCGACGAAATCAAGCTCCCTGCAGGGCTGGGTGCCGTCTGCGCCCCGTGGAGAAGCCAAAGCCGCAGGAAGACGTGGCCCGCTATCGAACCGAACCGACCGCGCCCGTCGGGGTGACCCGGGCCTGACCGCGTGGATGCTGGACCTGCCCGGGGCTCTCCGCCATACTGCCGGTCACACAGTCCTACTGAAGGGGCTTTATCCAAGCTGCACGGGCTGAGCTACCCGAACAAGATCAGCTACGCGCGGATCCGGGTCGAGTGAGGCGACCTGTACGGTGCGTGCTTCCACGCACGCGCTCTGCAATCGGACGCGCAGTTCGATGCGCCGGGCATTCGACCACGTGCGTGCAAGCAGGCATCCTACGGCCCGGTCCCTTCGCGCGGCGGCAGCTTCCATCGCACCGCCTGGACTCGCCACCCGCCGATCGGCCGGAACGACTGGTCGAGCCTCGTGCTGCCGGTGAGGGTAACGAGCGTGCCGTCCGGCAACGCAACGCTGGCCGGGTAGCCCATCCCTTGGCTAATGTGGTAGATCTCCGGCTCCCACGTGCGCCCCTCGTCCTGGCTGACGCGTGCCCGCGTGTGCGCCTCCTCGTACGGGTAGCGGCGATCGTGCACCAGCACCACGCGCCCGTCGTGGGCCTCGACGAGCTGCCCGTGGGTCTCGCCGAATTCGAGCAGGGCCTGGCCCTCGCGGTCGCGCAAGGCGCGGAGACTCTTCCACGTCCGGCCGTTGTCGTCGGACTCGCCCACGAAAACGTGCTTGAACGCGCTCTTGGCCCGCTTGCCGCTGGTCGGGTGGGACCAGTCGGGATCGCCGCCCAGGGCCCGGATCTGCTCCGGCGTTTCGCCCGGGTGGGGCGGGCGCTGATACCGAAACGCGCCCACGAGCCGGCCCGACCGGAGCTGGATGACGTGCGCTTCACAGCAGTCGGCAAACGTCGGATGCACCGCGGGAAAGCTGGCCCCCTGGTCGCTGGAGGCGAATACGCCATGCTCGAGCGTGCGTCCCTCGGGCCGATCGGTCCATCGGGCCACGGGGAACAGGATGGTGCCGTCGTTCAGTTGGGTCATGGAAAGGAAGCCCTCGCCGACGTGCTCGAACGGCTCGCAGCGGATCTCGCACGTCGTCGCCCACGTCTCGCCCCGGTCGCTCGAGCGATAGACCGTGATCCGCTTGCGCCACGACGGATCGTCCGGAGCGACCCCGGCGACCAAGAGCAGCGCGTCGTCGGCCAGCACCGTGAAGGCGAGGAAGTTGCGATTCTCGGTCATGGGCAAAGGGCGCGAGGTCCAGGTCCGGCCGCCGTCGGTGGAGCAGAACAGCCGTTCCACGCCGACGGGCGGTTGATGGTGTGTTCCGACCGAGTATCCGACCGCCGCCCAGAGGGTCCCGGCCGAGTCCAACGCCGCGTTCACCTCCGCCCGACCACGCAGTTCGGGGTAGGCCAACGCAATCCGTTTGGCGGGCAGCCGATCGACTACCCGGCCGCCGAGCTCGACGAGCACAGCGTTCGGATCGCCGTAGAATTCCTCGCACTGCACCAAGGGTCGATGCGTGACTAACAAGGCGCCAAGCACGAGTACCGTCGCCCTCAGACGGCGTATCCCGGCGCAATCATCCGCCATGACGATCCCTCCCCCAATAGCCGGTCGTTCGATACCGCCCCGTCCACGACGCCCAGTGTGCAGCCCGGCGAACGAGAAGTCAACGGGGTTGGAGAGGACAACCGGTTCCTGCCCAGCGGCTTCTGTCGGCGATCACGCGCCGGCCTTGGCCAGGATCCAATAGCACGCAGCAAGGATCGGCGGATGATTGACAGGGCCGGCCTCGGATGTGAGACTACCGACACAGGACGACCGCACCGCGCCAGCGCCGCAGCGTGTTTCCGCCTAGGCGGGGACCCGCGGCAGGTGCTACCTCTCAGCGCAGGCCAAGAGAGGCGAAGCCGAGCTGGACCGGTTCATGGAGACTCTTCCACATTAGGGCCATTCATGGAAAAGGGCTCGCGTCATGACGATTCACATCGATCCGATCCGAAGGCGGCTCACGGTGGACGGGCCCCCGGAGGGCCTTCGCGCCGTGACGTGGTTCATGGGCGCAACGCTCATGGCCGGCGGCCTGGCGATCTGCAGTTTCCTCGGCTGGACCACGTGGCACGACGCGAAACTTGCCCCGGGCAGCAGAGCCTTGTCTCTGGCGGGCATGACCGGCTTGGCCCTGCTCTTCGTGGCCATGGGCCTCGCCTTCGCCACGGCTCCACGCAAGCTGGTCGTCGACCTGCGCAAACGAACCCTCACCTTGTCGGTTACCATCTTCGCCCGTCGTCGGTACCCCATGGACACCTTCGATCGGGTGATCGTCAAGGTGATGCAGGACGTGTGCTGGGTGGGCCTGTACGCGAAAGGAGGCGCATCGATCCGAGACCCGATGTACAGCTCGGGCAGCTCGATCTGGATCGAATACTCCAGCAACGTGGACAAAGCCCGACGCCGGGCCGAGCGCGTGGCCGACTTCTGCGGGCTGCCCTTCGAGCCCAACCTGGAATGAAGAAAGAGGCACCGTCCCGTTCGTGTCACGCACCCTTCGGCCGGCCGGCAGCAGCTATTCCCGGAACAGTAGTTGCTGGAAATTCGGAAGTCTTTGATGACAAAC
>CAZDHR010000199.1:0-12607 GCA_964505295.1 uncultured Planctomycetaceae bacterium
CGCCGGGGCGGGCTCGTGGGGCTCACGGGCCCCTCGGGCTCGGGCAAGACCCCCATGCTCCAGACCGCCGGTTGCACGAAACGGGCCACGCCCGGGCAGGTAGTGCTGGCCGGCGAGGACATCAGCACGGCCGACGAAGCCCGACGCCTCGAAGCCCGACGAAAGCACCTGGGATTCGTCTTCCAGAACTTCCAGCTCGTCGACGCGTTGAACGCCTACCAGAACGTGGCCCTGGGGCTGCGGCTGAAGCGACGGCCGATCAACCGGCCCGACGTCCTTTCGATGCTCGATACGCTGGGCCTCGGCTCCAAAGTCCATAAGCGGCCCGGCAACCTCAGCGGCGGCGAGAAGCAACGCATCGCCATCGCCCGGGGACTTATCGGCCGGCCCGACGTGCTTCTGGCCGACGAGCCGACCTCCCAGTTGGACTCCAACAGCACGGAAACCGTCAGCGACTTGCTGCGTGAGGCGGCCCGCCGTCTGAACGCCGCAGTCCTGTTGGCTACTCACGACCCGAGACTTACGCGAATCGCCGATCGCACACTCGTACTGAAGGAGGGAAAGATCGATGAATAGGGCGACAAGAATTCTGATGATCGGATTGGCCCTGGTCGTGCTCGCCGTGGGGGCGGGCGCAGGGGTCGCGTCGTACATGATTTCCAACGACCTGGTGGTGAAGCCGGAGCCTCCCACCCCAACCCCCCGCGTCGCGGAGCGGATCTTCGCCACGGGCCTGGTCGAGACCGTCGAAGGAGAGATCGACGTGATGGCCCAGCTCGCCGGGGAGCTGAGCGAGGTGAACGTGACCGAGGGCGACCGGGTCGAGAAGGGCGACCTGTTGGCGGTCATCGATGCCCGCCGGCAAAAGGCCGCGGTCGACGTGGCCGAGGCCAACCTGGCCGTGGCCGAGGCAAAGCTTGAGAGCGTGCTCGCCGGCAACGCCGCCGGCCCGCCCATGCACGCCGCGGTAGACCCCTCGTCTTCAATCGCCGCGGCTCAGCCCCGCGCCCCCAAGCCCGAGGACGTCGAAATCGCCAGGGCCGCCGTCTCGCTGGCCGAGAAGCAGCTCGATGAAGCCAAGACCAACTACGACTACCGCCGTGTCGTGGCCCCGACCTCAGGCATCGTGCTGAAGGTCTACCGCCACGCAGGCGACAGCGTTCAGCCGGGCTCGCCCACGCCGGTGGTGCAAATTGCCGACACCAGCCGGCTTCGCATCCGCCTGGAGGTCGACGAGACCGAGGTGGCAAAGCTCGAAGACGGGATGAAAGCCTCGTTCACGATTCGCGGCAGCTCGAAGAATGTCGGGCGCCTGGCCATCGAGCGAGTGATCCCTGCCTTCGGCCCACAGCGGCTGTTCAACCCCGACACCAGCGCCCGGGTCGACACGCGAGCCACCGAGCTTTTGTGTGAAGTGGTTTCTTCGGACGTCACGCTTTTCGCCGGCCAGCGGATCACGGCCGAGTTCGTCCTCGACGAAGACGACGACGCAGACCGTGACGAGGCTTCGGACGAAGACGAAGAGGAAGACGAGTCCGAGGAAGCCCTGGCCGAGGCAGACGATCGGTCGGACGACTCGGCAGAGGTCCGCGAGGAGGAAAACGCCTTGAAGGACGTCATCCGGGTACGGCGCCGCTTGGCCGACGCCCACCCCGGCGAGAAGGAATATCGCGAACGACTGGCGCTCGCCCACGGGCGGCTCGGCTACTTCTACATCGAGCAAGAGGAAATGGACAAGGCGGAGGACGAGCTCGCCCGAGCCATCGAGCTCGACGGCGACACCCGATATGCCTGGTATCTTCCGGCCCTGGTCCGAGCGGCCGTCGGCGACGAGAATGGCTATCGTGCGGCCTGCCGGACGGTGCTCGACTGCTTCGAGAAGTCGGACGAGCGAGAGGTCCTCAACCAGGTCGCCTGGACCTGTGCCGTCGGGACGGACGTCATCGACGACTATCGGCGGGTGGTCAAGCTGACCGATCGAACCATGGCCGACGTCGACGGGCCGATGCACCACCTCCAGAACACGCGTGGCGCGGTGCTCTATCGGGCGGGCCGGTTCGACGATGCCGCCGAGCAGCTCGAAGAAGCCGTGGCCGATCACTGGAAGGGTGGCACGCCGTGGGACTGGTTCTTCCTGGCCATGGCCCACCACGAGCTCGGAAACGCGGACGACGCCCAGGACTGGCTCGACAAGGCCGTCGAGTGGATGGACGAAGACGACTCCGAGTCCGACGAGGACGAGAGCCGCCCGGCGCTCGGTTGGGACCAGCGGCTCGAGCTCGAAATCCTCCGCCAGGAGGCCGAGACCCTGCTGAGCGTCCGCCGAGCGTAGCGGCCAGCGTAGCGATCAAGAGCGATCCCCCCTGTCGTTGGCGATTGGCGATAGCGGACCCCGTCGTACGCCTCTTGGGCGGCGGCGGGGTTCCGCTATTTCCAGGCGAGCCCTTCGCCGAGCCGGTTCAGGTTCTCGCAGCCCTCCTCGGTCACCACGACCATGTCCTCCACGCGCACGCCGCCCAGATCGCGGCGGTAGAGGCCCGGCTCGACGGTGACCGCGTCGCCCACCAGCAGCTCGGGCCCCTTGAGGTCCAACAGCGGCGGCTCGTGAACGTCGAGCCCCACGCCGTGCCCGGTGCCGTGGGTGATCGCGCAGTAGGAGTCCGGGGCGCCCTCCTCGGGCAGGCCCACCGCGTAGCCGCGGGCCTCGATCACCGCCGTGGTCACCCCGTGAACCGCTTCGCCCGACACACCCGGCCGGACCGCCGCGATCGCCGCCCGCTTGGCCTCGCAGACCGCCGCGTGCATCCGGACGACCTCGTCGGGGATCTCGCCGTGCACGACGGTCCGGGTACAGTCGCCGTAGTAGAGGGTCCGGCGGTTGCGGGGGAAGATGTCGACAATCACCGGCTGGCCGGTGCAGAGCTCGCCGTGGCCCTCGTCGTGGCAATCGCCGCCGTCGCGCCCGCCCGCCACGATCGACGGCGGGTTGGCATAGCCGCGATCCAAGAGCCAATGATCGATCGCCGCCCGAACCCGCTCACTGGTGAGCGGCTCGCCGTCGTCGACCAGCACGCCATCGGTGCGGGCCTCGGCCGTGGCGATCAGCCGGCAGGCCATCTCCATCGCGCCTTCGGTGGCCGCCTGGGCCTCGCGGAGCCAGGCGACTTCCTGCTCGTCCTTCTGTCGCCGCTCGACCACGCCCAGCTCCAGGTCGCACTCCAACTCGACCCCGGCGCGGCGGATCATCTCGGCGAAGATCAAGGGCAGCGACCGGTCGGCGACCGCGTGCGTCACGCCCGCACGCCGCAAGCACTCGGCCGCCGCCTGGGCCGTGGCCGTCTCGCGGTCGCCGGAAAGCCCCTCCTCGGGCGCGTAGTCGGCCGGGCAGGCGACCCGCTCGGCCCGGGCCGTGCGACGCGCCCGATCCATCTCGATGTCGCGCAGGATCAGCACCGACCGCTTGCGTCCCCCGTCGTCCGGCACCTCCAGGTAGGCTGACGGGTCGCCGACCGAGAACCGGATCCGGTGATACAACGTCATGTTCTGCGCGGGAATGCCGGCCAGGATTAAGGCCGCCGGGGCACCGGAGGTGTGGGGCTCGGCCATTATGTTGACTCCTTGTCGCGAATGGCGATTCCGTCGGGAGAGTTCTGCGCGAGTCCGGGGGGTTTCAAAGGTTGTTCGCTGGCCATGTCGCATCCCCCCCGAAGCCGTGACCGAGGATCGCGCGCCCACCGCTCCTACCAGGCCACAGGGGTTTGACACCCCTCGGCTCACAATTGTATACTATCCTCGCCACGGGGTGCAAGTTTGTACAAGATAGGGGAGATGGGATACGTGGGGAATGCCGATGGGTGACCCAACCGGGTTAGGCAAGCTAGCTGAAGGCGTTGCGAAACTGGCAGATTCTCAGGTCGGAATTCGAGCGTATGACGACCTTCTGGCGGGTGCCATGAAAGAGGGCGGCCAGGCTCTCGTTGACACGGTCAAAGCCTTTAGGCTTTTCACGGCGCCGATCCAATTGCTAGCGATGGCACAGGATCGACTCACGAGATTCTGCGAAGAGGTTCGGCAGCGTGTTCCTGAACAGCGACAGGTTGAAGCTCCAGCATCGCTTGCGCTTCCTGTGCTGATGAATCTCCGCTGGATGGAGGACGACAACCTGCTGACCGAGCTCTACCTCAGTCTGTTGGAACGTGCCATCGATAGAGAACGGCAGAACGAGGCGCATCCGGCTTTCGCTCGCATCATTGAACAGATGTCACCGGATGAGGCAATCGCCATGTACGTGTTGAGGGGCTCCTCCGTCTTCTTTCAGTTGGACCGCACATCCGACCTGTTCCATCCGATACAGCGCTCACTGAACCTCAAATACGGAAATACTTGGATAGGGAAAACAAATTTTCCCCTGGAGACGCTTGCCGACCCTGATAGAGTTTTCATCTGCCTTGACCATCTGGCATCATTGAGTTTAGTCTCTTCGCCCCAACAACCTGCCGATTATCCTTCTGACTCGCTCCGCTATCATGCTACCGACTTCGGACGCCTCTTCATCAAGGCGTGTATTCCTGAAGACTTCGCACTCAAACGCGGAACGGATGAAGAACGCGAAGACGAAGATTGAGAAGTAGAAGACCAAGACGTTTGAATCACGGGGACGACCCGATGGATGGCTGGAACGCGATTCTGGAAACGGTCACAGATAGCTGGAGGCTCTCTATGGGCGTAGGAGTGAGTGTGGGAATCGTCATCGGATCCTTGGTCAGTGCTATCTCGTTCATGGTCGGAGGACTTCATGAGCGCTGCAAGCCAATATACCTCCACCTCTCCAACTGGAAGCTGGAGTTTCAACATATAGGTACAGCGGGAAGTCCTTCGTACGATTCGAACCGAACGGACGCCAAGCACGCCAGGTACATGTTCGACGTTACCTTCTTCAACAAGAAGACACAGACGGTCGCCTTGCACGGAATACGTGTTGAGTTCAGAAGGGGTATTCGTTACTCGAGGTGGACGCGCGCGGTTCATGAAGATGCCGAGTTACGATACGTGGAGGATCACATGAGAAACGCGCAACATCTGGTGGTGCTGGAGCTCCCTTCCCATGAGTCGGTGGTGGAGACGATCGCCGGGTTCGTTCGCGTAGAGGATTTCGATAAGGTTGCGGAATGTGACTCTGTCTGGCTGGTTGCGCAGACAACAGAACGAAGACGCAAGGACAGGCATTGGCTTGTGGGGAGGTTGAAGCGAAGCACGTTCCAGCGACCGGTTACAGCGCAGATCGGCACAGAAGCAGAACGACATGCTTGATTGCGCTTGTGCTTCGTACAAGCGCTCCTTTCAGAAACCCCGGCTGTTGGAATCGCTTTCAACTGAAGGCAGTGGGTGTGCTATGTCTGGAGTGCGTAAACGTAGATCGGGCTGAAAGGCGCTGGTCCATCGACGAACAGCGTGAGAACGCGGATACAGAATGAACAAGAAACGAGTATCGCGCCGTTGGCGCTCGCACGCAGTTCGCGATTCCGCACACAGGGGTGAAACCATAGGCTTGTGACTCACACCCCTCCGGGACTGACGTGCCGCTGCACATCGCGTCACTGAAAGACGTGCTCCCCCTTCCCCGCCGCCGGGCTCACTTCTTGCGCGGACCCGGCGGCAGGTTCTCCTTCAGATACCGCGTCATCAGCTCGCGGAGGTGGCGCGTCGTGTTCTTCCCTTCGCGGATGCCGTGGGTACGATTGGGATATGCCATCATGGTAAAGGGCTTGTTGTGGCGGATCAACTCGTTCGCCAGGGCTTCGGTCGACTGGTAGTGGACGTTGTCGTCGCCCGTCCCGTGGATAACCAGCAGGTTGCCCTCGAGCTGATGGGCGTAGTTGATCGGGGAGCCCTTGAGGTACCCGTCGACGTTGTCGCCCGGCAGGCCCATGTAGCGCTCCTGGTAGATCGTGTCGTAGTGGCGCTGGTTGCTCACCGGGGCGATGGCGATCGCGGTGTGGTAAAGCTTGGGGTACCTGAAGATGGCATTCAGGCTCATCGACCCGCCGCCGCTCCAGCCCCAGATGCCGACCCGCTCGGGGTCGAGGTAGCTCCGCTCGGCGAGCACCTTCTCCAGCGCCGCGGCCTGGTCGGCCGGGGCGAGGATGCCGACCTGGCGATAGATCGCCTTGCGCCACGGGCGACCCCGCGGGGCGGGCGTGCCCCGGTTGTCGAAGCTCATGATCACGTACCCCTGCTGGGCGAGCATCAGGTGCCACAAGTAGCGCTTGCCGCCCCAGCGGTCGAGCACCGTCTGGCCCCACGGCTCGCCGTAGACGTACGTCAGGAGCGGATACTTCTTCTTGGGATCGAAGTCGGGCGGCCGGATGCACCAGGCGTCGAGCTCGACCCCGTCCCCGATATCGACGCGGAAGAACTCGGTCGGGCGGCGCTTGAGTTTCTTCACTTTCGCCCGGAGCGACTTGTTCGCGGCGAGCGTGCGCACCGTCTCGTGCCCCGGCAGCTCGACCAACTCGACGGTCGGCGGCGCGTCGAACGACGACCAGCGGTGAATGGCCCAGCGGGCGTCGGGCGAGATCTGGTAGTCGTGCGTGCCGGCCTGCTCCGGGGGCGTGAGCCGCTCGAGACCCGTGCCGTCGAGCCGGACCCGGTAGAGGTATCGCTGCGTGGGATTGTCGGGCGAGGCGAGGAAGTAGAGCCACTGTGAGTGCAGAGTGGTGAGTGGAGAGTGGTGAGCTGGCATCGTTTGCGTCTCCCCACTCTCTACTCCCCACTCTCCACTCTTCCCGTCGACGCGGAGGAGCTTGATCGCGTCGTAATCGCCCGGCGTGGCGAGCTTGACCTGCTTGCCCGAGCGCGAGACGAGATAGACGTGCCGCCACCCGTCCCGCTCGCTCACCCAGGTGAACCGCTTCCCGTCGGAAAGCCAGTCGAGCTCGTCGTGCACTTCGACCCATGCTTCGTCGCGCTCTTCAAGGATCGTGCGCGCGCTGCCGTCGCGGGCGTCGGCGAGCATCACGCGGTTGGTGTTCTGGAGCCGGTTGAGCTGCTGGAGGAGGATTTGCCTGGGGCCGGCCGCCCACTCCATCCGGGCGATGTAGTGATTGCGAGGGTTGCCGGGCACGTTGAGCCAGCGGGTCTTGGCGTCTCCGATATCGACCACGCCGACGCGGCACGCCGGGTTTCGCTGCCCGGCCTTGGGGTGCTTGAACCGGACGACCCGAGGGTAGAGCCCGGCCGTGTTGTTGATCATCGCAAACTCGCGCACGCCCTCGGTGTTGATCTGCCAGTAGGCGATCGACTTACCGTCGGGGCTCCAGGCGAACCCGTCGCGCAGGTGGAACTCCTCTTCGTAGACCCAGTCGAACGTGCCGTTGATCCGATCGGCCGAGCCGGAGGTGGTCAGCGCCTCGATCTCGTGGCTTTGGAGGTCTTCGAGGTAGATATTGTTCTCGCGCACGTAGGCCGCATGGCGTCCGGCTGGGGAGAGCTTGGCGAACCTCAGGGTGGAGGGCTTGGCATCGCCGCCCAGCTTGTGCAGCTCGCGCGCGGTCCGATCGAGCACCCAGTAGTCGCCCCGCGTGTTCTTGCGCCATACGCGCTTCGAGTTCGTGTAGATGAGCACGAGCGAACGATCCTCGGAGAGCGCGTAGCCGTCGATCTTGAGCGGCGCGGACTCGCCCGGCGGAACCAAATGTGCCGCGGGAACAAGGATTTCGCGATCGCCCGTCGCTGGATCGTGGCACACGACGTCCTTACCACCCGAGGTCTCCTTCGACGATTCGAGCGTGACGTACTTCGCCTCATCTTCGAGCCAGCGGGCGGAGAGCTTCTCCGGCTCGAAGTCCTTCGAGTCGAAGACCCGGGCGACGGTGAGCAGGGCGGGGTCCGCTTTTTCTTTCTTCTTCCCGGGCTTCTCGGCCGCCACGGTGGGCAGGGCCAACAGCGTGACGAGAAGCAGCGAGACGAGGCGGCTTGGGGGGGTCATCTTGCCGGCGTTCCTCACAAGAGAGCCTGCCAGGGTGTGTACATCAACGGGAGTCGGGGGGGGCACGGCGGCGGCGTCATGTTGACCGGATAACGCGCTTTGTCGCCGGGGTCCCTCTTCCGGCACGGGGCCGAAACGGGAAGCCGACGTGGCCTACTACTAATTGTAATCCGAGGGCCGCCCGGGTTCATCCTTCCGCTTGGGCCGTTTCCCAAGTGCTTGCAGGCGCGTGTCTTCATGGCAGGCGGATCCACCGGCGTCGCGCAGGAGGTCTTTGTTACAGTGGGGTGGCTGTGGTCGAACGAAGTGAGCCCACAGTCTTCTGCCTCCGGGGGCTCGCTTCGCTCGACCCCTGCCACCCCAACCGGACACTCCCAGCAGTGGACCTCTCGAACCCGGGCGTCCGGTGCCCCCCCATCGGCGTTGACACGCTCGCGACGGAGCCCCTACAATGTGGCGGCCGTGGCCACTCGAACGTGCGCAAGAGTGGCCATTTGTGCAAGACGACCAGCGGGCCGGCGTTGCATCGCCCGCGTGACGAGGAGTCGGTGAATGGACGACGAGCACCAACACGAGCCGGAATCGCGAGAGGGCCTCGGCCCGGTGGATGGCGCGGCGGCGCGCCCGGCTGGCGGAGCGCGCCAACGCCAGCCGAAAGGGCTGTGGGTCCTGTTCATCACGGAGATGTGGGAGCGGTTCAGCTACTACGGCATGCGTGCGCTGCTCGTGCTGTACCTGATTGCGAGCACCAACGAAACGCTGGAGAGCGGCAAGGCCAACGGCAACCCTGGCTTCGGCTGGAACGAGGACTCGGCCTATTTGCTCTATGGTATATACTGCTGGGCCGTCTACTTCACGCCGATCTTCGGCGGATGGCTGGCCGACAAGTTCCTGGGCACGCACCGCTCGATGCTGATCGGGGGCTGGATCATCGCCGCGGGCCACGTCACCCTGGCCGCCACGGAGCTGTTCGGCCACACCGTGGGCGAGGCCGTGACGCTCCAGAGCGAGCCCGGCGC
The DNA here is from genome assembly GCA_964505295.1 of uncultured Planctomycetaceae bacterium. Taxonomy (GTDB): domain Bacteria; phylum Planctomycetota; class Planctomycetia; order Pirellulales; family Thermoguttaceae; genus DATKZH01. Next base: position 9,007 of record CAZDHR010000199.1, read on the forward strand.
GCTCCTCTGTTTTCTGTCAGGGCTACTGCTGATCGTGATCGGCACCGGCTTCTTCAAGCCGTGTGTGAGCGTGATGGTGGGGCAACTCTACGGGCAGCACGACCCGCGGCGCGATTCCGGGTTCACGATCTTCTACATGGGAATCAACCTGGGCGCGCTGCTCTCCCCGCTGGTGGCCGGCACGCTCGGCGAGCTGGTCGGCTGGCACTGGGGCTTCGGCTCGGCCGCCGTGGGGATGGTGCTCGGCCTGTTCTTCTACCAGGTCTTCCGTCCGCGATACCTCAAGGGAATCGGCCTGCCGCCGCACCACGAGCCGGAGCACGAGGCGGGCAGGAAGCCGACCCCGGAAGAAATCGAAGAGGCGAAGCGCGACGAATACGAGGCCACGCGGCGATTGAACCGCGTCGACCTCGAGCGGATCGGTGTGATCCTCATCCTGGCCTTCATCGGAAACATCTTCTTCTGGACCGCGTTCGAGCAGGCGGGAAGCTCGATGAACGTGTTCGCCAAGGTGAACACCGATCGCACCCTCGGGGGGCTGCTCGGAGGCGAAGGTCTCCCCGCCTCGTACTACCAGTCGGTGAATCCCTTTGCGATTCTGGTCTTCGCGCCGGTGTTCGCCTGGCTTTGGGTGTGGCTCGATCGGCGACGCCTCAACCCGTCGACGCCGATGAAGTTCTCGCTGGGGCTCTTTCTGTTGGGACTGGCCTTCCTGGCGATGGTCTTCGGGGCGATGGAGGCCCGCGGCGGCGGCCTGGCCGGTCCGCACTGGCTGCTGATTACCTACGTTGTCTATACGTGGGGCGAGCTGTGCCTGTCGCCGGTCGGCCTTTCGATGGTGACGAAGCTCTCGCCCAAGCGGCTCCAGTCGATGATGATGGGACTGTGGTTCTTCTCCTTCTCCTTGTCGAACCTCCTGGCGGGGTTGGTGGCCCGGTTCTCCACGAAGGTCGCGTCCGGCGAAATCACGTTCGTCTTCGAGGGGCTCGCCGGCTTCTACTTCATGCTGGTCGTGTTCCCCATCGCGGCCGGCCTCCTGATCCTGCTGCTCGCGCCGCTCCTGAAGCGAATGATGCACGGGGTGGAATAAGGGATGGGCGGCGTGCTCGGGCGCACGCGTGGGCCCAAGAGAGCACGTAGCACGTAGGGTGGGTCGAGGCACGAGACCTACGCGCAGCTCGCAGCGTCTTGTGCGTGATGCGTGGGTCTCCTCCGTCGCCCCACCCTACGACGGAAGCGCGCGTGGGTGCAAGCATCCACCCTACCGCCCGCTCACTTCGGCCGCAAAGTACTTGGCCGTCAGCGGCTCGCCGGTGGCGCGACGCACAAACCGGGGCCACGGCCACACGGTGCCCGGGTGGAACACCTTGGTTTTGAGAAAGTCGCCGAACTCCTTGCGGCCCACGAAGCTTAGCTCGGAGGTCGGCCCCTCGTGCCGGGCCAGCTCGGAGAGGACGTGCCGGAGCTGCGCGGCGAACATCTCGCCGAGCATGTAGTTGTGGTAGTAGACCGGCGCAATCGTGAAGTGGGGCTTGGCTGCCCAGTCGGGCAGGTCGCGCTCCGGCGGACGGTGCAACTGCTGGAACCGCTCCTTCGTGTCCCACCAGAGCGCGTTCAGCTCGCGGTCCGGGTCTTTGTAGAAGGCCCTCTCGAAGTGGAGCATGACCAGGGTCCACCGGGCGAAGATCAACTGCTCGCGGCGCCGCTGCTCGAGGATCGCCCGGGCGACCTCGTTCACGCGATCCTGGTCGGCCCCGGCGTAGGCGACCATCCAGGTGGGCGTCTTGGCCAGCGCCCCGAAGAGCATGGCCACGGCCTCGGTGGTGAAGATGTGGGCCGGCTCGCGGAGGTTGTAGGGCAGGCGGCGGTCGATGTAGAGGTCGTAGACCGCGTGGCCCTGCTCGTGGAGTATCGTGTCCATCCAATCCGCGGTCGGCTTGATGTTGCAGAGCGTGCGCACGTCGCCCGACCGGTCGATGTTGATGCAGAACGCGTGCTGGTCCTTGCCCTCACGCTCGTACAGGTCGCTCCGCGCGAGGACCTCGTCGATCGGCAGGCCGACGTCGGCGTAGAACGCCCGGGCGATCTCGACGACGTCCTCTTTGGCCTTCTTCTCGTAGAACTCGTCGAGGTTGACCGCCTCGGAAGGCGGCGCGGCCTGGAAAAACGGGTTATCGTAGTGCCAAGGCATCATCTTCTCGGGGGGCACGCCGAAGCGGCGACCCAGCTCGGCGTCCATCGCCGCCTTCATCTCGGTGAAGGGCTGCCGGGTGAGCCGGTCCAGCTCGTCGAAGATGCCGAGAAGCTGCTTGGGGTCGTGCTCTTGGAGACAGATCCGCATCTGCCAGAAGTTGTCGTATCCCAGCTTCCCGGCCGCCTCGTTGCGGACGTGGGCCAACTCGACGAGCTTGGGCGCGACCACGGCGCCGACCTGCTTCATCGCTTCCCAGATCCGCTGGCGACGGTCCGAGTCGGTCTCCTTGCGGAGCATTTCCAGAAGAGCGTTGTTCGAGTGCTTCTTGCCGTCGAGCTCCGCGCGATACGTATTGAAGCTCTGCTCGATCTCCGTCGCCAGCTTGACCATCTTCTCCAGCAGGTCGGGCGGAAGCTGGTTCCCCTTGTAGGCCAGATCGGCCATCTGGAGGGCCCGGGCGGCCACCGGCGGAAGCTCGCCCTTGACCGTCAGCAGCTCCTGGAGGCGCTGGTACGCGGCGGAGTCGCTGTGGTATTTGCGGAGCGCCAGCGAGGCGGCGGCGGCCGCGTCGAAGTCTTCGTTCTTGCCCGAGTTGGCTGCCCGCCACGCGGCCAGGCCGGCCCGGACATCGAGCGTCTTCACTTCGGCCTGGTAGTTGTTGAGAAACACGATGGCTTCGGCTTTCAAGGCGTTTTGCTCCTCCGTGTCTTTTTCCTGGTCTTTCGGGGCGTTGGCTGCGGGGGGTTGCCCGGCGAGCAGATTTCCCGGGCCGCTGCCGATGCTTGCCAACGCAAGGACCGTAGCGACAAGAATCGTCCTTCCCATCATTCGTCTCCTGGTACGGTTGCCAGCCACGTTCAAGATGCCGTCGCACCCGACGGTGCTGGAACGTGTTGTACCCTGTGGAGCGAAATGCTTCAAGCGCCGGCCCCCGAGGAACGTGCATCCATGCCGCGGTGTCTCCCCGTTACCCCACTCTCAAGAAGCGGGACGCAATCAGCTCATTCACACCTCGCCGAACAGAGCATCGGCATCGCGCGCTCCGTGGAGAACGCGCTCGATTCGTACCGTGTCACCTTCGCACGCGGTAGTAGATGACGTAGCTGCGTACGGGAAACACCCTGAGGCCCTCTGCAAGATGGTCGCGAGAGGCTCCGAGGAGTGGGAAGCGGGCAAGCGTGTTGCACTTGTCTTTGAGCGTCTCGACGAACGAAGCGGCGGCGGCCGGCTTATCGCGAGCAATGTACTGGAGAATGGCCTCGAGATCGTCGACGGCCATCGGCGAGAAGATCGGTTCTGTCATGGCGAGCCTTGCCGGGCGAGCTGCTTCGCCTTCTCTTCAAGCCGCCGAAAGACGTCACTTCCTGGAATCGAGGGGCCGGAGTCCATGCCCGCCTCAATCGCCCG
>CAZDHR010000200.1:0-12597 GCA_964505295.1 uncultured Planctomycetaceae bacterium
GGCATCGAGGCCGTCGTCTGGACCGACGTGCTCCAGGTGTTCGTGCTCATGGGGGGGGGCGATTCTGAGCCTGGCGATCATCGCCGTCAAGCTGGCCGGAGCCGAAGGCGGCCTGGCCGGGGCATGGACGATGATCGGCGACGCCGACAAGCTGCGACTGGCCGACTTCGATTGGACGGTCACCAAGCCGGTGCTCTGGGTCATCGTCTTCGGGTCCGCGGCGCAGATCCTCGTCTCCTACACGGGCGACCAGACCGTGGTCCAACGCTACCTGACCACCGACGACGAAAAGGCCGCCGCACGCAGTATCTGGACCAACGCCCTACTGACCGTCCCCGCGTCGCTGATCTTCTTCGGCGTGGGCACGGCCTTGTGGGCCTTCTACAAGACCCGGCCGGAGCTGCTCAACCCGACCGGCACCAGCGACGACGTCTTCCCCTGGTTCATCGCCCAACAGCTCCCGGCCGGCGTGGCGGGGCTGGTCATCGCGGGCCTGTTCGCCGCGGCCATGTCGAGCCTCGACAGCAGCATGAACTCGATGGCCACGGCGATCACCACCGACTTCTACCGCCCGCTTGTGCCCGCCGCCTCCGACCGCCACCTGCTGGCCGTCGCCCGATGGCTCACCGTGCTGTTGGGCGTCCTCGGCACCGGCTCGGCCATCCTGATGGCGATCCTCAACAGCCCCTCGATGTGGGACCAGTACATGAAGGTCATCGGGCTGTTCGGCGGTGGGCTGGCGGGCCTGTTCGCCCTGGGTATCTTCACCCGACGGACCCACGCCGCCGGGGCAATCGCCGGTTTCCTTGCCAGCGCCGTCGTCCTCTACTGGGTCGCCGCCCACGAAACGGTCCACGGCATCCTCTACGCGGCCGTTGGCATCGCCAGTTGCGTCCTGATCGGCTACGTCGTCAGCCTTCTCACGCCCGCCGGACGCCGCGACCTGGCCGGCCTGACCGTCTTCACGCTCTCCGACGGCGAGCAGGAAGGCCGCTCTCACTCCTGAGCCCCGACGACGATCTCGTGCGTCGACTCACAACGACCGCCCCATACCGGCTGCCCTCAAGAACCGGCGAACTTGGCTTGGGGGAGCAGGGTGAACGAGGAGTGATGCTCGGTGGCGTGGATCATCCCCTGGTTGCCGACGATCAGGCAGCCGCCGTGGTCTTTCCACTTGCGCTCGCCCGCGTCGCCCCAATCTCGACCGACCGAAACCGTCCGGTCAATCCGCCACCAATGCGCAGGGTTTTGACGGCCCCGGTGTCTCTGAGCCCGCTCATCTCGACAGCGGCTCGGGCGGCGGCACCGGCTGGCCGTTCGGGTTGTAGCCTCCCCACTGCCTGGCCAGCGAGAGGAAGTTGCCCATGATCTTTCGGGAGTTGTCGGGCGTTCCGGGCATCTCGATGTGGAACTGGGCGGCGTAGATGTAGCGGTCTCTGACACGGAGGCACTGGTTCTCGGTCAACGCGCCGGGGCCTTTCGTCGCCACGCGGACCCAGCCCTGCGGCGCCCAGGCAATCTGGCCGATGTGGCTCTCCATGATCTCGAAGACCTCGGGCAGCCCCTCGAAGGCCGGATCGCGGGCGGTTTGGCGAATCTGGAACTTGCCGCGCTCGCCGATCGACTTGGTGTAATCGCCGCAGGGGGCCGGGCCGGTGTGACCGATGTGCGTGTAGATCGGCAGCTTGGGATCGTCCGGGTCCCGGCAGCGGGGGCAGTCCCAGGGGTGATCGACCCCCGTCTCCTCCAGAATGGCCATGGCTTGGGCCCCGCCGCAAGCGCCCCACATCGGCAGGTTCCGACGGGCCAGCACCTCCTGGACGCCCCGCCAGGGCTCACGCGTGCGCTGGCACCACTCCTTGGAATTCCCCGTGAGGAAAGCACACAACGGACGCGGCTCGGCCGCCACGTACGCCTCGTCGAAGTCGCCGATCCAGATCTGCTGGGCCAGGACTTTCTCCCAGCCGGGGCACTCCCGGGCAAGCCTGACGAACGCCCCCGACCCGCCGGGCAGCTCGGAACTCTCGCGCGTGCTCACCGAGACGATCCAGTCGGCGAACTCGATCTTCGCTGAAGGCGTCTCGTAGAGCTCGACCTCGCGCAGCACGGGCGCGTCGCCCACGCACTGCGAGATCCGTAGGCGCAGCGATCGCACGCGGCGCGTTTCCGACAGACGATGGATGCGAAAAAGCCGGCGCTCGCGGCTCGTCTCGGTTTCCTCAAGATCACGCCACGCGCGCCCGTCCTCGCTCGCCTGCCACACGTAGCGCCGGGGAGCATTTTGCAGGACGCTCGGATGATCGCCGTGGATTTGCAGAATGGCCCCAACCGGCCGCGGCTTGGCGAACCGGATCTGCCACCACCAGGTCGCTTCACCGACCTCGCCTTTCCAAACCGACGCTGGCTCCACGGAGAGCCGGTCGGCATCCAGGGCCCCTTGCGGCGCCGTTCCGACCGCCGTCGTGGAGGCGCTCGCCGAAGCGTCAATCGGCATGGGCGATGCACCCGCAACCGATCGAGCCAACAACACGCCCAGCATGGATGCGCAAGCCAACGCAGCTAGGGGACGCTTCGCTCGCATGATGGTCATAACGGCTACCTCGTGCCTCTGCCAGCGTTCGCCCCTACTCGTACACGCACAGCTCCAGCAGGTTCCCTTCCGGGTCCCGGCAATAGACGATCCGCTTTTGCCGGCCGCCGAACTCGACCTGGGCCGCGGGCACTTGCCGGATCTCGCTGAGAAGCTCGGCGCCGGCCGCCTTCAGGGAGGCGACCACGGCGTCGAGGTCGCCCGCGCGGAAGGCGACGTGCCGGATTCCCCGCGTGTTCGGCTCGCCCAGCCCAGGCGGATGGGCGCCCTTCGGCGTTCGATAGGCGATCAGCTCGAGCGGAATGCCATCCTCGGCCTCCAGGTAGACCACGTCGGCTTCGACGTTTTCCAACCCGGTGATTGCCTGAATCCAGTCGCCGCGGATGGTCACCTCGCGGGTCACGCGCAGCCCGAGCACGTCGCGGTAGAAGGCGGTCATGGCCGGGAGGTCTTCCACGACCAGGTTGACGTGGTCGATCCGTTCGATCATGGCAGCTCTCCGTCGTCGGGGTCAATCGGATCGCAGCTTCTCGGCCAGCCGCGCCAGGCGGTCTCCGAGGCGCCGGGCGGCGTCGATCTCCTGGTCGCCGACGCCCAGGTCGAGCGGCCCGGTCATGGCGGCGGCGCCGGCTTCGGCCCAGATGCTCCCTTTCTCCGCATCCTGGTAAAGGGGACCGGCGACGACCATCCGATTGTTGAGCATGAACATCAAGAGCGAGACGATCACGAACTCCTTGCCGCCCACCTGGCCCGACCCGGTGGAAAACGCCCCGCCCACCTTGTCGGTGAAGTCGACCTTCCACTTCCAGTTCCAGTCGTCGATGACGACCTTCATCTTGCCGGGGACGTTGCCGAAGTAGGTCGGGCAGCCCAGGGCAATCGCGTCGGCGGCCTGGAGGTCCTCCTTGGTGGCCTCCTCCACCTGTTTGATCACCGCGACCGCGCCGGGCACCCGCTTCACGCCCTCGGCCACGCCGTGGGCGAACCGCTCGGTGTTCTTGTACTTCGAGTACGAGTAGTAGACGACCAGCACGCGAACCGCGCCCGGCTGGGGCACGCCGGCTTCCGGCACGTCGGCCGAGGGCGGCTCACCGGGCGGCGCCGCGATGGCCGGGTGGCACGCCAGCAGGAAAGCGAAGAGCATCGGCCACAGGGCGGTTGTGCGTCGACGATCGGCTCTCATTCGTTGTTCTCCTCGTTGGCGGTTTGACGTGCGCGTGCCCCGTGCCGCACGGGCGGGTACGACGGTCGCGATCCGAGAAGAGGCTCCCCGGACGCGGCGCGTCACGTCCAGCCGTTCCGCCGCACGCGATCGGCGTCGTATCGGTCTTCGCTCGGCCGCCCTTCGCCCGGGTAGCCGAACAGGACGAGGCTGTGCGGGTTGACGCCCTCGGGCACGCCCAACAGCCGGCGCAGCCCCTCGACGCGCGGCTCCCGCGGATGGACGCCGCACCAGACCGCCCCGAGACCCAAGCCGTGCGCCGCCAGGAGCATGTTCTCGACGGCCGCCGCGCAGTCGATCACCCAGTAGCCGGGCGATTTCTCCAGAGCGAGCTCGGCACAGACGAGGATCGCCACCGGCGCCTGGGCGGCCATCGGGGCGTTCGGGCAGACCGTCGGGATCTCGGCCAGCAGCTTGCGGTCGTCGATCACGATGAACTGCCACGGGCGTTGGTCCCGGGCGCTCGGCGCCATCATCGCCGCCCCCAGCACCTGCCGGATCAGATCCTCCGGGACCGGCTTGTCCTCGTACTTCCGGATGCTGCGCCGGGTATGAATTGCTTCGAGTGCTTCCATGGTTTGGCTCCGTACGTTCCACTACGACTCCACCCTCCGTCCCAAATGGGGAGGGGACATCTCAACCCCCTGAGTGTAGACGCTCTGCCGCGGCAAGGCAACAAGACCGCACCACGGGACAGCGATTGGGGGTGGTCCAGCACGGGCGGAGGCGCGCAATGATGGCCCGCGCCGTGGTGCGGCGCTGTGGAGCGGTCTCCCGGCCGCACCACTCGCTCGACCGCGGGTATCCGCGTTGGGAACCGCGTCCTCGAATCCCGGTCTGGGGGTGCGTTCGTGGAGAGTTCTTGCTCGCCGTGGGGCGAAGCGGAACTTCGCGGAATTGGGTTCCCAAGCTGGAGCTTGGGAACCAGGAGAAGCTTGTGGGGCGTGCCCGTCGTGCAGTAGACTAACGACAGAAGCGAGCCCGCTCAGCATTCCTCCTGCACCCGTTTGTGAGGTACGCCGATGATCGCGACGAACGATTCTCGATGCCGTTGGCTCGTTGCCGCTCTGGTTGCGGCGTTTTTCTCCACTCTGCTTGCGGCGATTCCGCTGACGGCTGCTCCCGCGGATGAAGCGGAGCGATACCCGGTGCCCGCGGAGTGCATGCACGCGGAGCAAGGACACTGCTACATCGGCTCCATGGATTTCGGCGAGGAGGGGGACAAGTTCACCGGCAACCGGTCGATGCTGATGGTTCTGGAAGACGGCAAGCCGTTGGGCCCGCCCCGGTCGGTGCACGCCGACATTCGGGAAAAGGGCAACGGACGGTTCTCGCACTGGACCCGCGAGACGCTCTACTTCTCGGCGTCGGACAACACCGATCCGCGCACCAACGGGCGCCGCTATGAGGTCGCCTCGCGAAACCCCAAGAGCACGCTCGGCGGACTGGACCGGTTTCCGGCCACGTCCAGAAATCACGTCGAGCGGATCACGTCCGCGCCGCACGAGTACACCGTCGAGATGGGCGGAACGCTCGACATGGAGAACACCCGCACGCTCACCACCAACAACTGCTACATCACGTTCCAGAACAACGTGCAGCTTACGATCGAGAACGTGGGCGAGACGCCCGTCGTCCATCCCCGGCTGGTCGCAGGCGACCGCGGCAACTGGTACACGTTCGAGAGCCTGCTCGAAGAGTTCACGCGCGGCGCAACCACCGACCAGGAGAAGGTGTACCTCATCTGGGAGAACATGCGCCAGAATACCTACCACGAGAGCCCGCTCTTTGGCGACTCCGAGCCGCACGACCCGGTGAAGCTGTTTGGCGTGTACGGCTTCAACCTGTGCGACGACGCGGGCAACGCCGGCTGCTCGCTCTTCCACCACGCGGGACTGGTCGGGTCGAAGAACCGGTCGCTCCACGGGCACGTGCAGTGCGAGGCGTTCGTCGGCGGAAAACACCAGTTCATGGACGTCGACATGGACTGCTTTTACCTCGACCGCGAGAACGAGCTGCCCGTGAGCGGCGACGAGTGCGCCCGGGACCACGACCTGGTCCGCCGCGAGCTGAACTACGGGCCGGTGGTGGCCCGCTTCACGCCGAGCGACGCCCCGGCGGCCCTGTTCGGCCCGGACGATCGGCAGCACGACGCCCAGCTCCGCGGCCATGCGATCGCGTACACCCTGCGGCCCGGCGAGAAGGCCGTCTTGCGGTGGGACAACGTGGGCAAGTACTGCGCCGAGAACGCGGAGCGGGCGCATCGGCCCAAGTATTTCGGCAACTCGAAGTTCGTCTACCGGCCCCGGCTGACGGCGGAGGCCATTCGGCGCGACGCGCTGGCATCGAACGACATCGTCGCGGCGACCGCGGCCGACCGGGGAGGCAAGCTGGCCGGAGCTTCGGCCGACGCCCATCTCGACTACCAGCTTCGGCTCCCCTATCCGGCCTGTGGCGGCACGGTCCGGGCGAAGTTCGTGGGCCGGGCGGCAGAAGACGCGTTCTCCATCGCCCTGTCGCTCGACGGCAAGCGATGGAAGGAGTTGTGGACGGGCAAGGGCGCCGGCCCGCACAACGCGGAAGTCGCCCTGGACGAAGCGCTCGACGTACACAACAAGCCGGCGAAGTACGGCTACTTCGTTCGCGTCGGCCTCGGGTCGTCCGGCGCCGGGCGTGGCGCCAACCTCTCGTCGCTGGAGATCGAGACCGACGTGCTGGCCGCGCCCGTCTCGCTGCCGAGGCTGACCGTAGGGACGAACCGGGTGGTTTACCGGGACGAGACCGAAGGCGAGCGGCGCGTGGAGATCACGCACGAGTGGCGGGAGACGGATGCGGTCGAGCCGCTCGATCCGGTCGAAGCCCCGGAATACCCCAAGCCGGGTGCGCAGGTCGGCGACTCGATCGTCCCCTTCTCCTGGCTGGCGGTGGAAGGCGCCGATCGCTATCACCTCCAGGTCAGCCGCCGGGCCGATTTCCGGTATCCCTATCGGACGAGTCTCGACGTGATCATCCCCACCACCCAGTGGGCCGTGCCTTTCACGGGCATCTTCAGCCCGGAGGTCACCTACTACTGGCGGCTCCGCTGCCGGGACCATTGGGGCGTTTGGGGTGCTTGGAGCGAGCCGTGGACGTTCACCTGGCAGGGGCCGCGCGTTCCGGTCGATCTCCGTTTCGAGCGAGAGGAGCAGACGATCACGCTCGGCTGGGAGCCGAATCCGCGGGGCGAGCGGCCCGTCAAGTACGAAGTCTACGGCAGCGACGAGAAGGGTTTTTCGACCCACAAGGCCGAGCACGACGTGCCCGGCCGCGGCCGGGTGCCCGGCAACTTCCTCGGCGAGACCGCGGGCACGTCGATGGTCGTGGTTTCGCCGACCGCGACCGCGGCCAGCGCCAACCGGGTCTTCTACCGGGTCGTGGCGATCGACGCGGCGGGCACCGAAAGCGGCTGCTCCGACTACGTCGAGCTGCCTCACCCGATGATCTACACCGCGCCCGTCACCACCGCGAGCGTCGGCCGGGGCTATCGCTACCAGGCCAAGAGCCTCCGCTCGCTGGGCGACTACCAGGGCAAGCAGGATCCGACGGCCGATCGCAAGAAGTACGCGTACCGATTTTGGGACGTGGACGAGAACCGGTTCAAGCTCCTCGAAGGCCCGGCGTGGCTCACGTTGGACGAGCAGACCGGCTTGCTTTCAGGCACGCCGCCATCGAACGACGTCGGCACGGCGACCGTGCGGCTCGAAGCGGCCAACCAGTTCGGCGGCCGGGCCGAGCAGCGGTTCGAGTTGACCGTCGCGCCACGCTGACGCCGGCATCTTGCCCCGACCGGGAGATAGGGGTACAGTAGTCAGAGACAGCAAAACGCCTATTTCGGGGAGAGAACGCCATGATTCGGTTGTTGCGATGGGTGTGGGTGGGCGTCGCCGGGGCGACGTTGGTCCTGGGGCTGTGTTCGACGGGCATGTGCGCCGAGGCCCCGGCCGCGATGAAGGCCGGCTTTGCCGAGCGGGACATCACGCCGGAAATCGGGATGGAACGGCCCGGCGGGTACGGCAAGTCGTATCACCGCTCGGTTCACGACCCGTGCAAGGTCCGCGCCGCCGTGTTCGACGACGGCACCGACCGGGTCGCGATCGTGGGAATCGACGCGCTGGTGATCCACCGCCCCCAGGTCCTCGCCGCCCGCAAGGCGATCCAGGAGAAATGCGGCATCCCCGGGGAGCACGTGCTGATCGGGGCGTCGCACTCGCACTCGTCGGGCCCGACCGGGATGATCCTGCCCGGCCAGTACGACGAGGCCCCCGAGTTCGAGCGGATGCTTGCCTACGAGAAGTCGTCGTGTGCCGACGCGGGCTACCTGGAGAAGGTGGTCGGGGCGATCGTCGAGGCCGTGTGCGAGGCCGACGCCGGCCGCGTCGAGGCCCGGTGCGGCGTGGGGAGCGGGATCGAAGACACGGTGGCGTTCAACCGCCGGTTTCGGATGAAGAACGGGCTTAGCCATACGCATCCGGGCCAGGGCAATCCCGACATCGTCGAGCCGGCCGGCCCGACCGATCCCGAGGTGGGCGTGATCGGCGCTTGGAACACCGAGGGAAAGCTGATCGGCTGCGTGGTCAACTTCGCCTGCCACGCCACGACCAGCCCCGGGGGCATTTCGGCCAATTACATCTACTACCTGGAGCAGGTTGTGCGCGGCGGGATGGCCGCGGAGGACTGCGTGGTCGTGTTCGTCAACGGGGCCTCCGGCGACGTGACCCAGGTCGACAACCTCAGCCCCTATCGCCGGCCTGGGGCCGAGCAATGGGCGCGACTCGTGGGTGGCCGGGTGGGCGCCGAAGCGGTCAAGGTGCTGTTGAGCATGGAGCCGGGGGTGCTGGTGCCGGTGAGCGGCCGAGCCAAAGTGTGGAACATCAAACGCCGCGTGCCCAATCCCGAGCGGGTCAAGCGATGCACGGAGCTGGCCAAGAAAACCCCGAAGGAGGTCGGCTCCACCGAATGGACCTTCGCCAAGGAGATCGTGCTGCTGGACTACCTGGCCGGCAAGGAGCCACAAGTCGAGGTCGAGGTGCAGGCGGTACAGGTCGGGCCGGCCGTGTTTATCACCGATCCGGCCGAGTATTTCTGCCAGTTCGGCCTGGACATCAAGGCCGGCAGCCCGTTCCCGTTCACGTTCCCGGTCTCGCTGGCCAACGGATGCGTCGGTTACGTGCCGACCGAAGAGGCCCTGGGCGAGCATGGCGGCGGGTACGAAACGCGGCTGACCAGCTATAGCAACCTGGAGCCGACGGCGGGCCGGCAGATGGCCGACGCCGGCGTGGAGCTGGCCAAGCAAATGACGCCGGGTGAAGTCCCCACGCCCCCGCCCGCCCCCGAGTTCCGCGGCGATGGCTGGTCGTACGGCAACGTCCCGCCGGAGCTGGAGTAGTCGAGCTTGATCACCTTTCTCCTCACGGCGGTAGCGATCTCTCTCTCCGGCGTGCTGGCACCCGGGCCGATGACGGCCGCCACGCTGGCGGCGGGCACCCGGTCGCGGCACGCCGGGGCGATCATCGCCCTGGGACACGGCGCCATCGAATTCCCGCTCATGCTCGTCATCATCGCCGGGGCGGGAAGGGTCTTCGAGCTCGAGCCGGTCAAGCTGGGCATCGGCTTGGCCGGCGGGCTGTTCCTGCTCGTCATGGGCGTCCAGTTATTGCTGGCCGTGCGCAGCGCGACGGGCGATCCCGAAGCCTCCAACGGACGGCATCCTTTTCTCACGGGCATCATCCTGTCGGGCGGCAATCCCTACTTCCTCATCTGGTGGGCCACGGTCGGACTGGCGCTGGCGACCCAGGCCGTCGAGCTGGGGATCCTCGCGTTCGCCCTGTTCGCCGTGGTCCACTGGCTCTGCGATCTGGTGTGGCTGGAAGCCCTCTCCTGGGCGAGCCACCAAGGGACCGAGGTCCTCGGAGGTCGCCTCCAGCAGATCGTGCTCGTCGTCTGCGGGCTCATGCTGCTGGGCTTCGGCGTCAAGTTCCTCTACGATGCGGGCTGCGGCTTGCTCGGCTAGATGTGCGAAATTGATCGCCGCCGTTTCGCTCGCGGCCTGAGGGCGGAGGAAGAGGCGTCGATTTCCCCCTCTTGGGTGGGGAGAACCACGGCGCATGGCGGACTGCGTGCTACGGCCCTGCGCGGGCCATGCGGCATCGGACGGGACGACCGCCTGCGGTCTAGCACCAGCCCCCTAATCCTTCTCCCCCCCTTCGCGCATCGCCCGGAGAATCTCCTCCCGGTGCGCCCGGATAGTTCGCAGCGGCGTGGTCTGGCGCGGGTTGATCATGCCCAGCGGCGTGAGGATCTGCCAGTCCGAGAGGCGGCTTACCGGGTGGCGGTCGCGTTGGCCGGCCTGCATACGGGCGATCTGGAAGGGCTCGTTGGCGAGCGTGGCGTCGATCTCGTCGTCTTCCAGCTCGTGGACCTCGAACCAGAGGTATTCGAACTCCGTGGTGCTGCCGTCCACCTCGTAGCCCAGCTTCACGATCACCGGCAACTCGAACTCCTCCAGCTCCTCGCGGATCTTGCGGAACATGGAGTACGTCTTCCGCGCCCGCTCGGCCATCAGATCGGAGGCCTCCGTGGAGAAGGTGAACATCCCCTGGTCGGGCAGGTCGCGGGAGAGGACTCGCGACGGCCGGACCTTGCCGAGCCAACGGCCGAGCAGGCGCCCCGCCGGATCGCAAAGCACCACGCGGTCGCGCTCGTGATCGCGATCGGGATCGTGACGCAGCGCCACGTACTCCGCGGCGGCCCTTCGCTCGAACTCGCGCACGGGCACGCTTCGCACGTCCCCGCCCGGGATGATCAGGTTGGCCCGGGCGGTGCTGCGACCCAGCCGGCCTTCCAGGATCATGAAGGCGATGGCCCGCAGGCCGTCGTAGCCGTGCCCGGTCAGGTCGCGCGTGGCGTTGAGGACGTCGAAGTCGAAGAACCCGATCTCCGCCAGGCCGTGCGAGTGGAGCCACGTGACCCGCGTCGCTTCCTCGTCCTGCTCCTCCTCGCGTTCCTCCTCGGCGTCGTCGGTGACCGCGTGCAGGGTGAAGATGCCGTCGACGTCCAGGTCGGCATCGTGCGAGAGCTCGTCGTCCAGGGCCGCGCGGGACCAAAACCGCTGGGCCACGTGATCCATCGCCGCCAGCCCGTACTCGCCCATGATCGCGTCAAGGAACCGGAGCATCATCTTGCGGTCGCGGAGGATGTTCTTGCGCCGGCCGGTCATCCTCAGCGAGACGACCGAGCCGGCCAGGGCGACTTGCTCGCGCTCCTCGGGCGTGAGGTGGATGTCCATCTCGGCGAGCACGGAGGGCGGCGCCCCCAGGTCCCGAAAGCAGACCACCGACGCCTCTCCCCACTCCGGATGCTTCATCTCGAGCGCCCAGTGGCAGTCGGCCCCGGCCTCCTGGGCCGTCACTTCCATCCCCGGACGGGAGAGCGACTCCAGCCGCTCCCTGCGCGGCGGCATCGACCCGCGAAACAAGACCGATCCGGCACAACTCACGTCTTTGCGAAGCCAATCGAGCATGACTCGTCCTTCCGTTCAGTGGCGGAGACTGCGATCGTTTTTCGGACGGCGAATGCGCGCCAGGATAAGGGTCGAGGCTTAAGCTGAAGTTCTAACGCAGGATCGTACCTAACTCTTTGCGTGACAATGACTTAATCGCGTTTCGTCCTGCAAAACGTAGTCATGTAGGGCAACGTAACTCCTTGTGACACAACGAGTTGCGATCTTGCCCATTCTAACAGTGGTCAGAACAAGGAATTCAGGATCGCTGCTAAGTCCTTTACTATCAATCACTTAGGTGCAATTCTCTTCCGGAACTTCAGCTTAAGAGTTCAGGGTTAAGAGTTTAGAGTTTAGGATTGAGAGCTGAGGGTAGCGCATTACTGGTTCCCAAGCTCCAGCTTGGGAACCTCAAACCGTGAAGGTCTGCTTCGTTCCCAGAGAAGCGGCCGGTTTCAAGGGCGTTCCCAAGCCGGAGATTGGGAACGAGCGGTCCTTCTCACTTACCCCGTCACCCCCTCACCCCCTCACCTTGTCACCCCCTCACCCCTCACGCTTCCTCGACGATTGTCAGGCCCAACGCCTTCCCTAGCTCGACGACCGGCTCTTTCACGTCGCCGTAGACGGTCACCCGGTGCCAGCCGAAAAGGTCCCACTGGTCGAACAGCTTGCCAATGTCGCCGCGGACTTCGCCGATCAGTTGCGTGCGGCAGCCCCGCGGGGCGTCGAGGTTGCCCACGGCTTTGGCCTGGTGGACGATCATCATCTTCCGGGCGAAGTTCGTGCGGAACGAAGCGGAATCGGCGGTCCGGCTCCGAGCGTGCCACCGACGCGTGGGTGCAAGCACCCACCCTACTGGCTTCGCCAGAAGCGGGGGACGAAGAGGACGAGGAGGACGAACACTTCGAGCCGGCCGAGGAGCATCAGCCAGGTGAGGACGAACTTGCTGCCGGCGTGGAAGTGGGCGTAGTTCTCCGACTCGCCGACGACGCCCAGCCCCGGCCCGACGCCGTTGAGCGTGGCGGCCACGGCGCTGGCGCAGTCGGTCAGCTTCTCGCGGGGCGAGCGGCCGTCCTCGACCCAGGTCCGATCCGGCTCGATCGCCACCAGGGCCATCCAGGCGATCGAGAAGATGGCCAGGATCATGCCGAAGTAGCCCAGCACGTTGTGACGGAGCGCGGGGGCCTCCAAGGCTTTGCCGCCCACTCGCACGTGCCGGACCACGCTGCGTCGAAACACCCGCTCCAG
>CAZDHR010000201.1:0-12539 GCA_964505295.1 uncultured Planctomycetaceae bacterium
CATCGACGACGCCGAGCCCCGCTACAAGTACCAACCCAACCATCCCGACGCGATTCAGCAAGGCCCCCACAAAGGCTACGTCGCCTACCCGAGCGTCAACATGATGACCGAGTTCACCGACGCTTTGGAGGCCGCCCGGGCGTACGAAGCCAATCTCGGGGCGATCGAGATTGCCAAGAACATGGCCCAACAGACCCTGAGGATCGTTGGCTGATGAATCCCATCCAGAACATCTCGACGCCGGCCGTGCTTCCCGGGCGAGCCCTGGGTACGGCCGAGGCCGCGCAGCCGGGCGCCTCGTTCAAGGATTTCCTGCTCGATTCGATCCGGGAAGTCAACTCGATGCAGCAGGCGGCCGACCAGGCCGTCGAGGCACTGTCGACCGGCGAGGACGTCAACCCGGCCGAGGTCCTCACCGCCGTCCAGAAGGCCGACATCGCCTTCCGGCTGATGATGCAGATCCGAAACAAGATCGTGCAAGCGTATCAGGAGGTGCAGAACATACGGGTGTGAGAGCACGACACGCGCCGGGCGCGGGCCACACGCGCTGGGCGCGGGTCTCCTGACCCCGCCCGGGCCGCAGCGGAGACCTTCGCTCGGCCGCGCGAGAAGCTGCGACACCAACCCGACGCTCCAGCGAGGGAGAAATAGTAAGAAAACGCCGGTCCTCGCTTGCGCTTCGGGCTAGTGTGGACCCCCGGCATTTGACCACTCAAGCTTGAGGCTCCACGGATGGACTTCCTCAACAAGTCGTTCGCCCAGGTCAGGGACCTGTTTCTCTCCATGACGCCCGCGGCGCGGATCACCTCCGCGCTGCTGCTGGCCGTGGTGGTGATCAGCCTGGGATACCTGTTCACCCACGAGATCGCCGGGCCGGAGGTGTACCTGTTCGGTGGCGAGATGTTCTCCTCCAGCGACCTGAACAACATGGCGACGGCCTTCGGCCAGGAGGGCTTGGACTCGTACGAGATCGAGGGCAACAGGATCCGCGTCCCCCGCAGCCGGCGCGGCGAGTACGTGACCGCTCTGGGCAAACACAATGCCTTGCCGGAGGACTTCGCCGAGATCCTCACCAGCGCGCTGAAGGCCGGGGGCACGTTCATCTCTCCCAGTGATCGCCAAGCCTACCTCAAAAGCGCCACCCAGGAATCCCTGTCGCGAATGCTCAGCGACTGGCCCGGTATTGAGCGGGCATACGTCCTCTATGGAACGAAGAGAAAGGGCGGCTGGAGCCGGGACACGGTGGCCACTGCTTCGGTGCAAATCAAGCCGCGCAACAATGAGCCGCTCGACCCCGCCGTGATCTCGTCGATTCGGAAGACCGTGGTCAAGGCGATCCCGGGGCTGAAGCCGGAAGACTGCGCCGTTACCGACACCAGCGTCATGCGCACCACGTTCGGCGGCTCGGAGAGCTACGGAAGCCCGCTGGACGACGCCTACATCGCCACGAAGCAGTACTACGAGCGGGAGTACAAAAACAAGATCCTCGAAGGGCTCAGTTGGATTCCCGGCGTGACCGTGACGCCGTACGTCGAGCTCAGCGAGGAGATGAATTACCGGGAGGAGCAGGTCCAATACGATCCGAAGGGCGCGGTCACGGTCAGTCAGAGCGAGACGAGCGTCGAGCGGACGAGCGAATCGGCCGCCCCGGCGGGACGCCCCGGATACATGGCCCAAAACGCCGCCCGCACCCTCGCCACCGCCACGGCCAAGGGCAACAGTGAAACGGAGACGCAGACCGAAAGCACGCAGCAGAGCCTCACCTCCACCACACGGACCACGAGCGAGAAGCCGGGGTTGACGCCGAGACGGGTGACCGTCGCGGTGACGATCCCCACCAGCTACTTCGAGAGAGTGTGGCGCAAAGAGAACCCGCCCAAGGAAGACGAAGAGGCGAAGCCGCCCGAGGCGAGCGACCTGGAACCCATCCAAACCCAAACGATCGCCCGCGTCAAAGACTTCGTGGCCACGACCATCCCCCAACCCGCCGACGGGACCGACCCGAAGGACCTGGTCACCGTGGCCCCGTTCCCCGACATCGCCCCGCCCGAGATCCCCGAGCCGGCGCTGGCGGAAAACGTCCTCGTCTGGCTGGGCGACTACTGGAGCACGCTGGGGTTGATCGGGCTGGCGCTCGCGAGCCTGCTCATGCTGCGGTCCATGATCCGCGCCGCCCCGGTCGCGCCCGCCGAAGGCCGCGCGCCGGCGGCCGCGGCTTCGGGAGAGCCTGGCGAGGAGGAAGAAATGTCGGCACAGGAAGTCGCCGAGCGGCAGCTCAAGCGGTTTTCCGGGTCGGGCGCCTCGCTCCGCGACGAGCTTTCCGACCTGGTCAACGAGGACCCCGACATCGCGGCCAATATCCTTCGCAACTGGATCGGGACGGCAAGCTAAGCCATGAAGCTCGCAACAAGCGGTATTCGCAAAGCGGCCATTCTGGTGGCGGCCCTCGACGGGCCGGCCGCCGATCGCGTGCTGGATCGGATGGACCCGGCCCAGGCGCAGCAGGTCCGCCAAATGACGATGGATCTGTTGGACCGGATCGATCCGGAGGAACAGCGGCAAGTCGTCGAGGAGTTCCTCCGCGTTCGGCCCATGGTCCCGAGGAAACAACCGCCGGGCATCGAGCTCGACGGCGGGCTGGCCCGCAAGCTTCTCGGGCGTTCGGGCAATTTCTCCTCCGACGAGGCAGCCCCGCCCAGCGATCCGGGGAGTCCCCCCTTCGGCTTCCTGCACGACGCCGAGGCCGAGCGGCTCGCCACGCTCCTGGCCGGCGAGCGCCCGCAGACGATCGCCTTGGTGCTTTCCCATCTTCCGCCCCGGCAGGCGGGCAGCTTGCTCGTCCGCTTATCGCCCGCTCTCCAGGTCGACGTCGTCCGCCGCCTGGTCGACCTGGAAGAGACCGAGCCGGAGATCCTTCAGGAGGTCGAGCGCGCGTTGGAATCGCGATTCTCGGAGCAGATGGTGATGCAGCGGCGTCGGGTGGCCGGGCTGTCGGCAGTGGCCGGGATCCTGGAGGAGTCCGGCCGGCCGGTCGGAAACCAGATCCTCACCAACCTGGCTTCCCTGGACCGCCGACTGGCCGAACGGCTTAGCCCCCCCCGGCTTGCGTTTGCCGACCTCGCCCGGCTGGACGACGCCACGTTGTCCGCGATCTTCCGGGCCGCGGAGCCCGAGCTAGCGATCCTGGCCCTGGTCGGCGCGCCGCCGGAGTTGATCGATCGGGTGCTGGCTCGCTTTCCCGCAGCGGAGGCCGGCCCCATCCGAAATCAACTGAACCATTTGGGGCCGATTCGTCTAAGCGACGTGGAAGAAGCGCGGCGCCGAATCGCCGAGCTGGCCCAGCGGTTGGCCATGGAAGGACGGATCGATCTTCCGCGAAAGCCGCGGTGAGTGAGAAAACTCTCGCCAAGGCGCAAAGACGCAAAGAAGAGAGAGGAAGTAGAGACGGTAGGGTACGAGGGAACCGCAACATCCGCTGGTTGACAATCGCAGTCAGTGGGTGTGAGCACCGACGCTGCCACACACGGAAGTGATCCGGTCAATCCTTACGAGAACGCGACGCCTCCATGTCCACAGTCATCAAGGCCGCCGATTTGAGTCACGACCTGCCGGCAGTGGCGTTCAACTTCGACGACATGACCGCCAAGGCGCATCAGTATCTGGACGGGATCCGCGCCGAAGCGGCCCGGATTGTGGCCCAGGCCCACAACGACGCGGAGCAGATCCGCAAGCAGGCCCGGATCGAAGGCCGTCGAGCCGGCCAGGCGGAGATCGAGGGCATCGTCCGGCAGCAGCTTGTCGAACAGATGGCCACCCTCCAGCAAGTGGTCCAAGACGTCCAGCACGCGAAGCAAGCGTGGCTTGCGCACTGGGAGAAGAGCGGCGTGCACGTGGCGGCGGCGATCGCCCAGCGACTGATCCGCCGAGAGCTTTCGCAAAAGCCCGAAATTACCCTCACCCTGATCCGCGAGGCGTTGGAGCTGGCCGTGGGCAGCTCGCAGTTGCGAATCCACATGAACCCGAGCGATCACCAGACCCTGGGCCCCAAGGTGGAAATCCTGATTGCCGAGCTTGCCCCCTTGGGATCGGTCGAGCTGGTGGCCGACCCGGAAGTCGGGCCCGGCGGCTGCCGCGTCGAGACCCGATTCGGCGTGATCGACCAACAGTTCGAAGCACAGCTTGCCCGGATCGAGGAGGAGTTGACGTGAGCGTGGGAAGAAGATCGACGGCGAGCGCAGGGGCCGCGGTCGCCGGAGGTGATCCGCTGGCATCCCACGGGACGCAGCCCGTGGGCTTGGAAACATGGAGCATCCAACGCGACGACACACGGCCCTTGTCGACCCAACGAGCAACCTCCGATCCCCGATCCCCGACCCCTGAACCCTAATCCCTGGCCCCTGAATCCTGAACCGCCACCATGGACCTCGCCAGCCAGCTCGAAGCCGTCATGCCCACCGAACTGATCGGGAGCGTTGCCCGGACGGTGGGAATGACCGTCTCGGTGGCCGATTTTCCGGCGCCGGTCGGGGCGTTGGCCGAGATCCGTCGGCAGGCGGGGGCGCCGCTGGTGGCCGAAGTGATCGGGTTCCGCGACGAGCTCACCGTGTTGTACCCGTTCAGCGAGCTGGCCGGCGTGCGGCACGGCAACCGGGTCCGTTTGATACGCACGTCGCGGTGGCTACGGGTGGGGAGCGAGCTGTTGGGCCGGGTGATCGATGCGCAAGGCAAAGCGGTCGACGGCAAGGCCGAGCCCGCGCTGTCCGATCGAACCGGCTTCCGGCGCCAACCGCCCCATCCCTGCGACCGCCCCAGGATTGATGCCGCCTTAACGACGGGGATCCGAGGCATCGACGGGCTTCTGACCTGCGGCAAGGGGCAGCGCATGGGGATCTTCTCCGGCTCGGGCGTCGGGAAGAGCGTGCTGTTGGGCATGATGGCCCGACACACCGACGCCGACGTGATCGTGATCTGCCTGGTCGGCGAGCGAGGGCGTGAGGTCAACGAGTTCATCCAGCGGGACTTGGGGCCGGAGGGACTGGCGAAGAGCGTGGTCGTCGTCGCCACCAGCAACGAGCCGGCCTTGGTGCGCGTCCACGCGGCATCGACGGCCACGGCGATCGCCGAGTACTTCCGCGACCAGGGCAAAGACGTCTTGCTGTTGATGGACTCGCTGACGCGGTTCGCCCTGGCGCAACGGGAGATCGGTCTGGCGGCCGGGGAACCACCCACCACGCGCGGCTACCCACCTTCGGTGTTCGCCGTGCTGCCGCAACTGGTCGAGCGGACGGGGCGGAGCCCCCAGGGCAGCATCACCGCGTTCTACGCCGTGTTGGTGGAAGCGGACGATCCCAACGAGCCGATCAGCGACGCGGTCCGCGGCCTGCTCGACGGCCACGTCTGGCTGGCGCGCAAGCTCGCCTCCCGCGGACACTACCCGGCCATCGACGTGCTCGAAAGCCTCAGCCGCATGATGCCCGACGTCACCTCCGACGAGCATCGCCAGGCGGCGGTCGTGGTCCGCCAATTGCTGGCGGCCCATCGCGACCACGAAGATCTGATCTCCATCGGCGCGTACCGGCGCGGCGCCAACGCGACGGTCGACGTGGCCATCGACATGCAGGAGCAAATCAACCGTTACCTGTGTCAGCGCGTGGAAGAGCGGTCCACGGCCAAGGAGAGCTCCGCCAACCTGCTGCGACTGAAGCAGGAGGCCGCACAACGTCTGGCCGCCTCGCAGTCGGCCCCAGCCTCCGGGCAGTCCCCGCCGGCTGCAGCTCAGGCCGCAGCACGCGCGCAACCCGGCGCCCCGGCACCGGCGGCGGCCCCCAACCGGTGATCCCACAAACGCGGCGTAAGCCATGGCCAAGTTCCTATTCCGACTAGCTACGCTCCTGCGGCTCCGCGAGGCGGCTCGCGACGAGCGACGTGCGCAACTGGCCCGGGCCTACCAGGCTGACGAAATCATCGAGCAGCAGCGGACGCGCGTCGCCGACGAGCGGCGTGAGCTGGAACGGCAAAGCCGCCGGGCCTCGGCGCCGGGACGGCTCGACGTCGATCGACTGCTGGAGAGCCGACGGTATGAGCTGGTTCTCCAATCCCAAGACCAACAGTTGGCCCAACAGCACCAGGCGGTCCGGACGGAAGTCGAGCGGCGCAGGCAGGCCCTGGTCGACGCCAATCGCCAGGTCCGTGTGCTGGAAACACTCCGCCAGAGGCAACTCGACCACCACCGCCAGGAAGAGAATCGGCAGGAGATCAAACAACTGGACGAAATGGCCGGACGCCGCGCCGCCCAGGAGGACGACGAATGATCGCCCGCTTGCTCAAAACTGCGGTCAGACTGTTCGCCTGTTTCTGTATCGCCACGTTGCTGGCACAGATCGTCATCCTGGGGTATCTCGGGTTGAGTTGGCAACTGGACCGCGAGAAGATCGTCCAGATGCTGGCCATCGGGCAGGGGATCGACCTGTTCGCGGCACAGAAGGAAGCGCAAAGCGACGAGGAAGAAGTCGCACCGGAAGAGCCCTCCTACCAGGACTGGATCGACCGCAGGGCCACCTTGTTCCGCGACCTGGAGCTTCGCGAGCAGGCGCTGGATAACGCCGTGGCGCGACTCAACGTCGAACGGAGACAACTGGCCGACGACCAGAAGACGTTCGTGCGGATTCGTGAGGCCTTCCAGACGCAACTGGCTGCGTCCAAAGCGGAGGCCGAGGGCCAGGGAATCGAGACGCTCGGTAGCATCCTCGAGTCGATCAAGCCCCAGCAGGCCAAGGACCAGATCCTCGACATGCTGGAAAACGACGAGATGGACAAGGTCGTGGTCCTGCTCAATGCGATGACCGGATCTAAACGGGCGAAGGTCATCGCCGAGTTCAAATCAGAGACGGAAAGCAAGAAGGTGAGCGAGATCCTGCGTCGGATCGGTGAAGGGGAACCCGTCGCCTCAGCGGCCGAAGAGACGCTCGGACAGCTCCAACCCGGCAATCTCCGTGGAACCTAGGGACCCGTCATGTCGCGACTGAACTTGGAAAACCTCAGTGGCCTCCTGTCGATCGAGCTGGTCACCGCAGCCACCGTGCCGCCTGCCGGTCAAGGCGCCCAGGCCAGGTCGTTCGAGCAACACCTCGATCAGGCCAGACAGACCGTCGAAAGGACGCCCGGCGCCGAGCAGCCGTCGTCTGCCGATCGGCGTTCGGACGCGGAGCGCCCCCCGGCCGCCCAAGAGGCCCCGTCCGCCGCCGAAGGCCAGGCCGCTCCCGGCAGTCGGCAAGACGATCCCTCGATGTCAGACCCGTCGCCATCCGATTCCGACGGGCAAGGCGACGTTGACGACGCGCAATCGGACGGCCCGCAGGCGGAAGGCGTCTCGGAGGCGGACGAGGCACCCGACAAGGAAAGCGAGCCCGACGACGGACAGCTCGCCGTCGCCTCTCCCCCAATGGCTGACGCGTTGGCCGTCTTCGCCTCCCCCAACCCGAGCGATCAAGAAGCGGCGGCCAACACCGCCGCCGCGTCGGAGGAGGAAACCGTCGCACCTGAGGGCGAGAGCCAGGCCGAGAAGCCAACGCAGCAGATGCCCCCCTCGGACACAACGGGTGAACTGGTCCCGGGGGAGATGGAACCGGGAGATGCGGAGGCCGCGCCGTTGGAGGACGCAACCGTCGGGGCAGAAGCCGAGGCCAAGGAAGGGATCCAGGTCGGCGAAAAGGAGCTCGTGGGCGACCGGACCACTCGCCAGCCGCAAGATCCGACCGAAGTCGAACCGAGCTCGGACGATGCTGCCCCAGAGAGCACGAGGGTCCCGGCCGTCGATCCGACCGACCGGTCATCCGAAGTAAGGGAAGCGGCAGCGGATTCCCGTCGGACGCCTGGGCGGCACCACGGTGGTCCTCCGGTCGCAGAGAGCCCGGGCGACCACCCTCTCGGTCAGTCGGCCGGAGGCGTCGCCTCCGAAGCGACGCAGCAGGCGTCGAGCATGATTTCGCAGACCGAAGCCCCGGACGAGATCAAGTCAGAAGGGGGAGGTGCCCCAAGCGCCGTCTCGACGCCGACGGACACGGGTGGGGGCGAAACGGCCCTACCCACGCGCGTCGTTCCCAACCAGTCCATTCGCCAGTCGTCCGGCGCAGCCCGAGGGGAATCGGGCCCCGACCAGGTCAACCGGGTCCGCTTCGTCCAGCGGGTGGCCCGGGCGTTCGCTGTCGTGGGCGACCGTGGCGGCAGCGTCCGCCTCCGGCTCCATCCGCCGGAGCTCGGGTCGCTGCGATTGGAGGTGACGGTCCGCAACGGCACGATGACCGCCCGACTCGAGGTCGAAACCGACTCCGCCCGAACCATGCTCCTCGACAACCTCCCCGCGCTCCGCGACCGTCTGGCCGCGCAGGAGATCAAGGTGGGCCGGTTCGACGTCGACTTGAGCGATCGATCGAGCGGCGGCACGCCTCAAGGCCCGGGCGACCATCCGCAGCCGCACGACGATCCGGACCGGGGCTCTCCCAATCCCGGCCGCGAGCAGGAGGTCGAAGCGGAAGGTCCGCTCGAATCTCGACCCGTAGCACAACCCGGACAAGGAAACCGACTCGATGTCGTCATTTGAACGGCCCGTTGCCAACGGACGCGGGTGAAGACGAGACCTTCGCAGCCGCGGTCGATGGAAAGGAGAAGCAAATCATGGAAACAACCTCGGTAACAAGCATTAGTACGGAAACCCAAGAGTACGCGACCACGCAGGACGTGGCCAGCTCGCTCGATGCGGACACGTTCCTCGAGCTGCTGATTACCGAGATCCAGAACCAAGACCCCTTGGAGCCGATGAGCAACTCCGAAATCTGCCAGCAGCTCAGCCAAATCTGGGAGCTCCAAGCGAACATGGGGCTGAGCGACACCCTGGAATCGCTCAGCACGAACCTGGGATCGGTCGTTTTGGCACAGAACCTCGCCTCGGCCAACAGCATGATCGGCCGGGTGGCCGTGGCCGAAACCGACGAGGGCGGGGAAATCGCCGGCTGGGTGAACGGGGTCAGCATTGAAGACGGCCAGATCAAGGTCTACGTCGGCGAACACACGTGCGACCTGGAAGACATCTCCGAAGTCCTGGATGAATCGTTGCTGGAAACGTACATGGAAACGGAAGCGGTGGAAGCGTAGGCTCCGCGTCTCGCGGTGGATGGGGGCGACGAGTACCGACTGGAAGCGTTGGTCGGCAAGTCGCCGGAACGCCATTCGAGGAAGCGGTTTTTCGGCGGATCCTTAGTTGCCTAGGAGGGGCAATCAGACGGGGTCCGTTAATCCAAAGCTACAAAGGAATGCGCGATGGGACTTCAATCTGCACTGAGTACCGCGCTGACCGGCCTGACCGCCGCCGAGACGACGATCGACGTGGTGGGCAACAACCTGGCCAACTCCAACACCGTGGGGTTCAAGGCCTCAAACGCCGCCTTCTCAACCCAGTTCATGCAGACGATGAGCTTGGGATCGGCCCCCACCGACGTCTCCGGCGGTTCGAACCCCACCCAGATCGGGCTGGGTACGATGGTCGCCGACATCACGCCGGATTTCAGCCAGGGGACCCTGGAAGTCAGTTCCAGCTCCACGGACCTGGCTATCCAAGGCGACGGGTTCTTCATCGTCGAAGGCGCAACGGGTGAGCAACTCTACACCCGCAACGGGATCTTCAAGATGAACTCGGCGAACGAGCTGGTCACGATCTCGGGCAACCGCGTGTTGGGCTACGGCATCAACGACGACTTTGACATCCAGCGGACCGAGATTGTACCGATCGAGGT
Organism: uncultured Planctomycetaceae bacterium; assembly: GCA_964505295.1. Lineage (GTDB taxonomy): Bacteria > Planctomycetota > Planctomycetia > Pirellulales > Thermoguttaceae > DATKZH01. The sequence goes on from CAZDHR010000201.1 coordinate 9,789, forward strand.
CTCGGTAGGCGCCTCCGCCGTGGCCGAAGCCACGGAAAACGCGTATCTGGAGGGGAACCTCTCTCCGACGGGCGAGGTGGCGGACACGGCCGAGAGGATCCAAAGCGATATCCTGGGTGACGCCCACTACACGGCCCCGACCACCGCGCTGGAGACCCTGCAATCCGCGGCTCCTGACGTGGCCGCGGAGTCCACTTCCGGGACCGGAGCGGTTGGCGGTGCGCTGGACTCGGGGGCCGTCTACCAGTACCGCTTCGTGTACGCCAACGGCTCCTATGTGGGCTCCGGTGAGCTGGACGAAGGCACGCCCTCCGACGTGGTCGCGGTCAGCCTCGGGCTCGGCGAAGATCAAATCGATCTGCAAGACATCCCCATCGAGCCGGTGCCACCCGATAGCTATACGTACGTTCGCATCTACCGGACTGAGGGAGACGGAAGCGATTTCTTCTACCTCGACGAGATCGACCTATCCCTCGGCATCGATACTTACTCCGACACAATCGGCGACGCCGCGCTCGGAGCCGAACTAAACAACGATCGCTTGACCGGTAACTACACCTACTATGTCACGTTCGCCACCGCCGCGGGCGGCCCCGGCAACGGGACGGAAAGCCGGCCCAGCCCGCTGAGCAGTTCGCAGAACGTCTCCAACGGACGCGTCGTTCTGGATGACCTGCCGACGGGCGACCCGGCCGACGGGTGGACGGTCCGCCGGATCTACCGCTGCCTTGCCGACGACGACTCGACCTTCTACTACATCGGGGAGATCAACGACGTGACCAGCGACGTCACCCTCACGGACAACCTGACCGACGCCGAGATCTCGGACCCCACCAGTCCGACCTATGCGACGATCGACCTGGACGGCCCGAAGATTGTCGACAGCACGCTATTGACCGACGTGTTGAAACGCGAGGGCTCCACCTACGAACAGGCCTTCGAGGTGGGAACACTCCAGTTCCGGGGAGAAAAAGGCGAACGGACGCTGGCCACGAAGGAATTCGAGATTACGGACACCACCACCGTCTTGGATTTGTACACCTTCATGGAAGAGGCCCTGGGTATCCAGGAAGGAGACGACATCCCACGCGATGCCGCCTCCGGCTCGACCCCGGGAGGGAAGGTCACGTCCGACGGTCGCATCCTGCTGACGGGTAATAACGGCGTAGGGAACGCCATCGATATCGATGCGGATTCGATCCAACTGGTCACCGACAGCGGCACGAGCAACATCGACCTTTCGTTCAACTCGATCCAATCGGCCGTGGGGGAAAGCGCGGTCACCGACTTCCTCGTCTACGACACGTTGGGTATCCCCCTGAACGTGCGGCTGACGGCCGTGCTGGAGTCCCGCAGCAGTACGTCCACGGTTTATCGATGGTTCGCCGACTCCTCGGACAACGATCCCGAGGCGGGGGTCGATATCGCCGTCGGCACCGGGCTCTTGACGTTCGACGGAACGGGGAGTCTCATCGACGCTTCCGAAACGAGCGTATCGATCGACCGGCGAAACGTGTCCAGCACGTCGCCCCTGACCTTCGAACTCGATTTCTCGGCGATTACCGGCTTGGCCGCCACCGAGGACGAGGGCAGCTATTGGGCTGTGTCGCGCCAGGACGGCTGTGCGCCGGGAACCTTGACGTCCTTCGCCATCGACGGGAACGGTATCATCCGCGGCACCTTCTCCAACGGCGTGACCCGAGATCTCGGACAAATCCGGCTGGCCCGCTTCGCCAATCCGACCGCCCTGGAACAACGGGGCGAGAACCTCTATGCCGCGGGGGTGAACTCCGGGCTGCCGGTGGAAGGAGACCCCGGCCAGCAGGGTATCGGCGAGATCGTTGCCGGCGCCGTGGAACTCTCCAATACCGATATCAGCGGAAACCTGATCGACCTGATCCTCGCCTCGACCATGTACCGCGGGAACACCCGCGTGATCACCACCGCCCAAGAAATGATCGATGAGCTCCTGTTGTTGGGTCGTTGACCTAAGCGTATCCAAACGTATGGTTTACGGGGCCTGTTGGAGAATCAGGACGGGCCGCTTTGCCACCGGACCCCGCCAGCATCGAAAGCGCGATGATTAAGCTAACTCGATTGGGGGGGGAGGCGTTCGTCCTGAATGCCGACCTGATCCAGTACGTCGAAGAGCGACCCGACACGTTCGTCACCCTCACCACGGGTGAGCGGATCGTCGTGGCCGAATCGCTGGACGAGGTCCTCCGCCGCGCGGTCACGTATCAGCAGGCAAAGCACTTGCTGCCCTCGCCGGCGGCGCCTCAACGTCAGGCCGCACCGCCTGATCAGACCCTGGAATCGGCGCGGGGGCCGAGCACACCTAGGAATTCGAGTTAGGAAGCCCGAAAAGTGGATATCGCCAGCGTCGTGGGCCTGTTGCTCGGGATCTCCCTGTTGGTGATCGCGATCGCGATCGCCCCGGGGGCATCGTTCGGGGCGTTCATCGATTACCCCTCCCTGATGGTGGTGATTGGGGGCTCAATCGCGGCGGCGCTCGTCTGTTTTCCGTTGAAGAGCTTCCTCAACCTGGGACGGGTGGCGAAGAACGTCTTCTTCAACAAGCAGGAGGACCTCCCGGGCCTGATCGAGCAAATCGTCTCTTTGGCGGAGACCGCGCGGCGCGACGGGCTCCTGGCCCTGGAAAGCCGGGTCGACGATATCTCCAATGCGTTCATCGTGTTGGGGATCCAAATGGCCGTCGACGGCACCCGGCCGGAGGTCATCGAAGACATC
>CAZDHR010000202.1:0-12457 GCA_964505295.1 uncultured Planctomycetaceae bacterium
ATCCGCTCACCGACTTCTACGTGCCCATTGTCAGTTTTCATGAGCAAGTTGCCGGATGGAACGCCTATATCAACCGGGCAACAACGCTTGAGGCCGTCGTCAAGGCGTACCGCATGTACGAGCGGATTCTCGCTGACTTCGCGTGCATGCAGGTTCTCCCGTTCGACGCCGCCGCGGGGCAGACCTTTGAGTCGCTGCGCAAGCAACGAGTTCGGATCGGAACGATGGACCTTCGAATCGCCGCCGTCGCGCTGAGCCGAGAGTTGAAGCTCCTGACCCGAAATCTGGTTGACTTCCAGAAAGTACCGGGGCTCGCCGTGGAGGATTGGACGGCCGGACGACACGATTGATCCGCGCTTCGTCGACGCTTGTGTACCCACTGTGTCAGCGACGTAGTCAAGCTCGTCGAGATGGCCAGGGTGCCGCGGCCGAACGTGGTGAGGTGAGTCTCACGGCGGATCGTACCCCCCCGGATGGAATGGGTGGCAGCGGCAGATGCGGAGGAGGCCCCGAAAGCTGCCGCGGATCGCGCCGTACTTACGGACGGATTCGATGAAGTAGACGCTACAGGTGGGATAGAACCGGCACTGGCGCCCGAAAATGGGGCTGAGCGTCCACTGGTAGACGCGCACCAGCCCGATCAGCGTCCAGGCCGGGAGGTGGAAAAGCCCGCGGGCGATCCGACGGAGCACGTTCATCGAGGGTCCCGCTCCAGTTTCGACGCGACTCGGGCGGCAAGGCGAGGGAGCGACTCGACGAGCCCGGTCAGCTCGGGCTGGGCGCCCTTCCGGGGGATGACGACCAGGTCGACGCCCTCGGGCAGCCGGGGGCGGGTCCGCCGAAACGCCTCACGAATCATCCGTTTCCAGCGATTGCGCACGACCGCGCCGCCCACCTTGCGCGAGACGGATAACCCGAGTCGAGGATGACCGAGCCCGTTTGGGTGTCCGAAGATCAGCAGGCGCCGGTCCGAAGCGGTCGCGCGACGCCGGTACGCCCGCTGGAAGTCGGCGGTGCGGCGAATCCGGTGCTCGGGCAAGAGCCGCTGGTTGTGCATGGGCCTACCATCGGAGGTTCGCACGGGGGTCGTGCGCGTAGCGGTTGTCGAGCCGGCGGATCGCCGCTTGGCTCGCCTCGTCCAGCGTGTCGGGGAGCACGATCTGGACCTCGGCAAACAGGTCGCCGGCCGGGCCGTTTGCCGACGCCACGCCGTGGCCCCTGATGCGGAGCTTGGCGCCGCCGGAGGTTCCGGGTGGGACCCGCAAGGCGACGGTGCCGCGGGGCGTGGGCACATCGACCTTGGCCCCCAAGGCCGCCTCGGGGAGGGTCACCGGCAGCTTGACGTGGAGGTGGCTACCCCGGCGCTGGAAGCAAGGGTGCGGGGCAACGCGGACGGTGAGGAGCAGATCGCCCGGCGGTCCCCCTCCAGCAGCCGGTTCGCCCTGGCCCCGCAGCCGGATTTTCTTGCCGTCTTCGATGCCGGGCGGGATCTTGACGTTGAGAGTCCCCCCCTTGCCGGAGGGGCGATGGACGTCGAGTGGCACTTCCCCTCCGTTGATCGAGATGGCGAACGGGATTTCCACTTCCGCATGAAGGTCGTTGCCCCGGCGGGGGCCGGCCGATCGCTTCCGAGCCCGCCCGCCGCCGCGCCCGAACTGGCCGAAAATGCCGCCCGGGCCCACGCCGGCCTCGGTCCCAAAGCGGTCGCCGAAAAACTGGCCGAAGTCGAGGTCCTCGAAGCTGAAGTTGAACCCGGGGCCGGCACGCCAGGTGGGCCCGCCCCGCGGCCCACCTGCTCCCATCGTCTCGAACGAGCTGCCGTAGCGGTCGTACATCTCCCGCTTCTGCGGATCGCTGAGCACATCGAACGCCGTCTGGACCTGCTGAAACTTTTTTTTGGCGGTCTGGTCGTCGGGGTTCACATCGGGGTGGTACTTGCGAGCCAGCTTGCGGTAGGCCTTCCGGATATCCTCTTGCGAGGCGTCGCGGGAAACGCCCAGGATCTTGTAGTAGTCTTCAGCCATTGCGCGTACCAGCCGTCCCTCGATAACCGGCCACCATGCCCTAAGTCCTCAGTACGCTTCATTGTAGCGCCTGTGCCTTGGCCTCATCAAGCGGGCCTCGAGTGGCCGGGGCTCGACGGCGCGGTGCCGCTGGCCGTCTGGTAGCGGGACCTGGGCAAGAGGAGAGCCCAATGGGTAAGCGTCCGCGTCGACTCGCCGCCTTGTCCACCCGGACAGGGGAGACGCCGGCATGCTACAGTTGTCCGGGGCCCCTTCGAGGAGGAATGGGAGCATGCGCCGAGCATCCACAGCGCCGGGCCGCGTGATCGCCGTGTGGTTGTGCGGTTTCGCGGTGTTTCTGACGCCCCTGACGAAGCCCGGCCCCCGCGCCGCCTGGGCCGCCGGCGGAAAGCTCGAACTGACGGTGGTCGACCGCCAGACGGGAGCGCCGATCCCTTGTCGCATGCACCTGAGCAACGCCGCCGGTCGGCCCCGCAAACCCAGGGGAATGCCCTTCTGGCACGATCACTTCGCCTTTGACGGGACAATCACCCTGGAGCTCCCCTTGGGCCAGTACTTCTTCGAGCTGGAAAGGGGGCTCGAATACGTCGAGCGTTCCGGGAACTTCACCATCAATCGCTTCGCCGACGACGCCAAGGAAGTCGACATGCTGCGGTTCGTCGACATGTCGTCGCACGGCTGGTGGTCGGGCGATCTTCACGTGCGCCGGCCGGTTCGCGACATCGAGCTTCTGATGCAGGCCGACGATCTGCACGTGGTCCCACTCATCACCTGGTGGAACGACGAAGACCCGCCCCGCGGCAAATCGCCCGCAGAAGACCCCTTGGTCCAGTTCGACCGAGACCGGTACTACCATCGGATGGCCGGCGGACACGAGCGGGCAGGCGGCACGCTGCTCTTCTTCAATCTGCCGTTTCCGCTCGGGCTGGCGGATGCGTCGGAAGAATACCCCCCACCCATGGTCTACGTGGAGCGAGCCCGCGAGCATCCGAACGCCTGGATCGACCTGACGAAGCCGTTCTGGTGGGACTTGCCCGTGCTCGTGGCCCACGACCAGGTCGACTCGATCCAGATCGCCCATAGTCACATCTCTCGCGACAAGGTGGTCCGGAGCGAGACGGGGGGCAAGCCTCGCGACACGGCCCTCTACCCCGGCGTCGAGGGAATCCCGCGGTGGTCGCAGGCGATCTACTTCCACCTGCTCAATTGCGGGCTGCGCATCCCGCCCACGGCCGGGAGCGGCTCCGGCATGGCCCCCAATCCGGTCGGATACAACCGCGTCTACGTCCACGTCGACGGCGCGTTGGACTACGAGAAGTGGTGGGAGAGCCTCCGGGCCGGCCGGGTGGTCGTCACCAACGGGCCGTTGTTGCGACCGAGCGTGCGCGGGCAGTCGCCCGGCCACGTCTTCTCCGCGGAAGAAGGGGACCAGCTCGATTTCGAGATCGGCCTGACCCTCTCGACCCGAGAGCCGATCAGCTACCTCGAGTTGATCAAGGACGGGGAGATCGAACACTCCGTGCGGTTCGACGAATACCGCAAGGAGGGCCGGCTCCCCAATTTGCACTTCGACCGGAGCGGCTGGTTTCTGGTCCGCGCGGTGACCGACGTGGCCGACACCTACCGCTTCGCCATGACGGGGCCGTATTACGTCCAGATCGGCGACCAGCCGCGAATCAGCAAGCGATCGGCCCAGTTCTTTCTCGACTGGGTGTACGAGCGGGCCCGGCAGATCAAGCTGGACGACCCGGCGCGGCAGCGGACCGTGCTCGAATACCACCGTCGGGCCCGGGACTTCTGGCAGGAGCGTGTTGGGCGATCGAACGCGGAGTGACCGCGACCGGCAGCCGGACGACGTGGCTGTCGGTCACTTCTCCTTCTTGTGTATATCAGCCTTTCATCTTGTCTTTGCCGTTTGACGCAAGGCACCAGATCGATCCGACGGGATTCTCTTACGCAAATCGCGTCGTCGGTGCCAGTCGGAACACCCATTGTACCTGCCGATCTCCGCGAGAGATTGCCCGGCCGCTTTGTTCGACAGGGCTTGCCGAAACGGCAGGATCGGGATGTTGGTCACGGGCGATACGACCCGTGCGTTCGTCACGACAGGAGAAACTTCCTAAAGTCGGAAGCTGTTCCGACTCGAAACTAATCTTCGGAAGCCTCGTTCCCGCGACGGAGTCTCCCCATAGGGTTATCGTGCGGGACGGGCCCAAGGGGGGTTACATTCGGCTTACGGGCCATTCCTGGATCGACCTGTCGCTCCGAGTGGAGGACGGGTCGTCTCGGGGTTTCTCCCCGTCGTGATCGATTGCCGGGCAATTGTTCCGGGAAGTCTTGGGATTCGCGATAAGTTGGTTGGGCCGTGCCTTCTCTATTTTACGGATTTTCGCTGACTTCCGGATGCCGAGGCTGCCGATGCTATTACTACGGCGAGGGTCAGAGGGAGCTGAACCATAGCCGACCTGAAGCGAGTCGTGTCAGGCCCCGACCCAGGTGTTTGCGGAGCGGCGCCAGGCTGCCTTAGCCGGCGTGATGGAACGAAGAGGGGGTGCTCTTCCGCAGACATGGGGGCCCAAGCGGTTCGGTTGGATCAGGCCGATCCGGCCGAGACCAAGTCGGAACTTAGCGAGTAAGATTCGGAGAGCCTGCAATGAAGGTTTTCACAACCGGTCAGGTCGCCAAGATCTGCAAGGTGGCCCCGCGAACCGTGAGTAAGTGGTTCGACTCGGGTCGCCTAAAGGGATACCGCATCCCTGGATCGCAAGACCGCCGCATTCCGCGTGAGTACTTGATCAAGTTTCTCAAGGAGCACGGAATGCCCTTGGGCGACCTGGAAGACGAGGCCATGGCCAAAGTGCTGATTGTGGCCCAGGACCAAGTCTTGATCGAGAACCTCAAACGGGAATTGCCCGTCGAGCGCTCTTTCAAAGTGGCGGTTGCCGCCAGCGGTTTCGATGCCGGGATTCAAGCCGAGAGCTTCCACCCGGACTGTATTATCGTTGACTTCTCGATCGGCCGTCAGGAGGCCCTGCAAATCTGTCAGAATTTGCGTCGCAACAGCGCCTTTGCCGACGTGATCCTGATCGCTTTGCTGCCCGACGACGGCAGCTCCACGAGCTTCGACCGATCGAGCATCAACGAGACGTTCAAGAAACCGTTCGACGCCGCCCTTTTGGCCGAGCGACTTCGCACCCTCATCGGTGCCAAGAAGGAACTCGTTTGAGTCGCGTCCCCTTTGCGGGACGCCACCTGTGTTGTCCACCACGATTCGCCGGCTTGAATAACCCGCCGCGGTCAAGACCCCCGCGGCGGATAATTTCTCCCGCCTCACGCGGCAATCCCATCCCGCCCGCCGCAGCACGCCCCAGGCCCCCGCGAGACTTGCCTCGCACTTCGTGTGTGCCGGTTCCGCGTTTCTTTCCGCCTTCGGTCGCTCTCGTGCGTCCAGGTCAATGGCCCGGATCATGCGTAGCCCATTTGTCGTGACCGCATTGATGCGGTCTGAGGCCGCTTCGGAGGGTTTGGACCCGACGAGTCGGGGCACGACAAGCCCTTGTGAGTGATCCGGAATAACCGGCCGCTGCTTTGTGCGGGCTTCTTCCGGCAGACGGCGGCCCCGAGGCATGCCGTGTCCGATGTGCTCGCTTGCACGGAGTGGCCGCGGCCAGGTACGATGAATCCATGGCCAACACTGAAGAGCACGCTGCATCATTCCGACGGGCCATGCCGCACGTGGCCGGCCCGGTTCTGATCGCCCTGGCGGCTACGGTGGCGACGGTCGCGACGCTTGCGCCGGAGGGGTGGGGGCCGGGGGTGACTTGCGATGAGATGTACCATATCGAGGTGGGCAAGCGGCTGGTGATGGCGCTGCGGCAGCAAGGGCTGGGGTTCTTTGCGACGGGGAATATCGAGAGGAATTTCCGCTGGTCGCCCGACGGGCCGCCGGTGCACCCACCGTTGGGGAACTGGGTGCTGGGGCTTGTGCATCACGCGTTCGACGTTTCCCCGGACGATCCTCGGACGGTTTCGGTCCTGCCGGCCCGGTTTGCACCGGCGTTGGCGTTCGGGTTGCTCGTGTTGCTGGTTGGGCTTTGGACGACGCGAGCGGAGGGGCCTTTGGCCGGCACGGCGGCCGCGGCGGCCGTGGTGCTCGTGCCGCGCCTGTTCGGCCACGCGCATCTGGCGGCCTTGGACATGCTGACGGCGCTCGCGTTCGTGGCCGCCGTGCTGGCGGTCGCCGAGGCGGAGGCTCGGGGCGACCGGCTTTGGCGATACGGCCTGGCGGGCGTGATCTGGGGCCTGGCCATGCTCACGCGCCTGCACGGCCTGTTGGTGCTCCCGCCGGTCGTCGTGTGGCTGGCGTGGCGTCTGCGGCATCGGGCCGTGCTGCCGATTCTGGCTTGGGGGGCGGCGGGGGTGGCCACGTTTTTCGCCGGGTGGCCCTGGCTGTGGCTGGCGCCGGTCGCCCACTTGAAGCAGCTCTTGGCGAGCGCGACCGGCAGGCAGGCGATCCAGGTTTTCTATTTCGGCCGAGTGTGGGCCGATAGGGAGACCCCGTGGCACTACCCGCTGGTGATGTTCGTGGTTGCCCTGCCGATCGGCCTCCTGTTGTTGGGGCTTCTGGGGGTGTGGGCCAGTCGTCGGACGTGGAAGGCCAATCCGGGCTACCTTCTCGTCCTCGGGACGCTAGGGTTCATGCTGCTGGTGTTCGCCTGGCCGGGCTCGCCCGTGTACGACGGCGTCCGATTGTTCCTGATGGTCTTCCCCCTATGGGCGATCTCGGTCGGGATCGGCGCCAAGTGGGTGGTCGAGCACCCTGCCTGGAAGGGGATTGCGGTTGGATGGCGGGTCGCGTCCGTGGGGCTATTCGTTGCGCTTCAGGGTGCGGGGCTGGTGCTCTATCACCCGTGCCAGTTGAGCCACTACAGCCTTCTGGTCGGCGGGCTACGGGGGGCGGAGAAGCTGGGATTCGAGGTGACCTATTGGGGGGATGCGGTGCCGGAATCCTTTCTCGCCGAGGCAGCCCGGCGTACACGAGGGGAGCCGGTCCTCTTTGCACCAAGCCTGGCGGATTTCCATCTCGAGGGGGTGTGGCGGAGCTCACCAGCACTGACGGAGAAAGCTCGGATCGACGGCCGTGTCCCCTTGGCCGGCTGGGAGCAGGGCTGGTCTGAGCCGCCCCCAGGGGTCCGGTATGCCGTGCTGTTCCACCGCAAGGCTCAGTTGGAGGCCCCAGGGGCCATCCCGCGGCGTCTCTGGTCGGCGGGGGTTGTGGCGGAGCGGAAGAGGCAGGGCGTTTGGCTGGCCCGTTTGGTGGAATTGCCGAGCGCCGCCGGCCAAGGGGGCCTGCCGGGGGCGATTTCGGCGCCCGGGGCCAGATAGGGTTGGCCAGCGGTTGCCCCTCGACGGGCGTCGTCCGTAGACTACAATAGAGGCCGGCTTTGCGTTTACCCGCCCCCCGGTCGAGCCAAGCAGCATGGGCCCACTGAGCCATTTTGACGCCCAGGGAGCCAGCCGGATGGTTGACGTGGGCGACAAGGACGTGACGGTGCGGCGGGCCCGAGCGAGCGGCCGAGTCCGGATGCGGCCCGAGACCCTCCAGTTGGTTCGCGACCGCAAGGTCGGCAAGGGGGACGTGCTCGAGGTTGCCCGGCTGGCCGGGATCATGGCCGCGAAACGGACCGGGGAGCTCGTCCCGCTGTGTCACGTGCTGCCGTTGGATGGCGTATCGGTTCGGTTTGAATTCCCGGACGCTGCCACCCTGGCGATCGAAGCGGAAGCCCGGGCAACGGCGCGAACCGGGGTGGAGATGGAGGCGCTCTGTGCCGTAAGCATTGCCGCGCTGACGGTTTACGACATGTGCAAGTCGGTGGATCGGGCGATGGTGATCGACCGAGTCCGGCTGGAGGAGAAATCGGGCGGCCGAAGCGGCCATTTCCTCAGAGAAGACTGAGCCGACCACACCTGGAAGCGCGGCGGCGTCGCACCGCTTGATGCCTTGTCGCAATCAGGGAAGCATTGATGAGCCAGGGGATCAAGCATTTCGGGACGGCGCCCAGAGATCTCCGCACCCTGTACGCGCCGATTCGCGACGACCTCGATGAGGTCGAACGGGTCCTCGTGGCCGAGCTGTCCAGCAAGTACCCGTTCGTCGATCAACTGGCCCGACACGGGTTCCGGTTTGGCGGCAAGCGCCTGAGGCCCGCGCTGGTGCTGCTCTCGGGCAAGGCGTGTGGTGGAGTGACCCCCGAACACGTCACGCTGGCGGCGGTGGTCGAGATGTTCCACACGGCCACGCTGATCCACGACGACGTGCTCGACGAAGCCACGCTCCGCCGCCACTTCGAAACGGTCAACGCCCGCTGGGACAACGAAACCAGCGTGCTGCTGGGCGATTACCTGTTCACGCGAGCCATGTGCCTGGTCAGCTCGCTGGATAGCACGTTCGCCTGGCGTGCGATTTCGGAGGCGGGAAAGACCGTCTGCGAGGGCGAGCTGAGACAGATTGAGACGCGAGCCAACTACGACCTGTGCGAGGAAGCCTACCTGGACATCATCGCGGGCAAGACCGCCGCGCTGTGTGCCTGCTGTTGTCGGCTGGGCGCCCATTACGCGGGTGCCGACCCGGAGCGGCGTGAGGCCTACGGGCGGTTTGGGCAGGACCTCGGGGTCGCCTTCCAAATCATCGACGACGTGCTGGACGTGCTGGGCGACGAGGCCACCGCGGGGAAGTCGCTCGGAACCGACCTGCGCAAACAGAAGCCGACGCTCCCGTTGATCCGGCGGTTGAGCCGGCTCGACGGCCGGGAGCGGGACGAGCTGGTGGCGATGCTCTCACGTCCGAACAACCACCATCGCGACCTACTCAAGCACCGGCTGGAAGACTGCGACGCAATCGCCTACGCCCGAGATAAGGCGGTCTGGTTTGTTCGCCGCGCCGCCGAGCAGCTTTCCTGTGGGCCGGCAACGGTCGCCGACGAGGCCCTGCGAGGGATTGCCGAGTTCGTCGTCACCCGGAAACGATAGGCCGAAGCGCTCAGGAGGCCGGTAGCGCAGGCTTCCAGGCCTTGAAATCGGCCGGGATAGGGCGTCCGTCTGCGCCGGGCTCGTCTTCGCTACTCGCGGGGGCGGGGTGACTCGGAAAGCATGGGGCGGATCTCGTCGACGAAATCGTGCGCGTCTTCGAATTGCCGGTAGACGCTGGCAAAACGGACGTAGGCGACCTGGTCCAGCTCGCGAAGATGCCGCATCACCAGCTCGCCCAGGTAGCCGGTCTCCACCTCCGATTCGAAATGCGTCTCCACGTGGTTTTCGATTTCCCAGACGATGGCCTCGAGCTTGGCGTCGCTGATCGGGCGTTTCCAGCACGCTTTCTCCAGCCCTAGCTTCAGCTTGGTGCGGTCGTAGGGCACCCGGGCGCCATCCTTCTTGACGACTTTGAGATGGGAGCGCTCGATCCGCTCGTAGGTCGTGTAGCGCCGCTTGCAGGCCAGACACTGGCGTCTGCGCCGGATGATGTAACCGTCCTCGCTGGCCCGGGAGTCGGTCACCCGATCGTTGTCGGCTTGGCAGAAAGGGCATCTCATGGCGTGGTGAACTCGCAACCCCGCTCTCGTGCTATACCAACGCACAATAAGGTACTATAGCAGCCGCCGAGGATCCGTGACAACAAGAGGCGGTCGGAAAGATGGGTGGCGCCGGGAATCCTGTTGCCAGGGGGGCTGTCGTTCCGAGGTTGCGTGAATTCTAGGCAAGATAGAGAGTCTGCGAAACTGTGGGAATCCTGCGGCGCCTGCGTCGGGTCGGTGGCCGACCGGTTCGAGGGGGCCGTCCTACCTAGTGACGAGTGGCTCCAGGCACTCTATAATACCTCAGGCTGGTTATCCCGTTGGGCAGTCTCGTGGAAAGGATGGGAACCGATGAAATGTCCGAGCTGCGGCGCAGAGGTTGCTGAGAACGTGGTCATTTGTCACGAGTGCGGTGCCCGAATCGAGCCCGAGGCCGGATCGGAACCCGCTGCCGGAGCAGGAGCGGAAGTTGCTTCGCAGCCGCCTGCGGCAGAAGCGGCTCCGCCGAGCGACCAAGCTGCCGCGGCTGGCGGAGGCGAGGCCCCGCCGCCGTGGCGGTACTCGATCAAGGACATGCGGATCGTCTGGATCAACATGTTTGTGCTGACGTTGGCCTTTGTGGCTGTGGGCGTTTGGCTCAGCAGGAGCCGAGACAATTGGCCCGGCTGGCTCGGCTGGCTCACCCCGCCTATCTTCTGGGGCGTGATGCTCGGCATCCCCGGGGTGCTGTGGCTCTATCAGCTCTGCAAGCTCATCTATCGCACGACGATCCGTTACGACTTGGAGGAGTTTCGCCTGATTCACAAGGAGGGGATCTTCGTCTCCAAGACGAACGTCATCGAGCTGATCCGCATCGACGACATGGGCGCAAGCCAGAACCTCGTAGAGAAGTTCCTCTGCGGCGGCATCGGCAAAGTGCGGGTTCACTCCGAGGACCCCGGCGATCCGCTTCTGTTGCTCCGAGGGCTGGAGAACCACGAGAGCGTCTTCCGGCAAATCGACACGAAGCGGGCGGCGGCGCGAAAGAAGAGGGCGTTTGTCAGCGCTTAGGGGCACGTCAGTGCGTTCTTTGCGAGTTGGGTGGCACTGCTGGCTTGTCCAGCAGTGCCAGGCAACCGGGGAACGCCCCGCTGGACAAGCCAGCAGTGGCACTCAACGGGAGCTTAGCAAACGTTGCCGGCAAGCCGACGGCCAACAGCCCTGTTGAGACCGCGAGGACACCACAGCGGAGAGACAGCGGCTCGCGCTGCCCTACTTCTCGCCCTTCTTCGCCCCGTTGCGGGCCGGCTTGCCGCGCTTCTTCGGCGATCCCGCGGCGGTCCAGTCGCGGCGTTGGCGGGAGCTGGGGATGTCCATCGCCTTGCGATACTTGGTCACGGTGCGCCGGGCGACCGTGATGCCGTGCTTGGCCAGCTCCTTGACCAGATCCTCGTCGCTGAAGGGATGCTGCTTGTCCTCGTGGTCGACGATTTCCTGGAGCTTCAGGCGGACCGTGTCCCAGGCGACTTCCTCGCCGTCCGCGCCAACGGTGCCGCCGCAGAAGAAACGCTTCAGGGGAAAAATGCCCCGAGGGGTTTGGATCCACTTGTCGTCGACCGCCCGGCTCACCGTGGTGACGTGAACCCCCACCTTGTCGGCGATCTGCTGCATCTTCAACGGCTCGATGAACTCGGGCCCTCGGCGGAGGAACTCGGTCTGGTGGTCGACGATCGCCTGGGCCACCCGGGTGAGCGTGTTGCGACGCTGCTGGATCGAGTCGATCAGCCACTGGGCCGAGTTGAACTTCCGCTTGATGAACTCCCGCGTCTCCTCGTTCGCCTTGCCGCTGGCCAGCAGCCTGCGGTAGTAGGGGCTGATGAACAAATGCGGCGTGCGGCCGTCCTCCAGCCGGACTTTGTAGCCGCCCCCTTCCGCCGGCTCGACGAACACGTCGGGCGTGACGGCGGGAACGAAGGCCTCGTTGAACCGCGCCCCCGGCTTGGGATTCAGCTTACGGAGCTCCGCGGTCGTCTCCTGGATCACCTCGATCGAATACCCGGTCCGCTTGGCGATCACCGGCAAGCGGTTGTGCTCCAGGTCTTCCAGGTGGCTGGAGATCAGCGTCTGTAGTTGCTCGTAGTAGGGCATGCCGGGCGTCAACTGCAAGAGCAAGCACTCACGCAGGTCCCGGGCCGCAACACCGGGCGGGTCGAGCCGGTGGATGACCGCTAGCGCCTGCTTGGCCAGCGCGAGGTCCTCCTCCGTGGCGTCCGAGCCGATCAGGTCTTCCAGGCTGCTCTGGAGGTACCCGTTGGGATCCAGGTTGTAGATGATCCGGTCGGCCATCGCCCGAAGCTTGCGCTCCAGGTTGAACCACCCCAATTGCTCGTGCAGGTAATCCTGGAGCGATTGGGGCCGGGCGGCCATGTTGGCCATGGCGTCGTGCTGGCGCTCGCCCTCTTCGGCGACTCGATTGCGCGAGGGCCGGGTGTGCTCCTCGAAGTGATCCGGCCACTCCTCGTCCATCTTCAAGAGCCGCTCGAAGTCGTCCTCGTTGTCGGTCGACTCGTCGATGACCAGCTCGCGCTCTTCGTCGGTGGGCGAATCGGGGGCTTCCGGCGCTTCGTAGTCGTCCTCGTCGGCGGGCAGATCCGGGTCCTGTTCCTGCATCTCCAGGACGGGGTTCTCCTCCATCTCCTGCTCGATCCGTTCCTCCAACGCCAGGATCGGCAATTGGAGGATCTCCATCGACTGGATCATCCGCGGTGCAAGCACCTGCTTCTGAACCATTCGAAGCTCTTGACCGAGAGAGAGTCGCATGGGAACCGCCGGCTAGAAATCCGGGATGGGAGATTGGTGATTAGGCTTCTTGGTTTCCGGGGA
>CAZDHR010000203.1:0-12411 GCA_964505295.1 uncultured Planctomycetaceae bacterium
GCTGGAGCTTGGGAACCAGGGTACGGGAACCGACGGGTTGGGCGAATGTTTACATATCGCGACGCAAAGCGTCGAGAGGTCCGTTACGACGCGAAGCGTCGTAACGATGGGGCGACGATGGCGCAGGACTTGTGAGGACGTGGGGGCTACGGTTCGCCTTCACCCGAGGGCGAGTGCCCCGCGAGGCAACTCGTGAAAGGGGGGACACGTTGGGGAACCGACAGTGGACACTTCCTGAGGCCCAGCTTCTGTCGATACACCCCCCCTGTTCGAGGGGCCTGGCCCGGCCTGATGTCCGCGGGCGGCTTGGCCCCAGGGTGCGGCCTGCCTCCGCGGGGTATCAGGAGATCGCTGCGAACGCGGCCGTTCACTCGACGCCGAGCAGCTCCCGAATCGCCGTCTTCAACACCTGCTCCGACTCGGGGGCCACCAGCGAGTCGGTCGGCTCGTAGCCGCCTTCCTCGAACGCCTTGGCGGTGCAGATATATCCGGTGCCGCAATCGCCGTACGCGGCCACGGCCACAAAGCCCTCCGGCACCAACCGCTGGGCGAACAACTGGAACTCGACCATCGACTCGCCCGGAAGGTGGACGATCCGCACCGGCCCCACCCACAGCGAGCTCAGCTCAATCGGCTGATCGATCCGCTCGGCGAACGCGATCCGCATCGCACCGCGGTAGATCCGCGCGCTCGTTGCCAACTCGGGATTGAGCATCGCCGCCCGGCTCTCGGCCAACGTGTAGCCCGGGTCGGTCCGAAGCGGCAGCACCACGGACACGGTTCGCCACGCGATCCGGTCGGCCGGGGCGAAGCGCGTCGCGGCGATCGAGGCCTCCATGCCGGCCCCAAGCGCGGCGGCCAGCTCGTGCCGGGCTTGCCGAGAGCCGTCGTTGTACTTGCCGGCCGTCACGTCGCCCCCGCAGCCGGTGAAGTAGACCTGAAACACGCCCTCCTTCGACTGGAGCGTCTCCCGGGCGATGCCCGGAAAATCGTAGCTGGCGCGAGGATCGCCGTAGAAGCTCTGCGGGTGCGTGGCGTAGTAGTGCAACCGTACCAAGGGCTTGTTCGCCCGGGCGAAGGTGATCGTCTTCAGATACGGGTCGATGTCGCCTTCCGGCTCGGCGCGCAGGTCCGGGTCGCGGCACGCGCTCCACCGAACGCGGATCTTTCCGTCCGGAGTGCGGACGCGTCGCGTGGCCGCGACCCCGCGGACCCTGGCCTGCCCGGTCCCGACCGAGTCGAACGGCTCCAGCCGGGCGAGAGAATCTCGGACCGCCTCGCCAAGCCGCTCCGCCGTCCGGTCGAAGAATTTTGGGTCGAGGTGCGGGGGAGGGTTTTCCATTCGGTCAAGGAGCCTGAACGCGTCGCCGTCGCCCATCGGGGCCGTGTGCTGATGGATCGTGTGCACGGCGACGCACGAAGCGTCCGTGCCCGCGCCCTCCGCCATCTTGCGGCGGAACAAGAGGTGCGTGGAATTGCAGAGCTCGCACCAGTCGACCGAGCACAGCACGTACCGCCGCTGGCCGTCCTCGAGCACGATTCCCTTGGCCAGAAGCGGATGCTCCACCTCGGCCAACGGCTGATAGCCGGAGTAGATCGGCTCGCCCAACGGCGGCGTCACGTCGCACTCGAACGTGGCCACGCGCAGCGGCGCGCCGACGGCACAAACCGGCCCCGCCGCGAGACACGCGACCGCCAACGACAACCCCCGCACTACCGAACGATTCATCGCAGTTCCCCCTTTGCTTTGTGATCCGGCAACCGGGACGTCGACTTTCTCCGGCGACATTCTCCCATCCCCCCGCCACGAAGTCCAGTCTCCCTCGTTGTAACCGTTCACGGCGTTGAGCGTCTCGATGCCCCACGCATCCAGGTTGTGCTTGCGGATGGTCAGGCTGCGGGTCTTGTCCTTGAATCATTCCACGGTTTTGGTCCGCATCCGCGCCGAGTCGAGAACCTCGAGTTCGACGCCCTGTTCGCCGCGTGCGAGGTGGTCGTGCTGGCCGGCGGCTACACGCCCGACACGCACCACATGATCCGCAAGTCGCACTTCGAGCGGATTCCGCCGGGAGCGTTGTTCGTGAACATCGCCCGGGGTAAAATGGTCGATGAGCAGGAGATGATCGAAGCCCTGGCCCAGCACGAGTTCTACCTGGCGTTGGACGTGTTCGAGGAAGAGCCCCTGGCGGCCGACAGCCCGCTGCGCCAAAGCGACCGCGTGCTCTTGGTTCCCCATCGCGGCAACAACGCCATCGAGTTCGAGGAGCGCTGGCCGTGCCTGGCCGACGAGATCGAGCGCTTCTGTACGGGCAAGCGGCCCGAGTCGGCCCTGACCGTCGAAAGGCTTCGCGTGATGAGTGAGTCATAGGCCGGCTGATAGCTTCCGATCACCCATGAGGAGAATAAGCCATGAGAGTTGCCGAGCATTCACGCAGCGTTTGGCGAGCCGCGGTGGGGTGTTGCGTCCTTTTCCTTGCGACGGGGCCCCGGCTTGCGCCCGCCGGTCTGGCTGCCGAGCCGGCCGACTCGGAGGAAGTGACCGAGACGGACGCGATTCCCGGCGACGGCTTCACGTATCTGGGCAGAATCCGGCCGCGGCACGCCCGCCAGATCGAGTCGTCGAATTGGGCGGTGGGCGCGGAGACGATGGACCGCGACTACACGATTTACCGGAACTGGCGGAACTACCTCGGCCCGCTCGGCGTGAAGAAAGCCCGCATTCAATCCGGCTGGGCAAAGACCGAGCAGGAGAAGGGGAAATACGACTGGGCGTGGCTCGACGAAATCATCCCCGACATGGTCGACCAAGGGGTCGAGCCCTGGGTCTGCCTGTGCTACGGCAACCTGATCTACTCCGGAGGCGGCGGCACCGGCTTGAGCGGCGGGCTTCCGTCGTCGCCCGAGGCCCTGGAAGCCTGGGACGCCTACGTGGGAGCGTTGGTCGATCGCTACAAAAAGTACGTCGACGAGTGGGAGGTGTGGAACGAGCCTCGCACCGGGCGCGGGGAGGGCGCGGTGACGTACGCCACGTTCGCGGTGCGCACGGCTCAGGTCATCCGCCGGCGCCAGCCGGAGGCCAGGCTGATGTTCCCTGCCGGCGGATCCTTCGACGTCGTGTTCGTGCGAGACATGCTCACCTGGCTTCGCGATCAGGGCAAGCTGTCGCTCGTCAACGAGATTGTCTACCACCCCTACGCGTACAATCCCGACGACAAGTACGGCGCCGTGGAGGAGCTGCGCGAGGTCGTCCGCTCGTTCTCGCCCGACATCACGCTGCGCCAAGGGGAAAACGGCGTCCCCTCCCGAGTCGGCTCGTTCGGGGCCGTGTCGAAGTACGACTGGACCGAACAACGCCAGGCCAAATGGGCCACGCGACGCCTGCTCGGAGACCTGGGCCGCGATATCCCCTCGTCCTACTTCGCCATCTGCGACATGGCCTATCGCGTCCGGCCCGACCGTCGAGACTCCGACTTCCGCGATGACCCCAGCCAACTCAAGCTGCTCATCAACTCGAAGGGCCTGCTGGAGATCAATCCCGACCGGACGATCCACCATGCCAAGCGGGCGTACCGGGCGGTTCAGCACGTGACGGCCCTATTCGACGACTCGGTCGAGCGCATCCCCGACTTCGAGGCGCAGCTCTCCGGCGGCATGGAAGAGGCGAGCCACTCGATCTTCGGCTACCGCGCCGCCGATGGCAGCCTCCTCATCACCCTCTGGCGCACGAGCGACACCCCCGGCAAGCGACCCAATCTGGAGAACGTCGTGCTGACGGTCCCCCAGGGCACGTTCCGCGATCCGGTATGGGGGGATGTGCTCAGCGGTCGGGTGTATAATATCGACGCCACGCTGTGGGAAGCCCGCGACGGCGGCACCACCTTCACGCAGCTTCCCGTCTACGACTCGGCCGTGGTGATCGCCGAGCGCGCGTGGACCCACGACCGCATGGAGGCAGGCCGCCATGCCGGCCGATGATCGGCTGGGGGCACTCAAGGAGCGTGGGCAACACGGGCGTTCCGAAACGGTCGCCGAGTTGGGTGGGGCTGTCCTGCTTTCGGTAGCCACCGGGCCGTTGGGACCATCGGCGACAAGCACGTATTGGCCCTGTTGCCGATACGCAGAGAAATCGGCAACCTTGAACCGACCCGTGCGGGGATACTCGACGGGTGAGAGTTCTCCACTCCACACGGTGCGGCCGGCAGCCGCGTCGACCAGCCGCACCGAATCGCCCAGGCTGCCGTGAAAGATGGCCGTCTTCTCGCTCGTGGGCACGTAGCCCACGTGACTGAAGGCCACGCGGTGCGGAGCCGGCTCCCTTCCGCGATACTTCGTCTCCGGCAAGACGCGGCGTAGCTCGATCGGGCCGAAGTGATAGATGTTCCGCTCCGCCTCGCCGGGATTGTGGCGGTGGACGCCCTGCGTGATCATGAACCGCCCGACCGTGCGGCGCGGCATGGGCGTGATGTCCCAGGTGACTTGCTGCCATTCTGCCCGAGGGACGACGTAAACGCCCAGCGTACGGCGGACGTTGTCCTGGTTGTAGATCTGGAAACTCAAGTTGGCCCCGCGCGGCGTTTTGGACGGTTCGACGTAAGTCCACAAGACCAGTCGATGGTACGCGGACCAATCTTGCGGCTTGCTGAACTCGAAGATCTCTCCCGTAAAGGTGCGGACTTTTCGGGCGTCGGCGGTCTGCGGCACTTCGACTCGCAGAGCGCGGGCCTCGCATTCGGGGGCCTGTTTTTCCGAGACACCAAATCGAACGGGCCCCGTGGTTCGCCATTTCCCCGGATCGAGTGTCCCGGCCACAACGACTGACTCGACAACCTGGGGCTCCGTCGGTGCCGGCACAGGCAAACCCGTCTCCGCGGCGTGCGTGACGGCCCGCACGCACAAAGTGACAGTCGCCATGGCTGAGATCGCAACGGTAAAGCAAGATGCAGATACGTTCACTGCAATGCCCCTTTCAGAGGCTCAGATGGAATCCATGGCGAGAATCATCATCGACGCACGGTGCCCGCTCGATCATACTCTCGCGTGCGTCAGTGTGCGAGGGGGTGCGCTAGTCCAGGCAGATTCGGCGGTCGCATTTCGGGTGATTGGTGGCCCCGGTAAGAACCAGGACCTTGGCTGCTTCGGACGGGGGCAAAGCGGGCGCAGCCGGATCAGCCGCGTGCGCAGCCGGGTCGGCCGCGTGCACAGCCGACGTGAAAGCCGGAACGACCATCGCAGCCCAAACCGTCGCGACGAGAAAGTGCCGGATCATGTTCGCATGCCTCCTCGGGGCAATCCTCTTTCTTGCAGGACTCGCTGCGTCTCACAACGACCAGCCGTGCCGGTACGGACGGAGCAACATGCGGTCGGCCTCCTCGTGGCCGAGGAGCTTGCAGGCCACGGGGTCGAACTCCAGCGGCCGGTCGACCAGCGCGGCGACGTTCCCCAACAGCAGCAATTCCACCACCGGGCCGGAGTGGTCGAAGTTCGACATCGGCTTGGGCCCGCCCTTGCAAGCAATGACCCACTCCCTCTCGTGGCTGCCGGAGCGCGGGATCCTTTGCGGCGGGCCCCCGGCGTTGGGGAAGTCCTTCTCGGGCAGCAGCTTGCAGACGGAATTGTGGAAGTTCGTAAGGGCCATGCCCTTGCTCCCCTCGATCAACAAGAAGGAGTGCGGCGACCAGCTCCCGCTCTTCCACACGAGCTTCTGTCCGGCAGACTCTTCCAACCGCTTCAGAATGCCGCGGCGTTCGATCTCCGTATGCCAAGCGTTGCACCAATGGATTTTCGCGGGAGGGCGCGATCCGTGCGCCGGAATCTCGTAGTGAACGATCTGGCAGAAGGGGAAGTTGTCGGGGCACCGCTCCGAGATTTCCGTCTCGACGCGGATCGTCCGCGCTGGGCCCGCGTCGTCCCATAGGGCTTGCAGGTTGAGGGCTTTGAAGGCCAGATTGATCGAGTGCGCGCCCGCCCCGCCGAGGGCGCCGCCGCCGAAGTCGCGCCAACGATTCCAGCCGATCAGCTCGGGCCGGAATTCCCTGCCCCCGGCCCCGGGGAAGTCCGGATTGAGATAGCCCGGATGATAGGGGCGCATCGGCGCCGGGCCGATCCAGAGGTCCCAGTCGAGGCTTTCGGGCACGGGTGGCTTTTCCTTGGGCCGTTCCAGCGGTCCGGTTCCGCCCGACTCGAACAGCACGTGGGCCTCCCGGATCTCGCCGATCGCCCCTGCCTGGATCAACTCCAGGGTGCGGCGGAAGGAATCCGTGGCCATCCCCTGGTTGCCCATCTGCGTCACGACTTTCTGGCGCCGGGCCATATCGCGCATCGCGCGAGCTTCGGCGACGTCATGCGCGATGGGCTTCTCCACGTAAACGTGCTTGCGCCGCTTCATGGCCGCCATGGCGATCACGGCGTGCGTATGCACCGGAGTGGCCACGACGACCGCATCGATCCCGCGCTCCATCCGGTCGAACATCTTGCGGAAATCGCGGAATTGCTTCGTTGCGGGGAACTCCGTCAAGGGCCCGTCGGTGCGCTTCTGGTTGACGTCGCAGAGGGCCACGAGGTTCTCGCCGATGTGGGGAATGGCGCGAACGAAGTGCTTTCCGCGCGAGCCCACGCCCACCAGCGCGAGGTTCAGTTTCTCGTTGGCCTGGTAGCTCCGGGCCGAGACGCCGTTGCGGAGGACCAGCAGGCCGGCTCCGCCCACTGCGGCACCGGCGAGAAAACGACGCCGATTCATGCGTGTCATCATGGTCTTCTACTCCCGGTTGGTGGCAAGGCTCAGTTCAGGTCGGGACGCTTTTCGCCGATCAGCGGCACTTTAGAGTCTTAGTCTGTAGGATGCGCGCGCCGTGCGCGCATCTTGTACAGTGGTTTGTTCAGTAACCCTTTTTGGTTGTGGCCGGAGGCCGCGTTAAGATTGGTCGCCTTGGGAAGGGGGGGCAAACCGCGGTTGAAGAACACGTACAGCCCCCCGCGGCCGGCCACTGCGATGTCGAGCCGGCCGTCGCCATTGACATCGCCGGGCGCGATCTTCATGCCCGTCCCACACACAAACTGCGGCGGCTCGTTCACGTTCACCCCGCCCGGATAGCACTGGAGGTGGTTGAACGAGATCACGTGCCGCTCGAACTTGCCGCCCTGGATGTCGTACCAGAACATGAACAGCGGGTCCCACTCGCTCGCGTCGAGCCCGTCGTGGCCGAACAGACGCTTGCCGGTCAGCAGGTCCAGTTTCGCCGTTCACGTCGACCAACTCGTAGCCGCGTAGGGTGCGTGAAACGCACCATATTTGCTGGCGTTGGGATAATGGTGCGTTTCACGCACCCTACGCGTTAGCCTCGTCGGTCACACGCTCTCCGGCACCACGTAGGGCTCGCGGTACTCGGGCTGGTTGAGCATCCGATCGGCCTGGTCGTCGTCGAGGATCTTCTCCGTGGCCGGGTCGAAGCGGAGGGGTCGGCCCACTTGGTAGGACGTTCGCGCCAGGAGGCAGACGGCCATCGACTTATGGCCCTCTTCGACGTCGGCATTGAGCAGCGTGTGGTCGCCGGCGCGGATCGCCGCGACCCAGTTGCGGAAGTGGGGGATGCTCTCGGTCTGCCAGGGGCCTCGGTCCTTGCGCCAATCGATTTCGGCCGGCTTCGAGGGCCCCGGCTCGCGTTTCGGACCGAGGAACGTGTAGTAGCTGCTGTAGTCGGGGAAGATCAGGTAGCCGTCGCTACCGAAGAACATCGTGCCCACCGGGAAGTCCGGCTGCACGAACGGGTACTGCTCGCGGAAGCCGGCCTCGCTGTTGGTGTACCACGAGCGGTGCTCGTAGGTCACCAGCGGCTTGGCGTCGCCGAAGCGGTAGCTGATGGCCACGTGGGTAGGCGAGGTGCGGTCGTCTTCGTGGACGAACTTGCCGCCCATGGCGGTCACCTCGGTCGGATGCGTATCGAGGCCGAGTCCCCAGCGGATCACGTCGAGCTCGTGGACGGCCTGGTTGGCGAAGCAGCCGCTGGCCAGCTCGAGGTTCCAGTACCAGCGGCGGTGCCAGAATTGGCTGTAGGGGCGCATCGGCTTGGGCCCCAGCCACTTGTCCCAGTCCAAGCCTGGCGGCACGTCGGTGGGAGTGATTTTGCCCAGGTTGCCGCGCATCTTGTAGTCGATGCCGCGGGCCATGTAGAGGTCGCCGATCACGCCTTCGCGGAGCTTCTGGATCCCCTCCATGATGTTGGGGCTGGAGCGGTTTTGGGTGCCGTGCTGGACCATGCGGTCGTACTTGCGCGCGGCGGCGACCATCTGCCGGCCCTCGAACAGGTTGTGCGTGCCCGGCTTGTCGACGTAGACGTGCTTTCCGGCCTGGCACGCCCAGATCGTCGACAACGCGTGCCAGCGGTCGCCCATGGCGTTGGAGACCGCGTCGATCGACTTGTCTTCGAGCATCTCCCGCAGGCCGTGATAGGCGGCCAGCTTCTTGCCGGCGAGTTGCGGGTAGCTTTTCTCGACCGTTTTGAGCTTGCCTTCGTCGCAGTCGGCGATGGCGACGATCTCGACGTTATCGCTCTCGGCCATGGCGGCGAGGCAGGCCACGTGGGCCCGCATGCGCCCGCCCAGGCCGACGAGGCCCACGCGGATGCGGTCGTTCGCGCTCAGCCGGCTGGAGGCAACGGCCGGGGCGGCCATCACCGAGGCGCCGGCCGCCGCGGCCGAGGATTGGAGAAACTGGCGTCGGTTCGAGCTGGGCATGACGGATCTCCTTTTTCAGGGGCGGGCATGTGCCGTGAGGGGTTCTCTGTCCGGGCGTCCATCCTACCCGAAGCCCGGCCGCCTGCCAACGATTTCCCGCGAAGCGGGCGATAGACGGCCCGGTCCTTCCAGCGGCTCGTCGATTCAAGTATTCTGGCGGTACTCAGCAGATGGCCGGATTTCATCCAAGCCCGGGGGCTGCGGCCCCCGGGTTCGGGGAGTTTTTCGCCGGGGCTGGCGACGCAGGATTCACAAGCCAACGACATGCAGGAGACGACGATGACCTGGCGAATCGCCGATCCAAAACACCTTCTGGGTGCCATGCGGGTTTCTCTGGCCCAGGGCGCACACTTCCTCACAAGTCGCATTGCGCCGAACGGGCCGATCCTCCGCGAGCCCAGTCTCAGCTACGTGCACAAGGCCTCCTGGGGCATGTACGCGGCGGGGGTGGATCACGACGTGATCGCCCGGCTGTTCGATTGGGTGCAGCAAGAGACCCTGCGGGAGAATCGCGATTTCTACATCCCGGGCGAGCCCGAGGGCTACAAGGATATGCAGCGGGTGTACCGGGCGGCGACGTTCGGCAAGGTGGCCGCCTGGATCGACCATCCGGTGATCCGCCAGCCCGGCGTGATCGACCGCATCTTGCAGTATCAGCACAAGCCCTCCGGCGGGGTGTTCAACTACATCGGCGAAGACCCGGGCCACGTCGAGGAGCCGTCGATCATCGGGAGCCTGAACACCACGTTCTTCGGACACCTGATGATCGCCCTGGACCTCCGCGACGAGGCCCTGGCCTGCGGGGAGTGGGTCCGCACGTGGATCGAGGCGAATCGCGATCACTCGGCCGAGGGACGCCTGTACACCCAGATGACGACCGCGGGCGAGCTGGTCACCGAAATCGGGCCCGGCGAGCGGATGGGGAAGCTTCTGGACCTCCAGCGACCCAAGCAGGAGTTTTGGCACGTGGGCACGGCCATGGCCTACCTGGTCGTGCTCTACGACGTGATGCTGGCCGAGTGGAACGAGGCGGAGGACAAGGCCAAGCCGTATCTCGACGCCGCCCTCGAGCTGCTCGACTTCGAATCGAAGATGCCGCTCGACACCTACCTCTGGCCGTCGAAGTGCAAGGTCGGCTGGGGCGTCGGCGAGCTGATGCGGGTGCTGGTGCAGCAGGGCCTGGGCGACCAGGAGACGCTCGCGGCGGCCTACCGCATCGCCGAGCGCGTGGCCATGTTCACCTTCCTCGACAACCAGCTTCCCAGCGGTGGCTGGGTCGGGATGCACTACCCCCTGAGCGACCAGATCCCGGAGGCCGACTACAACTACAAGCCGCTGGGGAACACCGTCTGGGTGCCGCCCGAGCCGACCGGCAACCCGCAGACGATCTTCCTCCCCCCTGAGGAGATCACCGGTGAGTTCCTCGCCGAGATGAAGAGCATCGAGCAGGGCGTGGCGACGTGGCTGATGGCCACGGGCGACGCGGGCTGACGCTCCCCCGACGCTGTACGAGACGAGCTTGTATGGCCCGATGCACAAACACTGCGACACTAACCCGAAACGCAAGCGAGGGAGAGGCAAGCCAGACCGCTGCGGTTCGCGTGCCTCGCTCGCGCTTCGGGTTAGTGTGTGCCAGCAACCCGTGTTGCAGGTCTTCTGAAACAGCCATGCGGTCGCAACGACGGTCGAGAGAAACCTTGAACGAGGAGGAACAAGCCATGACGGTGGCCGACATTGTCGTCGACGAGCTGAAGGCCCGCGGGGTGAAGTTCATCGCGACCCTGAACGGGCACGGGCTCGACCCGTTCTACCTGGCGTGTCGCCGGGCCGGGATGCGGATGATCGACGTGCGCAACGAGCAGGCCGCGGCCTACATGGCCGAGGTCGCCGGACGGCTCACCCGGTCGGTGGGCGTGTGTGCGGTGAGCGGGGCCGTGGCCCATGCCAACGCGCTGACGGGCGTGTTGAACGCCTGGTTCGACGGGGCCCCGATGCTGCTCATCACCGGCATCACGCCCCACGCCCGGCTCGGCTACGGCGACTTCCAGGACTTCAACCCGGTGCCCATGGCGGCCCCGATCACGAAGTACGCCCGGGTGGTCGACGCGCCCCAACGTGCGGCCCAGATCGTCCACGAGGCGTTCACGGCGGCGACCACCGACCGCCCGGGCCCCGTGCATCTTTCGCTCCCCATCGACGTCGCTTCCGCCGAGATCGACGCGGCCGACGCGATCCGCTCTCCGGTGCGAAGCGGCGAGGTGCGGCACGGCGGCGCGGGCGACCCGAAGCTCGTCGAGCAAGCCGCCCAGCGGATTCGTTCGGCCAAGCGGCCCGTGCTCGTCGCCGGGACCGGCGTCTACTACTCGCACGGCGAGAAGGCGCTTGCCGAGCTGGCCGTCCAGCAAGCGATCCCCGTGGTGACGCCCATCTGGGACCGCGGCAGCGTGCCGGAGGTGATCGATCCGTTCCTGGGTGTGATCGGGGCGGCGTCGGGCGGGGCTCGGCTGGTGCCGGACGCGGACCTGCTGATCCTGGCCGGGGCCGAGTTCGACTACCGCGTTGGCCAGCTCTCGCCGCCGGTGGTCCGGGAGGACGCGGCCGTTGTGCGGATCCACGCGGATGAGACCCGCTTGCGATCGGGCCTCGAAGCCGATCTGGGCATCCATGCCGCGCCGGGACCCGTGTTGGGGCAACTGGCCGAGGCGTGCCGCCGGCTCGAGTGTCCGCCGACCACCGAGTGGCTGGCCGAAGCCCGCCGACGCCGCGACGACTTCCGCCGGCAGCGCATCGCCGCGGCCGACCACTTCCCGCCCGGCACCAACGGCCGCGACGTGACCCTGGCAATCGGGGAGGTCCTGACCGACGAGACCGTCCTGCTGGTCGACGGCGGCAACATCGGGCAGTGGTTCCACCAGCTTCTGCTGGACCGCCTGCCGGGCCACTGGGTCACCTGCGGCGCAAGCGGCGTGGTCGGATGGGGGCTCCCCGGCGCGTTGGCCGCCCGGGCGCTGTACCCCGATCGGCCCGTGATCCTGCTGTCCGGCGATGGGGCGTTTACCTTCACCGTGGCCGAGCTGGAATGCGCCGCGCGCCAAGGGCTGCCCTTCGTCGCCGTGGTGGCCGACGACCAGCGGTGGGGCATCTCGGCAAGCGGGCAAACGAGGAACTACGGCGAGCCGCTGTACAGCACGTTGGGGCCCAGCCGGCTCGATCAGGTGGCCGAAGGGTTCGGATGTCGAGGCATGCGGGTCGAGAACAAGGAGGACTTGGTGCCGGCGCTGCGGGAAGCCCTCGCGGCGGGGCGCCCCACCGTCGTTCACGTGCCCATCGTGCCGGGCGGACCGGACGATTGAGCCCGCCCCCTCTCCTTTCACAGGAGCAGAAGACATGACTCAGCCGTTGCGATGGGGAATCCTGGGCACGGGCCGCATCGCCCGGAAGTTCGCCGGACAGCTCCCGCAGACCGACCGGGCCGAGCTGGTGGCCGCCGGCTCCCGCTCGGCCGATTCCGCCCGGGCGTTTGTTGAGGAGTTCGGCGGAACGCCCCACCCGGCCTACGAGCGACTCTTGGCCGATCTGAGCGTCGAGGCCGTGTACAACTCGCTCCCCAACGCCCTGCATTGCGAGCGGATGTCAGTATAGCCGATGGACGTGGTCGAGAAAGAGGTGCATCCTGTGGGA
>CAZDHR010000204.1:0-12384 GCA_964505295.1 uncultured Planctomycetaceae bacterium
CCCAATACGAGCAGGTCAAGGGGCTCGACCCGCCCTACTGGCACATCGACCGCCCGATGATCGTCTACCGTGTGCCCACGTGGATCAACCGTCAGTACGGGATTACGGGCCTGTTGTACTGGAGCACGGTGACCAGGGTGCTCGATCCTTGGAACAACCCGGCGTTCGCCCATCCCGGGCACTTCAACGGCGGCGGATACCTGTTCTACCCCGGGGTGCCGTGCGGCATCGACGGGCCGGTCGCCAGCATGCGCCTGAAGAACCTCCGCGACGGGATGGAGGACTACGAGTACTTCGCGATCCTGGCCGCGAGATCGGGCGACGAGGCGGTGAAGCCGGTCGTCGACCAGGTCGCGCCGAACTGGTGGGAGTACTCTAGAGATCCCCAAACGCTGCTCGCCGCCCGGCGGGAGCTTGCCGAACAAATCCAGCGAGCCAAGCCGGAGTCGAACTGAGACGGCCTAGTCTGGTAGTGCGTTCTCCGAGAGTCACGAGATCCCGTTCAACTCGTCGCCGGGAGCTATTCCTCGGCGGGGCGCCGGGGCCGTTCCGGGCGGTCGCCGCGGGGCCCTTCTCCGCGACCGGCACCGGGCGGGGGGCCGCCGCCGCGACGCCGGAAATGCTCGGCCATCTTCTCGGCTTCTTCCTTGTCGATGGCCCCGTCCCCGTTGGCGTCTGCCCGCTCGAGCATCCGCTCGCGCATCCACTCGGGCATTTCGTCTTTGGTGACCTTCCCATCGCCGTCCCGGTCGAGCTTCATGACTCGCTCGACGAAGCCCTCACCTCCGGGGCCGCCCGGCCTACCAGCGCCGGGGCCGCCACGATCTCGCCGAGTTCGTTCGAGTCGCTCGACAAGGTTCTCGGCTTCCTCGCGATCGATCGCCCCGTCTCCGTTGGCGTCGCCGCGCTGGAGCACGCGTTGCATCGGTTCGGGCAGCTCTTCCTTGGTGACCTTGCCGTCGCCGTCCTTATCCAGGGCCATGAGCCGCTCGACCGAAAAGCCTCCGCGGCCGGGCCCGCCGGGGGCGCGGCGCCAGCCGGGCCCACCGGGCTCGCCCCTACCACCGGGACCACGAAAATCACCACCGGGCCCGCCGCCCCAGCCGGGCTGCCCCGGGCCACCACGCCCGCCGGGGCCGCCGAATGCACCGCCCGGACCACGACCGGGGAACTCGATGCGCAGCTCCTGGCGACTCAGCCTGCCGTCGTCGTCCTTGTCGAGCTTCTTCAGGGCCTTCACGGCGTTCTCGATCTCCTCGGCCGAGATTTCGCCGTCCTCATCGGTATCCAGGGCGACCATCAACGGAAATCGGGGCGGACGAAACCCCTCGCCGGGGCCTCGTCGGTCCGGTCCGCGTGGGCCGGCCGGCCGTGCGTCCGGGCCCCGTGCCTCGGGGCCGCGGCGTGGGGGGCCTTCTCGATCCGGCGGTTGGGCCGTCACAACGTCCACCGTCAGCATAACTACCAGCACGCCCACCAAGACCATCGTCCAAGTTCTCATCGAACACCTCCAACTTCTCAAAAGAAGGTAACCGTGTGAGAAATCCCGGGAGATCTCGACGTCGCACGGGCCGAGCAGGCACAGGCGCCACGTCGTGTGCCGGGATTTCCGCCCCCAGTCTACTCAGCTTCAACGCAGTATAGGAACCGGTTCGAGCGGCGGAACACTCGGCCGTCGGCGATCGCCGGCGAGCCGTTGAACCGTCTTCGTCCGAGCCGAAAACGCCGTGCGACGCGAAGCCTTGTGTCCCAAGACCTCAACGACGAGCCGTGGCCGTTTATTGCAGCAGCGGCCGGCCGATCGGCAGGCTGAAACACCGGGGCCCAGGCCACGCCAAATCGGGAATTGACAAGTTGGCTACTGGTCAGCTTCTGCTGGAAACGGCCGAAATGTTGGAAAGGTCCGGACTGTGGGAGTTGCCCCCACAAGGCTCAACAGAAGGCCGCCAGCGCGGCCGTTTCGTCTTGCTCGATGTCGAACAAGCGGTCGAGCCGGGTGACCGCAAAGATCTGGGAGAGCTTGGGACAGATGTCGGAGAGCTTGAGCACGCCGCCCCGTGCTCGGGTCTTTTTGTCTAACGTGACCAGCTTGCCCAAAGCCGCACTCGACAGAAAGTCGACCGAGGAAAGACTGACAAGCAGGTTCTTGCCGTTTTCCCCCTCCACCAGGTTGTACAGCTCCTGACCCACCTCCTGCGCCCTGCGATCCTCGGTGATCCGCCGGTCGCGGAAGCGGACCATCGTCACGTCGCCCACTTCCTTCACGTCCAGCCATTTGCGTTCGGGCATGAGACAGATCCTTCTGAGAGTGCATCCGTCCAGCAAGGGGGGAAGCACCCGCCTGCAGTGCAGGCAGCGAGGCGCGTGCCATGCGGCCGACTTTCCACTGGCGGATGCCGGCCTTCTCTGAATCAAACCCGGCTGCGGGGAAAAAGTTCCGGCCGGTTTTGGAAGATGGGCCCTGGAACCGGGCCGAGATTCGTTCCGAGGGGGCCCCGCCGAGAGTTGGGCGAAGGGGGCAAGCGAGCGTCCCACGCACTTTGGCGAAGCGGGTCCCACCCGGTGCCCGACTCACTCCTCGCGATGCTCGATCTTCGGCCAGTAGGTCTCGAAGTCAAAGTCGGGGCTGTTGTCGATGTCGTGGCAGTTCATGCAGTGCTGGCGGTCGGCGATGGCCGAGCTGACGGCCTGTTGCGACTCTTCCAGCGTGATGACCGTCGGTTTGCGAAGCTCTTCCATCAGGTCGAGATCGGAGCCCATCTCCGCGGCCACGTGCTTCTCGCCCGGCCCGTGGCACGTCTCACAGCCGACGTCGATCAGGTGGGGCGTCTCCTTCTCGCTCAAGAAGCCGCTTTCGAGGGGACGGTAGTTCTGCGGGCTCCAGCCGACGACGTGGCAGGCGATGCACTCGGGGTCGAAGTTGCGGGGCGGGTTCAGCTCGACCAAGGTCTGCCATGCCTTGGCGTGCCCGCTCTTCTTCCATACCTTGTACGACTCCTCGTGGCACGACTTGCACTTCGCCGTGCCGACGAACTTGCCCATCAGCTCCTTGCCCGGATAGGGCACCCGCGTCACTTCCAGCCCCTCCAGCCCGGCGTCCTTGAGCCCGTCTTGATAGAGCGACATCTCGTTTTTCACGTAGTCGGATTGGGGAAACCGCGAGTCGAGCGGGACGCGCTGGTAGCGGATCGGCTGGGCCGGGTCGTCGAAGAAACCGAGCACCACGGCATTCATCCCCTTCTCGCCGACTTCGATGAGTAGCCTCTGGGAGCCGTCGATCCGTTCGGCCTGGGCCGGTGGCTCGGGCGGTCCGCCCGCGGTGATCACCAGGGGAAACTGGGGGAACTGCCGGGCCAGCTCGATCGATTCGTCGCGGGTGGCGTGGGCGAGCAGGACCAGCACATCGCACTCTTTCTCCAGCGCCGGGACCACCTCGGCCAGCTTCTCCTTCGGATCGGCCATTTCGACGTCCGAATTGTTGATCTCCCGCTGCCACTTCGCGCCGAGAATCGACGTGATCCCCAGCTTGACGTCCCCCACTTCGACGATCCGCTGCCGCGGGGTCAATTCGGGTTGGAAGTCGAACCCGAACAGGGCGACGTTGGCCGAAACGAACGGGCCCGAAACGAGACCGTCGACTCCGAGCTGGAGGTCTCTCTTGCCAATTGCGATCGCGTCGTAGCCCATGGCCAGCATCACGTTGACGGACATCTGGAATTTCAGATTGGCCTGGGGCCCGAAGCCCTTGACCAAACCGCCGACGTCGACGGCCGCGACGGGCCAGCCCCATTCGCCGCGGAGTTGCTCGAGCATCGAATAGCGGCGGCTGAGTCCGCCCTTCATCCGGTCCAGGCCGGCGCAGCCGCACGGCTCGACGTAGCCGTCCTGGCGCCCGGAGACCACGAGGGCCCACTTGGGCTTAGGCCAGCCCTCGAAGATCGGACCGTTCTCCTTGATCGGGTCGAACGGCTCCTCGCCCTCCTCACCCACCTTGCCGTCGCCCGACTCTCGGCTGCGGCTCTCGACCGAGGCCGGCCTCACGCTCACGGGACGATGCCAAGATGACCGATCGCTCCCCTCACGCAAGGGGTTCATTCCCAGTTGCGGGCTGTCCGAGTGGTTGGAGTTCGGGTCGCTCGGCTCTACGGCGGGCTCGCCAGCGGGCGGTGAGGAATCCGTCGGTTCTGTCCCCACCTCGGGTGTGGTAGCCGCCGGTTCTGGTCCCACCTCGGGCGGGGCAAGCGCCGATCCCGGCGTCGCCTTCAGCGGGGCAACCGCCAGCTTGCCGTCTTCCTGTTCCGCCGACGGGGCCGGCTCGGCGGGGGGAGCCTTGGCGACCGGGGTCGCAGGCGATCCTTCCCTCGGCGTCGAGCCGAGCTCGCTCGGGTCCGACGAGGAGCAGGCGCCCGCGGCTAGCGCGAGCGCCGCGAGGAGGAGCGACTGGGCGAAACGAGACGAGAAGACTGTGTGCGATTCCATTCTGCAACCACCGGCCAAAAAACAGGGGAAACGAGACGTGCCTTTCCTTGCGACTGCCCTTCCCCCGCTTCGAGGCGTCCGCCTCTCTGCCCGTTCAGCCTTCCACGGCGAAGCGGACCAGAATCTGTAACCGGGGTACTCGGGGATGGTTAGTCTCAAGGATGATCCGACCAAGCTGCTTTTCCTCGGTTCCCAAGTGACTTGCCGGGCGGCTTCCTCTGGGAACCTTGATAATTAAGGGGGTCAGGGAGATCTTGCCGCCCTCAGGCTGCTTGGTTTCGCCGACCTCTATCTTCAGCAGATCGGGATGAACCTCGACCGGCTTGTAACTTACCTCCATGGCGTCCGGGCCGGCAGCCCGGATGTACAGCGTCCGCTCACCCCCGTCCTGGCTTCGGATGCTCCCCCAGTGGAGGATGCCACTCTCGCGACGCCATCCCTTGCCGACGATTGAGATTTCGCCGGTGACCGTGCCCTCGACGGGTAACTCAATCGTGGAAACCTCCTCGGAGCTGGTTTTCAGACGGATTCTCTGCTTAAACGCTCCGACGGGCAAGCCTGGTTTCAAGGTCACTTTGACCAGACAGCCGCTGGTGGCCCCCTCCTCCTGGGACACTTCATCGGCGGGAAGCGGCTCGTAGGTCACCTCGAAGTAGTCGGAAGTGTCGGCCTCGACGAACTCGTGGCCCGTAATCTCCAGCGGCTCCGACCGAAACCCGAACACTCGCACCGTGGCCGAGCTGGTTTCACCGGCCGTGACCCCGTTGAAGAGCAATGCCGAAGGGACGGCGCGCGCCGCCACGGTGACGCGGCCTTGGATGCTCAGGGCCAGTCGCGGGTGTTCGGGGTCATTGGTGAGGACCTGGGCGGTTTGTTTGAACTCCCCATCCGCGCCGAGCGCCCGCTTCGCCGTCCACTCAATGGCGACAATGCCCGACTCTCCCGGGGCGATCTCGCCGTCTTCCAGGACGGACACGGTGCACTTGCAGGTCGACCTCCCTTGCTTGATCTTCAGCGTGCCCTGGCCCCGATTCTCGATGACGAACTCGTGCCGCCCCTTGGCCTCGGCGTCCATGAACCCAAAGTCGTAAGTGTCCTCGCCGAGGAAGGCGACCGGGGGCGGTGTTGCGGAATCCCGTGGGGTCTCGATACCGAGTGGTATTCCCGCAGGCGTGCCGTCCCATGGATACTGCGCATACCGGGCCATCGCGATTCCCACTCCTGCGCCAATTCCCAACAACACTACCAGCCCGATCGGAAGCCAAGTCTTCATCGCGACAACCTTCACAACGTCGAAT
Organism: uncultured Planctomycetaceae bacterium; assembly: GCA_964505295.1. Taxonomy (GTDB): domain Bacteria; phylum Planctomycetota; class Planctomycetia; order Pirellulales; family Thermoguttaceae; genus DATKZH01. The sequence goes on from CAZDHR010000204.1 coordinate 5,778, forward strand.
CCAAGCGAGGTTCGATGTACCTATCCGTTAGCCGGGGTTATTCATACGTCGTTCGTAGTGACCGCATTCATGCGGCCTGAAGCCGCTTCGGAGTGCTTGGACCCGATGAATCGTGCCACTATGAGCCCTGGTGAACAACTCGGGTTAGCGCAGGAAAGGGTTTGCCGGCAGGCCGCGCCAACCTGGCTGATGGCCCTGGGACCGAGGACCGCGGACGCAATCGCTCGGTCGCAAGGGACAGCCACAAAGCGTTCATGGAAAACGATTTGCGACGAATCGGCCGGGTGCGTTCGGCAGGCGGGCGTCGTCGGCCGAATCCGCTGTCGCGCCGACAGGGACGCCACAGGACGGGACAGCGAGTCTCCTGCACTTCGACTCAGTATACCACGTTACTCCCCCCGGGAGCTACTACGAGATAGGGCCCGGCGCAGTTCGTCACGCACGCGTGGTTCCAGCTTCTTGTCGCTATGGGGGGTTTGCTCATCCATCTCCAGGGCAATGGCCGCCTGGCGCCGGAAACCGGCCTCGTCGCCCCCCGCTCGAAGGGATACCGCCAGACGCGACCTCAGTTCGGCGTCGTTGGGATAGAGATCCACGGCCCGGCGGTGTGCAAATACGGCCTTGGGAAGGGCATCCGCGATCCCTCGCTTCTCAAAGACCCGCTGATAGAGATCGCCGCACATCCGCCACGTGCTGGCCGAGTTGGGGGCCAAATTCAAGGCCGCCTCGATCGACGCCTCGAACTGGTCGAATGCCTGGGGGCTCCCGCCCTCGAGCCAAACGCCAAAGGCATGCTCGGCCAAATGCCTCTGCGGCGCTGCCGCGAGCGGGTCGGCTTGCGCGGCGTCCCGGAGATGCCGGCCGGCGTGGAGCGGATCGCGCTGGGCCAGGCGGATCGCCGTCTGAGACCGCAACACGGGATTCAACGCTGTGGCCGAACAAGTCAGCGCCGCCGCCATCGTCGCCGCCAACGCGGCCAGACCGGCGCTTCGAGGTACTCTGAACGGCCGGGAAGCCTCGGTCAAGTTCAAGCCCATCGCCACCAAGAGCCAGAACGTCCCCACAACGCCCGGGAAACCCATCGCCCCGGCCGCCAGGAGATTCACCGACAGCACCAGGACCCCAACCGCCGGCAGACTAGGAGGCAGCGGGCCGTCGTCGATCCATCTCCAGAAGAGCAGCACCGTCGCGGCTGCCAGCGGCAGGCCCAGCAGCACGACCACCGGCGCCCACACTCCCGGGATCACCTCACGCACGGACGGCGGCGCGGAGCTCATCTGCCCTACCACCACGGAAAGCAAAAACCCGCACGCCGCACCGGCCAGCACGTACCGCGTGGCATCGGGGGGGGCGGTCGTCGTCACCGGGGCACTCGATTCCCCCACTGGCTTGTGGGTGGCACGGGTATCTTGTCCGTGCTTTCGTGGACGCACTGGCGAGACGCCAGTGCCACCCGACTCCGAAGAGAAGGATCGAGGGACCGCGAGCATTGCGTAACCAAAACAACCCAGCACGGCCAACAGGGCAAAAAGCGCGGGCGTCCCGGCCGTGGCCCAGACCTCCATCAGGAAATTGTGCGGATCGGCAATTTCCTCGCTGGCTTCGGGGAGCATGTACCGCGTGTACGTGTCCTGAAAATTCCCGGGTCCGCAGCCGGCAATCGGATGGTCGGCGATCATCCGCAGCGTCGACTGCCAATACTGCACCCGAAACCGCAGCGACTTGGAGGCATCGAAGAAGACTCGGGCGTTCAGCGCACCCGCAACCAGGACGCCCGCGACCAGGAGGGCCCCCAATCCGGCGATTGCGGCGGTCAGTCTCCGGTTCCACGGCCGAGCCGGCCCCGTCTCGGGCCGCTTGCGACAAAACACCGCCGCAAGCAGCAGGCCCAGCCCGGCCGCGCCGCACGCGCTCCGGCTGCTGGTCAAGAGGAGGCAAGCGCCAACCGGGACGCCACAGACGATCACTGCCAGCCACGTGTGCCACCTTCGCCGGCTCAGGCCCACGCACGCCCCGATGCCCCCCGCCACGACGAGCCACGGGGCCAGGTAGCCAGCCAGCGAGTTGGTCAGCCCGAAGGTCGCCATCGGCCGGAACGTATCGAGCCGGGCGCGGAACAGCTCGAACTCACGGGAGCCGGGCTCGAACCAGATCTCCGAGTCTCGCATCGCCGCGTCGGGATCTCTCTCGAACTTCGCCCGCGTTTCCGGAAGCTCCCAGAAATGCTGATACAGCCCGTACCCGGCAAGGGCCACCCCCAGGGCGATCATCACCACCAACACCGCCCTCATCTCGCGACGGCCGGTCATCAGTTGCCGGGCGAGCAGGTACGAGAGCCCGTAGGCGATCCACTCCCAGAGCATGTTCAGCGCGGGTCGCGGGCTGGCGTGGTTGGCCGCCCAAAGGGCCGCGATCGTGTGCCATCCGATCAACAAGAGCACCGCCACGTCGGTCCAGCCGAATCGGACCGCAAACCACGGCCGCCCAATCGCCCCCAGGAGCCAGAACACGGCCAGGGCGATCCACAGCATGACCACCACCAGCCCGTCTCCGAACAACGCGGCCGACTCGCTGGGGAAGAGCGGGCGGAGCACCACCAGCGCGACCAGTCCGCCGAGAAGCCACGGGCGCCAACGATCGGCGTCCGGCTCGCCGGCTGCTTGGTCGCCCGGCGTCGCTTCCTTGGCGCGGGCCTGCGGCGAAGGCGAGGCGATCGGCCGGCTCTCGGCCGACCGGGCTTTTCGCTGCCGTTTACGTCTGCCCATCGCGGTCCTCGCTCGCGCGCCCAGACCGCCCGTTGCGGCCCGTGGTCTCCAGGATGCCGACCAGCACCAGCACGCAGCCGACCAGGAGCAGGATCACCAGCGCGCCCGACGGTTCGACCTGGTGCAGCAGCAAAGCCCCCAGTCCACAGGTGGCGGTGGTCAGGTAGATGGTCAGCACGGCTTGGGTCTTGCTCATGCCCAACTCGACCAGGCGGTGCGAGAAGTGGCTCTTATCGCCCACGAACGGGCTGCGGCCGGCACGGAGCCGGATCCAGATCACCGTCACGGTATCGTAAAGCGGCACGGCCAGCACGCAGAGCGGGGCCAGCACGGCGTGTACGGGGATGTCTTCGCCGGCGAACGTCGCCGTGAGCGTGGCCATCGCCAGCAGATAGCCGACCAGGTAGCTGCCCGCGTCGCCCATGAAGAGCTTCGCCGGCGGACGGTTGTGCCAGAGGAACCCGGCCAACGCGCCCACGATCACCAACAGGAACCCGCCCACGAAAAGCTGCGGCTGGTGGGTCGCCGGATCGCCGGCCAGCAACATCACGGCGGCCAGCATCGCGGCGCTGGTGGCCGCCACGCCGGCCGACAGGCCGTCCATGTTGTCAAGCATGTTGAACGAGTTCACCAGCCCCACGATCCACAGCACGCTCAACGGCCCGGTGATCCACGGCGTCTCGATGAACAGACTGATCCGCCACCCAAGCAGCACGAGCACCGTAGCCACCAGCGCCTGCACGCCGAGGCGGATCTTCCAGCCGAGCCCGCGCACGTCGTCCACCAGCCCCAGCACCATGAGCACGGTTCCGCCGGCCAGGAGGATCCAGAGTCGGCCCGACTGCGCGAGCAAGCCGGGCAAATGGGGACGGACAGTATCCAGCAGATGGTAATCATGGACGTGTGCGGCGCCGCCGGCGGTCGCGTCGAACACCGTGATGCCCGGCGCCAGTTGCGGAAACCACAGCAGGAGTTGCCCCACGGCGAACGGTCCGACCACGCCCAGCCAGATCGCCAGCCCGCCGCCGGTGGGCATCGCTTGGGTGTGCACTTTGCGCTCGCCGGGCCGATCGACCAGTCCCCAGCGCGGCGCGAAGCATCGCACCACGTAGGCGGCCGCACAGGAGATCAGCATGGCGGGGAGCGTGGCTCCCAAGATCAGCCAGATCACGTCGGTCGTCCCTCCCGTGACTCGCGGTGCAAATAGTCGCGGCACTCCGAGAAGAACGCCTGGTAGTCCCCGCGACGATAGTCGGCGAACGTCCGGTCGTGGTGCTCCCAGCGGCCGTGTCGGTACAACAGCGTCACCTCGGCGTAGATCCCTCGTTCCAAGTAGATGCGATGGCAGAAGTCCTTCGTCGAGGCCAGCACCAGCTTGCCCAAAGCCACGTAGCCCGGGTCCAGGTTCAGCGGGCGCGGCTCCTCGTGCCGTCCCAGCTCGGCGTACTCCTGTTCCCAGGCGTTCGTCCGGAGCTTGATCTCGACCAGCCGGGCCGGATCGATCCGTTCGCCGAACGCGTAGAACACTTTGCGAAGGCCCGGGCCCATAGTCGGCTCATAGTATTCCGTTTGGTCGAACGAGAAGGTCGGGCTCTCCAAAGCCACCGGCCCGAACGCCTCCACGGCGCGATCCCGCCCCCAGCGCAAGGCCGCGTCGTATCGACTAAACGCGGCCAGCAAGAGCAGCACCGGCGACGATGGTGTGGGAACGCCCATACGTGTTCGTCCGCGTTTCGCGCATCGTTACGACGCTTCGCGCCGTAACGTACTCCCAGGACGCTTTGCGTCGACGCATCGCGGCTCGCAATGGCCCGACGCCCCATCGCCCATGCCGGGCGCAAAGCGTTCCGCCTTTGCGTCCCCTCGCGAAGCGTGGGGACAATCGCGGAACTTGTTGACGCCGACCACTTTCCATTCTACCATGTCCGGCGATCCCCGCCAGTCGGACGAAGCGGCTCGTCGCGCCCCGCGCGGGCCGCCGCGTCCCGAGCCCCGGAGAGACTTCCCATGCATCGCATCCTGCTTGCCTTCGTTTGTGCCTCGCCGCTTCTCCTGTGCCCCGCGGTGGCCAAGGCCGATGGCGAGGCGCCCGATCGCCCCAACGTGCTCCTGATCCTCGTCGACGACCTCGGCTACGGCGACCTGAGCAGCTACGGGGCCACGGATCTGGAGACGCCGCACGTCGACCGGCTGGTGCAGCGGGGCATGCGCATGCCCCGCTTCTACGCCAACTGCCCGGTCTGCTCACCCACCCGGGCGTCGCTCCTCTCGGGCTGCTATCCCGACGTGGCCGGCGTGCCGGGCGTGATCCGCACGCACTCGAAGAACTCCTGGGGCTACCTCGCGCCGGAGGTCGTGCTGCTCCCCGCCGTGCTCAAGACGCGCGGTTATCGAACGGCCATGGTCGGCAAGTGGCACCTCGGCCTGGGCGAGCCGAACCTGCCCGGCACGCGCGGGTTCGATTTCTTCCACGGCTTCCTCGGCGACATGATGGACGACTACTACGACCACCGCCGCCACGGCGTCAACTACATGCGGCTCGGCGGCGAAACCATCGACCCCAAGGGCCACGCCACGGATCTGTTCACCCAGTGGACCTGCGACTGGCTCAAGCAGCACGGCGATGGCGCCCCGTTCTTCCTCTACCTGGCCTACAACGCCCCGCACAGCCCCATCCAGCCGCCCGACGACTGGCTCCGCCGCTATCGGGCCAAACACCCCGACGTGCCCGAGAAGCGGGCGAAGCTGGCCGCGCTCATTGAACACCTGGACGACGGCATCGGCCGGGTGATCGCCTGCCTGGAAAAAACCGGCCACGCCCAAAACACGCTCGTGCTGTTTGCGAGCGACAACGGCGGCTCGCTCCCCCACGGTGCCAACAACGGCCCCCTGGCCGGCGGCAAGCAGGACATGCTCGAAGGGGGACTGCGCGTCCCCATGTGCGCCGTCTGGCCCGATCGCATCGCGCCGGGCACCACAAGCGACCGCGTCGCCCTGACGATGGACCTTTTCCCCACCATCTGCGAGGCGGCCGGCGCCGAGCTCGCCCGGGCGATCGACGGCCGAAGCATCCTTCCCACGCTCCGCGGAAAACCCCAGCCGCCCGAAGACCGCCCCCTCTTCTGGGTCCGCCTCGAAGGCGGCCGCCGCTACCAGGGCAAGCCCTACTACTGTGCCCGCCACGGCGAGTGGAAGCTCCTCCGAAACGACGCCTCGGAGCCGCAGCGCCTCTACCATCTGGCCGACGATCCGAAGGAGACGACCGACTTATCCAAACGCCAGCCGGAGCGCTTCCGCAGACTCAAGACAGCCCTGGATGCTCACATCGCCCGCTGTGCCAAGATGCCGTGGCGCTTGCCCGACGGCACCGGGCCGGGTGAGATTGGAGAGCCGAACCGTAGCCAGTGATTTGGGCCGCCCTTGGTCCCCAGGGTCTCCGCGCCGTTCGAAAAGGTCCAGGCTGTACGGAAACCGGATAGGAGCACCGAACAAATGGGCCTAAGCTCCCAACGCCTTGACTTCAAAGGGCTTGCCGGGGACAATTCAGTATTCAACAATCGCGTTGTGCCGCAAATCTGTCGCCGTAGCACGCCCAATGAGACCGGGAGTGGTGCAGTGGACCAAAACTGGTTTGAAATGCCAGAAGTTCGCCGCCGCAAGCTCCCAAACGCAGTGTGGATACCGCTAAGAGCTATCCACCGAATCGAGGAAATTGGCAATCATGGGCATGCGGGATATCGCTCCGAGTTTTTTGGCGTCGGAACTCTGGCCGTTCCCACAGAAAAGAGGGTGTATTGGTTCAGCGTAACGTTGAGTTTGGCCGTGCTGGAGTTAGCGAGTTG
>CAZDHR010000205.1:0-12360 GCA_964505295.1 uncultured Planctomycetaceae bacterium
TCAGGCTGATCAACGGCATGAACAGGGCGATGACGATGAATCCGACCACGACGCCCAAGCAGATGATCAAGATCGGTTCCATCAAGCTGGTGAGGGTCTCGGTCAAGACGGCGACCTCCTCGTCGTATACGTCGGCCACCTTGTAGAGCATCGTATCCAGTTCGCCGGTCTCCTCGCCCACGTCCACCATGTTGATCACCATGTCGTCGAGAATCTTCTGGTTCATCTTCAGCACGTACAGCAACACGCCGACCGGCCCGGCGATGAAAAAGAACCAGAAGAACATGGCCATTGGATGGAAGCCCGGCCGGGAGTTCTCCTTCATCGGCTGGGCAATCGTCTCGCCCTCGCGAATCGATTCGTATACCTTGCCGAACAGATTCTCGAACACGTAGTTCCCCGCCGTCTCGCGCGTAATCTGAAGGGCTTCCAGGATCGGCACGCCGCTGGACACGAGCGTGCCGAGAGTCCGCATCGTGCGGGCGACCGTGTTCTTTTCCACCAACTGGCCGAAGACGGGCATCTTAATCAGGAAGAGGTGGAAGCCGTAACGGCCATAGTGAAATCGACAGATCAGCTTGACGAAGAGCCAGACCGAGATGGGAACCGCCGGAATCAGGAACCACCAGTGGAACAGGGTGTTGGAGACCAAGATCAGCATCTCCGTGATCGGGGGCAACTCCGCCTCGAATTCCTCGAAGATCTTGCGGAATTCGGGGACGATCTTGAGCATGATGAACGTCAGAATCGTTATGGCGAACAAGACCACGACGACCGGATAGACCAACGCGCCTTTCACTTTCCGCTTCAACGACTGGGCCCGCTCCTGGAACTCGGCCAACCGCTGGAGGATCACTTCCAACGCACCACCGGCCTCCCCCGCCTTGATCATGTTGACGTAGAGCCGGTCGAACGCCTTGGGCGCCTTGGCCATCGCCTCGGAGAGCGTCGCCCCGCTTTCGATCTCGTCGCAGACGTCGATCAGCGAATTCTTCAACGCCCCCGGCTTCGACTGGTTCTCCAGAATCCTCAGACTCCGCAAGATGGGCAACCCGGCGTCCTGTAGAATCGACAACTGGCGCGTGAAGGTCGTCAGCACCTGAGGCTTGACGCGGCCGATGGAAAAGGTTTTCCTCCGGCCGCCCTTCTTCTTTCTCGCGGTGCCGGCCCGCGCCTTCCTTTCGGAGATTTTCGTCACGAAATAGCCCATCTGGCGAATGGTCGCCTGGGCCTCCTCTTCGTTCGGCGCCTCGACCACGTCCTTGATTTCCTGGCCGGTGCCGTCCATCGCCTCGAATTCATATGTCGGCATCGTTGAATCCTCACGTCACAAGGTGAGGGGTGGCGGTTTCCCGCGGCCCACTTGTGCTTTCAACCGTTCGCTCGTTACGACTCGACGCTCGTTTCTCGAATCACTTCCGACGGCGTCGTCACCCCGTCGTAGATCTTCCTCAGCCCGGCGACCCGCAACGGCTCCATCCCGGCCTGCAAAGCGGCGTCGCGCAACTGCTCCGTGGAGCCGCCCGTGTTGACCAGGTCGCGAAGCACGTCGTTCATTGCCATTAGCTCGTAAACCCCGGTACGCCCCTTGTACCCCGTGTTGTTGCAGGCCACGCACCCGCGTCCCCGGTAGAACTTCTTGCCGATCACGGCCTCGGGCGTCAGGTCCAGGTCAGCCAGGGTCTCCGTGCCGGGGATCGTCTCCTCGCGACACTCCCGGCAGATCTTTCGCACCAGTCGCTGCCCAAGCACCGCTTCCAGCGTGGCGGTGATCAAGAACGGCGGCAGCCCCATGTCGCGGAGCCGGGTCACCGTGCTGGCGGCGTCGTTCGTGTGCAGCGTGCTGAACACCATGTGGCCCGTAAGCGACGCCTGCACCGCGATCTCGGCCGTCTCCAAGTCGCGGATCTCACCCACCAGGATCTTGTCCGGGTCCTGACGCAGAATCGACCGCAACATCTTGGCAAACGTGTTGCCGATCGACGGATCGATCTGGATCTGCACGATGCCGTCGATGTCGTACTCGACCGGGTCTTCGGTGGTAATGATCTTGTCGGTGACCACGTTGAGTTCGTTCAAAGCCCCATACAACGTGGTTGTCTTGCCGCAACCCGTGGGCCCCGTGACCAAGACAATCCCGTGCGGCCTGCGAATGATTTCGCGAAATACCTGGAGCGGCCCCTCCTCCAACCCGATCGCGCCCAAGTCGAGCATGACCACGGACCGGTCCAGGATCCGGAGCACGACGCTTTCCCCGAACATCGTCGGCAGCACCGAGACGCGAAGGTCGACCGGATGGCCGCCGACCGTCAACCGAATCCGCCCGTCCTGCGGCAACCGCCGCTCGGCAATGTCCAGATCGGCCATCACCTTCACCCGGGTGGTGATCGCAAACGCGAGGTGCCGCGGGGGCGGAACCATCTCGTACAACACCCCATCGCCGCGAATCCGAATCTTGAATTCCGTCTCGAACGGCTCAAAGTGCAGGTCGCTGGACTGGTCCTTGATCGCCAACAAAAGCACCATGTTCAGCAGCTTCCGCACCGGCGCGCTATCGGCCAGCGCTTCAACGCTCGTCAAGTCCAGAGGGCCCTCCATGCCCTCGAGCTTCTTGGCAGTGGTCGCCAACTCATCGTCCGTCTCCATGTCGGCGATCAACGTTTCAACGCTTTCCCCCCCGGCCGCGTAATACCGCTCCAGCGTGTTCACGATGTCCTGCTCGGTGGTTACCACCGCCCGAACGTCGTATCCCAAAAAACTCCGCAACTCGTCGATGATCGACAGCTTCTGCGGATCGCACATGGCGACGGTCAACGTGTTATCCTTGAAGCTGACCGGGACGATCTTGTACAGTTGAGCCATCGGCTCGGTCACGTGGGCGAGCACCTCCGGGGTAATCACGATCTCGCTCAAGTTGACGACCTGAAGGCCCATCTGCTCCGCCAGCGCCTGGGCCACCTGATCGTCGGTAACGAGACCCATGTCGACGGCAATCCGGCCGAGCAATTGGCCCGGACGCTGCTGCTGTTCCTCCAGAAGCAGGTCCAGTTGCTCCTCGCTGATGAAGCCCAGGTCGACGAAAATCTGCCCAATCTGTCGAAGAGCCATCTTTGGTTCGCCTCGCGCTACGTGAACTCCACTCCCAATCCTTCCCAGTCAGCTACCCAAAGCATGAGCGGCCCGCCTACTTTCCCTTCTGCATTCGACGCTGCGATTCCTCCTCGTCCTCCAACAGGCTTTTCTTCGCCCGGGCGATCTTGAGCCGCAATTCGTCCGGTGAATTCGCCAGAATAAGGACGTCTTCCTCCTCGACCACTCCACTCTCCCATAGCTTGAACATATGATCGTCGAGCAATTGCATGCCAAGCTTATGTCCTGTCTGAATCGCTGAATTGATCCGGTATACCTTGTTCTCGCGAATCAGGTTGGAGATCGCCGGGGTGACCACCAGCATCTCGTACGCCGCCACCCGGCCGCCACCAATGCGGGGCAACAAGGCCTGCGACAAGATCCCGATGACGGCCACCGACAACTGCGTCCGGATCTGCTCTTGCTGGTTGGTGGGAAAGACGTCGATGATCCGGTTGATGGTTCCCTGGGCCCCGGTGGTGTGCAACGTGCCGAAGACGATGTGGCCGGTCTCCGCGGCCGTGATCGCCGCCTCGATCGTCTCCAGGTCCCGCATCTCGCCCACCAGGATCACGTCCGGGTCCTGCCGCAAGGCCCGACGAATCGCCTCGGCGAAGCTCGGGACGTCGACCCCGACCTCGCGCTGGTTGATCGTCGACTTCCTATGTGTGTGGTAGAACTCGATCGGGTCCTCGATCGTGATGATATGGCGATCGATGGCCTGATTGAGATAATCGACGGCCGAGGCCAACGTAGTCGTCTTGCCCGACCCGGTAGGCCCGGTGACTAAGATCAGGCCCCGCGGCCTCATAATCAGATCCGTCAGAACCGGCGGCGTCCCCAACTTCCCGAAGGTCATCATCTCGACCGGGATAAGCCGAAGCACCATCCCCACGTAACCCTTCTGCTTGAAGATGGAAACGCGGAAACGGGCCTGATCGCCGAACGCGAACCCGAAGTCCGACCCGCCGACCTCCTGCAACTCCTGCTGGCACCGTTCCGGTGAGATGCTCTTCATCAAGGCCGTGGTGTCTTCCGGCTCAAGTGTCTTCGTGTCGAGCCGAACCAAGCGTCCGTCAACCCGCAACACCGGAGGTTGGCCGACGGCGATGTGCAGATCGCTGGCGTTTCGATTCACCTGAGTCTGCAACAGCTTGTCGATAAGAATCGTTGCCATGAATTCTCTTCCCTGCGGCCCCCTGTTGGTTTGAGAACTCCGATCCAACAGGGGCCGCCCGGCTGGGCACTACTCCCAGGGGTCCTTCCCTAGACGGCACATTTTTGGAGATCCTTGGCGTGCCCGATTACCCGCACGGTTGGGCGCGGGCAGTGAGCTTCCTGCCCACGTCACGCCACGATTATTCGCGCCTGCCCCCGACATCTCAAGTTTCGCAGGCATTTGAGCGGTTCCGGCTCGACAAACCGGAGCGCCATCACGGACTCGATACTCCGATCCGACCCTGCCGGCCCTGCCATTCGCCCGAGGTCACTGGGCGTTTTGGCCACAGCTCCCATATTGCCCATTTGCCCGATTGTTGCCACAGCCCCCTGCTTTCTCGGAATCCCTGAATCAGCATCAGGCTTCCTCGCCCGGTTTGGCCACTCGGAACAGTTCCTCCAGGGTGGTGACGCCAGACATCGCCTTGCTGAGGCCATCCTGATAGATCGTCTTCATCCCCTCGGTTTGGGCTGTTCTGCGGATATCTCCCGTCGGCGCCTCGGCGAATGTGAGTTCGCGGAGCTTAGAGGACATGAGCATGAGTTCGAAGATTCCCTGCCGGCCGCGGTAGCCAGACCCCCCACACGCCTTGCATCCTGCTCCCTTCATGAATGTGGCCCGATCTGCCATCTCAGGAGTAATACCGGCGGTCTCGACCAATGCATCTGGGGGGGTGTGTGGCTCCTTACACTTCTGGCAGACGACCCGTACAAGCCGCTGCCCCATGATGGCCACGATGCTGCTGGAGACCAGATAGGCAGGCACTCCCATGTCGATCAGGCGCGTAATGGCACTGGGCGCATCGTTCGTATGGAGCGTACTGAAAACCAAGTGTCCAGTCAAAGAAGCCTGAATTCCCATCTGGGCAGTTTCCAGGTCTCGCATCTCTCCTACCAGAATGATGTTCGGCGCCTGACGCAGCATCGCCCGAATCACCCGCGCAAAATCCAGCCCGATCTCATGCCGAATCTCCACCTGGTTGATCCCCGAAAGGTAGTACTCCACGGGGTCCTCGGCCGTAATGATCTTCTTGTCGGGCGTATTCAACTCGTTCAGCGCCGCGTACAACGAGGTGGTCTTGCCGGAACCGGTTGGCCCCGTAACCAGAATGATCCCGTTGGGTCGGCGGATGAGGTTGTTGAACCTCTGGTAGTCATCCTCGGCGAAACCGAGCTGCCGAAGCCCCACTCGGATGCTGTCCTTGTCCAAGATCCGCATCACTATGGACTGCCCATGATTGGTGGGGATGACACTCACCCGAAGGTCGTAATCCTTGTCTCCCACGATGGCCTTGATGCGCCCGTCCTGCGTGCGCCGCCGCTCGGCGATATCGAGCCTGGCCAGGATCTTGAGGCGGGACAAGAGGGCCCCCAATAGCCGCCGTGGGGGGCTGTCGCGCTCCACCATCATGCCATCGATCCGGTAGCGGATCCGGATCCGGTCCTCGAACGGCTCGACGTGGATGTCCGAGGCCCGAAGCTGCACGGCCTCATTGAGCATCAGTTGGACCAGGCGAACGATCGGGGCGCTGCTCTCGTCGACCTTTTCCTGCCCCGGTTTGACCTCGTCGTCGGCCTCGGTGAAGTCGATGGCCGTATCGGTGAATTCGGTCAGCATCGAGTCGGCGCTCTCGGCGAACTTCTGCCCGTAGTGCCGGTTGATCGCCTCGAGGATCGCGTCGCGGGGTGCCAGCACCGGCTCGATGCGACGATTCAAAATGAAACGGAGCTTCTCGAAGGTGTCCATGTCGTTAGGGTCACTGATGATCACCCTCAAGGCCCCGTCTTCCTCGGCAAGCGGCAGGATGACGTTTTCCCGTGCGACCGATTCGGGAACCAGCTCGAGCACGGACGGCGGAACGACCACGTCGCTGACCTTGACGAAATCCAGCCCGTGCTCCTCCGCCATCGCCCGCATCACTTCCTCGCCCGTCGCGTAGCCCAGGCGCGCTAACGCGTCCGGCAGCCTCATGCCGGAGTGTCGCGCCATCTCTTCGGCTTCGGCAAGCTGTTCCCGGCTAATGATCCGCCGGCTGATGAGGATCTCGAGATAGTCGGTTTTCTTCTTGGCGGCCATGGGTGGCTCCCCCAAAACTCCCTTCCCGACGATTGTTCGGAAGGGTCGGACAAGGCAACGCGTCGGCAACGCCGTAACCGAAAGCGCGCGCAGTACTTAACTACTGGTCCACAGACCCAATCTCCAGCCTAGCCCATCGGGCTACCAGATTCAATCCAGCCTTCGGCGTGGATAGGTACTCCCCGAAAGACTGGGTGGATACAGCCTATCCAGATCGACGCTCCAACGGGGGACAGGATACACCGTCGGAGAGAGCCAGTTCCCGGGGGCCGGGGGCATGCGTTCGGCGGCGGCCAGGTCGCCGCACGCCATTCACCCGGGATACTCAAGAATTGAGCCTCAGGTCCCTTCCAGCACGAGTAACCGCTGACCGCACACCGAGAGCCGGCACCGCTGAGATCCACCGCTTATGGGGTAAGCGTCTTGCATTGACAGCCGGTCCCCAGTTCGGGATAATCCTCGCCTTCTATTCCAGAAGGCCGCCTTGACGCTCCAATTGGCCCTTCTCCTCGTCTTTGCACTGAGCCAGGCGGCCCGGCCTTTCCCAACCTCACATCTTGCGACCACGTGCCGGAGAAACGGCCACTGCCATGGCGGGCGATAGCACGTCTTCCGACGCAAACGACGGCGAACCGGCCGGGCTCGGTCTGGCCACGCACGGAACGCTTGCCCAGAGACTGCTCTGGATCGCGGTATGGGCCCTTGCGTGCCGGGTACCGGCGGTCTGGGGCCAATCGGCCGAAGGGCTGGATTCCCCGGACGCCGATCTCGGGTGGTCGGCCACGCAGGATTCCTTCCCAACACTCGTGCCCTCCATGGATCGCGTCGACTCGTCGCTGCTCGCCGATTCTCACCCGACGCTTCCGGCATCCGGATGGGCTACCCCTTACGGGCCGTACTACGGTGGGGTCGACGCGAATGCCTCGGGCACTACGCCAGGCCGCCGGCTATTCGGCCCCTTTCGATGTGCCGGCCTATGGGTGCGAGGATTCGTTCCCGCTTTTCTAACCCCGCCCACCGGCCGGCATCGGGGGATCGGTGGACCGCTCGCCTACGAGAGCTGGCGCTATCGGCCGTTCAGCGCGAGTTGGTTCATGGGGATGGTCGAAGGGAGTACACTGATCGACGACTGGGTCGGAGGGAAGCGAGGGTTTTTCGGCGGGTACCGGTTGGGCTGGGATTTCGATCACTACTGGGGCTATGAGATGCGGCTGGGCTTTGGCAACGTCGCGCTGTGCGACAGCCATCGGGCGAAGCAGGCCCAGCAGGCCGCCGACGATGACCAAGGGCTTGCCCCGGACGACCCCTTTCGCCAGAGATTCAACCGGCGTCGCGACCTCACGACGACGGTGTGGGACGTCAGCTTGCTGTACTATCCGTGGGGCGACGCCACATGGCGGCCCTATCTGCTGGGGGGTCTCGGGGTCGCCCACATCGAGTTCATCGATCGGCTCTCGACCCGCTACGACGAGTCCGTGTTCGAAATGCCACTGGCCGTCGGGGTGAAGTATCGGTGCAACGAGCGGTGGGTCTTGCGCCTGGAATTGGCCGACAATATCGGCTTCGGCGACCGTTTCAACACGGTGCACCACGTGTCGCTGACCGGGGGCGCGGAGCTGCGGTTTGGCGGAAGCCGCGTCGCCTATTGGCCCTGGAACCCCGGACTTCACTATTGGTGAGCGGGTGCCGGCCCGATGCGGGCGATCTGCGGAAAGGGCCAGGTCCCGAAAAGCCCGGCGCATTCCGCCACGGCGTGACGATCGGTTGTCACGCCGATCCACACTCCCACCAATTTGGGCGGCATTTTTGTGCTCAATTGGGTTGAGACGGGCGTCGGGGCCGACTAGGATCAGAATTACGGCGCTGGGCCGTCGGGATACGCATCGTCACAGGGGTTGCCTTGCGCTTCTGCGAGCCCGTCCGAACGTGGGGCACGTTTCACCGGGGTGCAGGTTTCCCACGTGCCCACGACCCCGAAGGCAGGTGGGGAGATGTGACCCCACAAGATGGGCGCATGACGACGGTGCAAGACTCTGTGACGCGGTACTTCTGCGAGGCCATCCTATGACCGCACTGGATTACATCGTTCTGGTCGTCTACTTCCTGGTCATGACCCTGATCGGCCTCTGGTCGATGCTGAAGGTGAAGAAGCAGGAGGACTTCTTCCTGGGAAGCCGCACGTTCGGGCGACTGTTCCAGGCGTTCGCCGCCTTTGGGGCAGGGACGGGTTCCCAGGACCCGGTGACCATCGGCCGCACCACGTTCACCAGCGGCCTGAGCGGCATCTGGAGCGTCTTGTTGTGGTTGTTCGTCACGCCCTTCTACTGGTTCACGGCCGTCTGGTATCGCCGGATGCGGCACATCACCATGGGCGACTGGTTTGCGGAGCGCTACCAGAGCAAGGGCTTGGCCTGCGCCTACATGCTGTTCAGTCTGGTGTTCTACGCCTATTGGCTGGGCGTGGGATTCACGGCCATCGGCAAGGTGGGATCGCCGCTTCTGGCCGACGCGCCGTTTGTCGTCGACAATCAGATCCTGGTGGCCGGAGTTACCTTTCCCGTCGAGCACGCGCTGGTCTACATCTGCGCGGGGATGGTGCTCCTCTACGGCGTGTTGGGCGGGCTCCGCGCGGCGTACTGGACCGACGTGATCCAGGGGCTGTTCATTATCCTCCTGTCCGTGCTGCTGATTCCCATGGGGTTGCGCGCGTTGGCCGATAAGGAGGCGGCCGTCCAGGGCGTCGATCCGCACGAGATCGCCACAATGGAAGGATTCCGCATCATGCACGAGCGGGTGCCGGACGAGTACTTCGAGATCGTCGAGAGCCCCCGGGGCGGCGAGTTCCCGCTCTACTACATCCTGGCCATCACCATCCTCAATCTCGTGGCGATCGTCGTGCACCCGCACATGGCCGTCACCGGGGGCGGTTCGGCGAAGAGCGAGAACTCCGCGCGCGTGGGGCTCGTCGTGGGGAATTTCTTGAAGCGGTTCTGTACGATCGGCTGGTCGATCACGATCCTGATCGTGCTGGCTTACATGGCGGGCAGTCTGGAGATCGCCGAAGATCCCGACAAGACCTGGGGCATCGCCGCGCGGGAAATCTTCGGCACGTACGCGCCCGGGTGCGGTTTGATGGGCCTGATGCTGGCATGCCTGATGGCGGCTCTGATGAGCTCGGCGAGTGCGTACATGCTGGTCGTTTCGGCGCTGGTGGTCCGCAACTTCTACGCCCCCTACGTCGACTCGGAGGCCAGCGAGCGGACTTACGTGCTTCTGGGACGCGTGGTCAGCGCGCTGGTGATCATCGGGGGCGTCTATATCTCGGTGGCGATCATGGACGTGTTCACGCAGTTGAAGACGGCCTGGGAACTGCCGATCTTCTTTGCGTCCCTGTTCTGGATCGGGATGTTCTGGCGCCGGGCGACCCGGTGGGCCGCCTGGGGCACGGTCGTGTTCGCCGTTTCGCTGTTCGCCCTCGTTCCCTGGCTCTTGCCGCGAGTGATGCCGGAGCTGGCCGAGAATCCCAAGTACGCGGTGGCCAACGACGTCGTGACCACCGTGGTGTCGCGACAGGCTGCCTATGCCGACGTGGAGCGCCGCCAGGCGGAGATCGAGCTTTGGAACAAGCGCGCTCGGGAGTGGGCCCAATGGCAGGCCGCGGCCGAGCTGATCGGCCCGCGCCCTCAACCGATCGTGCTCGGCCAGCCGATCGTCGACCCCCTGGGCCCGGGCGGCGCGAGCCCCGCAACGAAGATGGACGTGGCCTTGCGCCAGGCGGAGCTCGACGTGTGGACCCAGCAGTTCAAGAAGTGGCAAGCTCAGCATCCCGAGCCGATCGCGCTTACGCCCGAGCTGGAGCAGGAAGTCGCCGCCGTGCTCGGCGAGCGCCCCGAACCGCTCGTGCTGGGCGAAACGACCGAGGACTCGTACGTCTCGGGCGGCAAGGCCGTCTTTTGGACCGGGGGCGTCGAACCGATCGGCGAGAAGAAGCTTCGCGACCTTCCCAGCGCGGCCGGCGATGAGCGGGCCGCGAACGTCCGGGTCGTGCGCCAGCAGTACGATTGCCCCCTGCGGGGAAAAGGCGACTTCCGCGTCGATTTCCTCCTCTACGATCTCGTGGGCATCGACATGACCAAGATGTCGAACGCGGCCCTGGAGACCCTGCGGCTACCCACCCGGGTAGTGCTGCCGTTTGTGGTGATGATCCTCTTGAGCCTGATCACGCCGCGGGTGGAGAAGAAGCGGCTGGACCGCTTCTACGTGAAGATGAAGACGCCGGTCCAACCCGATCCCGAGGCCGACAAGCGGGAACTGGCACTCTCCTACGAGGACCCGTCTCGCTTCGACCAGAAACGGCTGTTCCGCTTCCTCGGCCTGGAGTTCCAGCGGCCCAAGTTCACGGACATCGCCGGGTTCGTGATCTGCTTCCTGATCTGCTTCGCGCTGATCTGGCTGACCGTTTGGCTGGCCAAGCTGGGGAGTTAGTTGGGCAGCGCGACTTTGGCGTCTCATAGTAACCCGAAGCGTAAGCGAGGGCACACGTTGCTCCGAATCCCTCGCTTACGCTTCGGGTTGCGATATTCCAGGGGTTTCGTGCCGAAGTGGCGCTGTCCGATTAGGGCGGGCTAGCGTGGGGCACGTTTCCAAAGTGCCTTACTGCATTGCGCCGGGTTCTTCATGCCAGGCAGTGCTTCGGATCGGCCAGGTAGAACATGGCGTCGAGGTTACCGGTCTCCTTGGCGACCAGCGGGCTCGGGCAGACGATCTCCCGCGGCAAGTCGTCGGCCTTCTCGCGGTTGCGGACGATGAATTGGCCGATGACGAGCGACCATCCGTGGATCATGCCGGCCGGATGGACCACCGTGGCCGCCAGCTTGCCGTCGCGAACGGCGTTGAGGCCCGCCTGCTGGCCGTCCACCGCCGTGACCACCATGCCCGCGTGACGGGTTCCCTCGAGGGCAGGGATGCAGGCCAGGGCCATGTCGTCGCTGTGGAAGAACGCCCCGGCGATCGGCTCCTCACTCTGCTTGAGCAGGGCCTCGAACGTTTGCCGGGCGCGCTCGGGGTCGCCGTCGGACCACTGCACGTCGCCACCGATCACCTCGACGTCGGGATACTCGGCGACGACGTGCGAGAACCCTTTCGCGCGGTCCTGGCCGACGCTGTGGGTGCTTGGGCCCCCGATGTGGATCAGCTTGCCCTGCTCGTGGATCTTGTTCACCAGATACTGGGTGCTGCTTTCCGCCATGTAGACGTGATCTGCGCCGATTTGGGTCCACACGCCGACGTCGCGGAGCCGGTCGCGCTCCACCAACGGGGTGTCGATGGAGATCACCGGGACGCCACGCTTGTTGAGTCGTTTGACCGGCTCCTCGAGGACGCCCGTCTGACAGGCCTGGAAGGCGCAAAAGTCCCAGTCCCGGTCGACGATCGACTCGATCTTCTCCCGCTGGGTTTGCGCGTCGAGTTCCCCGTCGAACCACTCGACGTCGACGTTGAGGAGTTCGCCCCACAGCGTGGCCGCCTGCCGGCCGAGCTGGTTCCAGGGCGCATCGAGGCCCGCGCTGGAGAATGCCGCGCGGAGCCGGCGACGACGGCGTCCTCTCTCCGGCGAGGGGACTTTCCCGTCGTCTTCCCGCCGGCAGCCGGCCAGCAGGGCTCCCACGCCGAGCCCGGCCCCGGAGGCGACGTGCTTCAGCAGAGTGCGTCGAGATGTCTGCCGGGGACCTTGTCCAGCCACGGGTACTCCTCCCACCGATTGTCTCGGGTCGAACCGAGCGCAACCGCCACACGATCGTCGCCCCCTTACTGATAGTAGCCGCCAGGAGGTCCCGCCACAAGCAGCTTCGCTTCGGCGCAGCGCCTAACTCCACGCTCAGAAAGAACTTAACCCGGCTTCGCCGGGGACTTTGACAGTCGTTTCTACGCGAGACCAC
>CAZDHR010000206.1:0-12359 GCA_964505295.1 uncultured Planctomycetaceae bacterium
AGCTGGAGCTTGGGAACCAGGGGAGTTCGCTCTGCCGGGTTGGACGAATGGTTACTCAGGACCCGACGCAACCTATTGTGAGGCATAGGGTTGCGCCCGAAGGCCTGCCTCTCGCGACGGGATAGGGCGGGGGCAATCTTCGATTCGGATGCACGGATTTCCGGCCAAGAGTGTACCCATACTAATGGAAGGGCATTTGTCGGCGGAGGGCAACCGGCCCGACGCGCCCTGGCACTCAATCGCTCATCGAAGAGAGGCCCCGTTTCGCCATGCGACTTACCCTACGCACCATGCTCGCCCACGTCGACGACATTCTCGAGCCCGAGGACGCCGAGGCGATCCGAAAGAAGATCGAGGAAAGCGAGTTCGCCACCAACTTGTTGCACCGCATTCGCGACGTGATGCGGCGGCTGCGACTCGGCACGCCCGACGTGTCGGACCGCGGCCTGGGACTCGACCCGAACACGGTGGCCGAGTATCTCGATAACTCGCTGGCCCCCGACCAGGTGCTCGATTTCGAGAAGATCTGCCTGGAATCCGACGTCCATCTGGCGGAAGTGGCTTGCTGCCACCAGATCCTGGCGCTGGTCTTGGGGGAGCCGGCCGAGGTCGACGCGGCGAGCCGGCAGCGGATGTATCAGTTGCCCAAACTCCTTAGCCAGGCCCAAGCAGCGCTGGAGACGGACGACGGCGGGGGCGTGGAGTCGGCCGACGAACCGCCACGTCAAGCGGGACAACCTGTCGCGGAGCCTGGAGTCGCCCCGGCGGTCACGTCGCCCCCCGAATGGCTTCGCGACCAGAAAAGGCCCCCAAGCTGGCGGCGGAGGGCCGCCGTGGTCGCCCTGGTTGCGGTGGGCGTGGTCCTCGTGCTGGCGATGAGCGGTCAGTTGGAGCCCGGCTCGTTCCTCGGCGATCTGCTCGGATTCCGTGGAGCCGACGAGCCGGTGGCGCGGGCACCTGATTCGACTGCCGCCCCGGATCGGCAGCCCGGCGAAAGCGGGGCCGACCTGGGCGGGTCGCCGGAGCCGGGCCCAGGGGCTGCGAAGCCAGAAGAGGCGGAGGGCCCGGCCTCGGATGGGCCCCCCACCACGGCTTCAGCCGGTGGGTCCGAGTCGGCGGAAATCGGTCCGGAACGACCGCCGGCAACCATACCGGATGGCGTGGTTGACCGGGTCGACCGGAGCGAAACGGCTCCGGAGGGCAAGGCTCCCGCCGGGGGGC
The DNA here is from genome assembly GCA_964505295.1 of uncultured Planctomycetaceae bacterium. Lineage (GTDB taxonomy): Bacteria > Planctomycetota > Planctomycetia > Pirellulales > Thermoguttaceae > DATKZH01. The sequence goes on from CAZDHR010000206.1 coordinate 1,222, forward strand.
AGGGCGAACCCGTCCAGCCCGGCGAAGCCCCGCCGGTCGAGCCGCGCCCCCAGGATCTCGCGGGACGGGAGCTTGGCGCTTCGGCAAGTGTTCCGGGAGGTGGCATGGGTATCGAGCCCGGCAAGGAGCCGGCGCCCTCAGTTCCCGCGGGTTCCACGGCCCCGCCCCTGGCACAGCCTCCGATGGCCGACGTGGCTGAGGGGGCCGAAACCGACCAGCGGGGGACGCAACCGGCCGATCAGCCGGATGCCCAGGCCCGCACAGAGCCAGCGTCGGCCAAGGCCCCGCTCCCCTCGGAGGTCGTCGGTCAGCTGGACGCCCCCTTGCAGGTCCTTGTCATGTTCGAGGCCGACACGGGCACGTGGCGACGGTTGCAGGACCTGGCCTCGCTGACCGTTCAGAGGAGCTACCTGTCGCTTCCCACGTACCGGCCCATGCTCCGCTTGGTCGACCAGACGCAGGTCTGGCTGATTGACGGCACTCGGGTCGAGCTGTTGCCGACCGATCAGGCGGGGGCGGCCGGCCTGCTTGTCGAGTACGGGAAACTGGTCGTCAGTGGCCCCCAAAAGCCGGGGAGCCGACTCCGGCTCCAAGTGGGCGACCGCTCGGGGACGATCGGATTCGAAGGTCCCGGCTCGCGACTGGCCATCGAAGTGTTCCGGGCTTTCACTTCCGGTGCCGACCCGGAGACCCAGCCGGGCGCGCTCACGGCGAACCTGTACGTCACCTCAGGGAGCGCCTCCTGGCAGGAAGGCGCTGGGGGCGAACCCGTGCGGGTCGACGCCCCCGTCCGGTTGACGCTGGACGACGAGCCGCTCGAGCCCACGGCGGTCGGGCAATTCCCCGACTGGATCGTGACCGACACCATCAGCCTCTTGGATCAAAGGGCTTCGGGCACGGTGGAGCGGGAACTGGAAGTCCGCCGGTCTACGCTATTGGGGCTCCGGGAGCTGGCCGATCACCGCCGCCGAGAGGTCCGCTCGCTGGCGTTGCGATGTCTGGACTGCCTGGGTGACTTCGAGTTGCTGGTAGCCGCCTTGGACGACCCCGATCAGAAGACGGCGTGGCCCGACTACGTCGAGCAGTTGCGTGCTGCCGTGATGCGAAGTCCGCTGGCCGCCGCTCAAGTCCGGACCGCCATAGAGAGGCTCCATGGCGGTGAAGGGGCCAGCCTGTACGAAATGCTGTGGAAGTACGGGGACGACGCACTGGATGGGCAGCAGGTCACCCGCCTGATTCGATACTTGGACCACGACACGCTGGCCTTTCGCGTCGTCAGCTTCCAGACGTTGCGAAGAGTCACCAAACTGGGCCTCAATTACCGCCCCGAAGACACGGCTTCCAAGCGCCGCCCTTGGATTGAGAAGTGGGAAGAGCGACTCCGATCCAGCGCCGCGTCCGGGGCGGAGACGCAAGCCGACGAACAGCCCCCCCAAGGGGAAGGGTCCCCCTCCAGCGGTCTGTTTCCTGGGATGTAGGGCTGAACATGCTCCTCGGGCCGCGTGTCCTCCACGGTTCGTTCGCCGTCTGGGCACGCCGGCAGAGCGCCTCGGAGCTTCTCGCCCCCCGGTCTTCGACCAGGCTCGCGTGGGCCTGCGCGTCGCAAACCAGCCGTAAATCGTTTTCTGGTAAATGGTTAACGGCTGCACGAGGCCCTCGGCCGTGCCGACGTCTCCAGCCACGAAAAGCTACACTTGGTAGGCGGCAACGGGGCCGGAAAGGCGATCGCCCGGCTTTCGGTTTGTCGACGGGGATGAGTTCCGCTAGAATTTGCCATTTGGGAGGAGACTTGGTTCCTCCCCAGCTCGCAGCAAGGAGTGGACTCGGTGCACATTGGGATATCAACTCGGCATGGGAGTCTGAGTGACGGAGCGCAAGCGAAAATCCGAGCGAAGTTGGAGAAGTTGCCGCGTCTGTTCGAGCGGCTCACGGCGATCGAGGTGACGGTCGACTTAGAGCGTCGCGATGAACCGAACGTCGACCTTCGGGTGTCGGCCGAGCACAAGCACGATTTCGTGGCGAGCAACCGGTCCAACGACCTGATGGGGTCCATTGACCAAGTGATGCACAAGTTGGAGCAGCAGCTCCGCAAGTACAAGAAGAAGATCCAGGACCGCCACCGCAGCCCGGCAGACCGGCAATGAACGTTCCTTTGCGGTCTCGGGTCGGTTAGGCAAGTGAGCGAGTCGGCCCTCCGGGTGGTTGCGCCCGGCTCCTCCGGCGCAGGGGCGTCGGCCGAGGCCGTCTCCAGCGAACGTGAAAGCGAGGAGAATCTCTGCATGAAGTTTGCCGACTTTGTGGTCTCCGGGGCCATCCGAGCGGAACTCGCCGCCCAGGACAAAGAAGGGGTGATTCGCGAGATGGTCCAGGCGTTGAGGGATGCCGGACAGATTGAGGAAGACGAGTTCGAGAGCATCGTGAAGGCGATACTCAAACGGGAAGAGTTGGGTAGCACCGGGATCGGACGCGGCGTGGCCGTTCCGCACACCAAACACCCGAGCGTCGATCGGTTGGTGGGGAACGTGGCGATCAGCGGGGGAGGGGTGGATTTCGACAGCCTCGACGGCGAGAAGGTCCACTTGTTCTTCCTGTTGATTTCGCCGCCCGACCGGCCCGGCGACCATTTGCGTGCGCTGGAGAACATCTCGCGTCAGCTCCGCGACGATACGTTCTGCCGGTTCCTCAAGCAGTCGAAGACCGTGGAAGACATCCAGCAGTTGTTGGATGAAGCCGACAACGACCAATTCGGATCCTGACCCCCGACCCCAGCCATCCGGCCAGCCCCGATGTCCGAAGCCAAGGCAACGCGGATCGTGACCGTAGCCAATCCCGACGGATTGCACATACGGGCTGCGTCGTTGATCGCCAAGCTCACCGGTCAGGTGCCGGCCAAGGTGGAGTTGATCAAGGGGAACCAGCGCGTCGACGCGACCAACGTGCTCCAGATCATCTCGCTCTGCGCGTTGGAAGGCGAACAGTTGCTGCTGGAAGCCACGGGGCGGGGCGCCGACGCCGTGCTGGAGATACTGGCGCGGTTGTTCGAGAACAATTTCGACGAGGATGAGGTGGGCGCAAGCCAACCTGCGAAACAGCGCGAACCGAACCCGGACGAGATCTGCCCCTCCGAAGCCGCCTCGGACGGCGATCCATCCCCCGGCAGGTAATCCAAGACAAATCGGACAACGTACGGCGGCGACGCAAGAGACCGGGCGCACTGCCCTCTCGTGCCGTGGAAGGCCCCGGGCAGGAGTTGCCGGAAAGCGGCTTCCCGTGTCGGTCGGCCCGGGGGGTGGTGCCGTCGCGCCGTGAAGGATTCAGATGCAGAAACTGAAGGGTATCGCCGTTTCGCCGGGCGTGGCCATCGGCGAAGCGCTGGTGATGGACAACGAGGGATTTCGCATCCCTCGGCGGTTCGTCTCGCGCGACGCCGTCGAAGACGAGCTGGATCGGCTCGATAAAGCCATCACCGCTGCCAGCGAGGAAATCGCCCGCAGCCGCGATGCCGTCTCGAAAGAGCTGGGCGAGAAGTACGGGGCGATCTTCGAAGCCCACCGGCAGATGCTCGAGGACACGGGCTTGCGGGGCGAGTTGGAGGAGATGATCCGCCAACGCCACTACTCGCCCGAGTACGCCGTCAGCCGCACGCTCCGCCGCTATGCCCAGGTCTTCCAGCAAAAGGCGGAAGGCAAGAGTCTGGCCGAGCGGGCGTACGACATCTTCGACGTCGAGAAACGGCTCCTGCGCAACCTCCTCGGCAGCAGCCGCGAGGGAATCACCCGGCTGACCTCCCCCGTGCTCGTGTTGGCCCACAACCTCACCCCCAGCGAAACGGCCAAGCTCAATTCGGATTTCGTCAAGGGCTTCGTCACCGAAGTGGGCGGCCCGGGCGGCCATACGGCGATTTTGGCCGAGGGCATGGGGATCCCGGCCGTGGTGGGAACCGGCCCCTTCCTGACCGACGTGTCCGGGGGCGAATTGGTGATCATCGACGGCGACCAGGGCTTGGTTGTTCTTCACCCCGATGAGGAAACGATCGCCCGCTACCGGCATGAAGTCGAGGAGCACCTCTCGCTGGCCGCCCGGCTCGCAACGCTCCGCGACTTGCCCGGCGAGACGGCCGACGGAACGCGCGTCAAGCTGATGGCCAACATCGAGTTTCCGCACGAGGTCGATCACTGCGCGGATCGCGGGGCCGACGGCGTCGGTTTGTACCGCACCGAGTTCCTCTACTTGAACGCCGAGACCGAGCCCGACGAGGAGGTGCACTTCGAGGCCTACTCCCGGGTCGTCCGGGCGATGACCGGCCGGCCGATCACCATCCGCACGTTCGACCTGGGGGCCGACAAGGTCCCGCACCTGCCCGCCCCGGAGGACGAGCGCAACCCGTTCCTCGGGCTGCGGAGCATCCGGCTGGCGCTTCGGAACGTTCCGATGTTCCGCCGGCAGTTGCGGGCGGCGCTTCGAGCCAGCGCGTTGGGGGACGTCCGGATCATGTTCCCTCTGATCTCCACGCTGCTCGAGTTCCGCCAGGCCAAGATGGTCCTCTGCGACGTTATGGAAGACCTGGAGGAGCGCGGGGTGGCGTTCGACCCGGACGTGCCCGTCGGCATGATGGTCGAGGTCCCCTCGGCCGTGATGATGATCGACCAGTTCGTCGAGGAGGTCGATTTTCTGAGCATCGGAACCAACGACCTGATTCAATACACGCTGGCCGTCGACCGGAGCAACAAGGACGTTGTGGGGCTGTACAACGCCGCCGATCCGGCCGTGCTGAAGCTGATTGCCATGACCGTCGAGGCGGGCCAGCGGAAATCGGTGCCGGTGAGCCTGTGCGGGCAGATGAGCGGCAGCCCTACCTACACGATGCTGCTTCTGGGAATGGGCCTGCGGCAACTGAGCATGACTCCCAGCGCGATCTACGAAATCAAGAAGGTCTGTCGCAGCGTGACCATCGAGCAGTGCGAGGCGGTGGCCCGTCGCGCCATGTCGATGGAGAACGCTCGAACCATCGAGAGCTTCCTGAGAGGAGAACTCAAGAGACACGTGCCGGAATTGGGGCCTTAAGCAAGTCGCAAGAAATAACATACCAACCGCTGGCGCATCCGGAAAAAGGTGACAGGCACCTTTTGTGCGAAGCACCCGAAGGGCCTTTCAGGCAAAAGGTGCCTGTCACCTTTTTCCTGCGGGAGGATATTTTTCTTGCGACTTAGCGCCCTCGGCGGAAGCCGAGTACGGCATCGGAGAGCCCGGCGACCTGGTAGGCCGGGGAGCGGGCGACAAGTCAGAGTAGACAACCGGCCGGGGCTTGGGCCGACGTGAGGACCGAGCCCCGGTCGAAGCCGTCGGCTTGTGGACGCGGAGCGATCGGCTCCGCGAAAGAGAGACGGCAAAACAGATTAACACGGTGCCCCGCCACCAACGGCAGTGACGGGGGAGTTCGGACCCATGGTTCGACAACGAGTACGTATTCGCTTTTGTAAACAGGGAGACCTGCGTCTCGTCGGCCACCGGGACCTGGCCCGCTCGATGGAGCGGCTGTTCCGGCGTGCCGGCCTGCGTTTGGGGATGAGCCAAGGCTTTCATCCCAAACCCCGAATGAGCTTCCCCTCGGCCTTGGGCCTGGGAATCGAAGGACTCGACGAAGTGATGGAACTGGAATTGGCCGAATCGTACACGGCAGGCGAGCTGCTCGAACGGCTCGCCGAGCACGCGCCTCCCGGCCTCACGTTCCGCTCCGTCGCACTCCTTCCGCCCGGAACCCGAAAGGCGGCGGTGAAGAGCGCTCGGTACCAGGTGTCCATCCCGGCCGAGCGCCGCGCGGACGTATCGGACCGGATGGCACGGCTTCTGGCCGCGTCGTCCTGCCCGATCGAGCGTGCCGCGGGCCGGGGACCGATCGACGTCCGCCCCTTCCTCCAGGAGCTAGCCCTCCGGGAGGGCGTGCTCACGATGCGGCTTTCGATCGGCCGCGGCGCGAGTGCCGGGCCGCGTGACGTGCTTCGGGCGCTGGGGCTGGAATGGCTGGAGCCGGAGGGTGTTTACCTGACGCGCACCACGGTGGAGCTCGATTCATGATCCGCCCGGCCCGCCCTGCCAACGACGCGCCCCCTATCCGCCAGCGAATGCGTGCTCGCCGACCTTGCCGGTCAAGAAGGCGAGAACATGAAGCAAGAGATGTTGATCAATGTGCGGCAGCCCGAAGAATGCCGGATTGCCATCGTTGAAGACGGAGTCCTCGAAGAGCTCTACGTCGAGCGAACCGGCCAAGACAACTACGTAGGAAACATCTACAAAGGAGTGGTGGTCAACCTGGAGCCCAGCATCCAGGCGGCGTTCGTCGATTTCGGCGTGGGCCGGAACGGGTTCCTGCACATCAGCGACGTGGAGCCCCAGTACTTCCGCCAGGGCGGCTTCGACCCGAGCAAGCCGCTGGGGCCCAACGGGGGCCGGGGCGAAGCAAAGCCCCCTTCGGCCTCCACGGCCAACGCCGACGAGACGGCGGACGGAGTCGACGACGAACCGCCGGCGCCCCGACCCCGCGGCCGCACCTTCCGAACCGGCGGCCGCCCCCGCGTCAAGCCCCCCATCCAGGACGTGCTTCGCCGCGGCGACGAAGTCCTCGTCCAGGTCATCAAGGAGGGCATCGGCACCAAGGGACCCACGCTCTCGACGTACGTCAGCATCCCGGGCCGGTATCTGGTGCTCATGCCCGCCCTGGGCCGCGTGGGCGTCTCCCGGAAAATCGAGGACGAAGACGCTCGCCGCCGTCTGCGCGACGTGATGAACGAGCTCAACTCGCCCAAGGGCTTGGGGTTCATCGTCCGCACCGCCGGCGTCGACCGCACCAAGAAGGAGCTCTCCCGCGACTTGGCCTACCTCCTGCGGCTGTGGAAGGTCATCGTCCGGCGTATCAAGAAGCTTCAGGCGCCGGTCGACATCTACGAAGAAAGCGACATGATCATCCGCACCATCCGCGATATCTTCACCGGCGACGTGGACGCGATCTACATCGACGAGCCCTCGGCCTACGAGCGGGCCAGGGAGTTTCTTCAACTGGTGATGCCCCGGTACGTCGGTCGCCTCCAGCTCTACGAGGGCAAGGAGCCGCTGTTTCACAAGTACGGCATGGACGAGGAGATCGCCAGGATCCACCGCCGCCAAGTCCCCCTCAAGCAGGGCGGCTCGATCGTCATCGACCAGACCGAAGCCCTGGTGGCCATCGACGTCAACAGCGGCAACTTCCGCGCCGAGAATTCGGCCGAAGAGACCGCCTACCAGATGAATCTCCTCGCCGCCCGCGAGATCGCCCGGCAGCTCCGGCTCCGCGACCTGGGGGGCGTGATCGTCAACGACTTCATCGACATGCGCAAGGAGAAGCACCGCCGGGGGGTGGAGCGGGGGCTCCGCGACGCGATCAAGCGCGACCGCGCCCGGACCAAGATCCTCCGGACCAGCCCCTTTGGGCTCGTCGAGATGACCCGGCAGAGGGTCCGTCCGAGCCTGAAACGGAGTGTCTATTGCGACTGCCCCACCTGTAGCGGGACCGGCGTCGTCAAGTCGAGCGAAACCATGGCCATCGAGGTGATCCGGCTGCTGATCCTGGCCAGCCAGCGCCCGGACGTGGCCCGGGTCACCATCACGGTCGCCACGGAGGTGGCCGACTACCTCAACAATAAGAAACGCCGCGAATTGGCCCAACTGGAGGATGAGGGGGATATGTCGGTGCAAGTCCTTGCTGCTGAAGGAGTTGGGCCCGAGCACCTGGTGGTCGCCTGCCGCGATGCCGAGGGGCGCGAGGTCCACTTCTCCGGCGTGTAGCCCTTGAACACCCCCCACCTGTTGCGTTATTTTAAGAAATTCGCCACTTCCTCCCCCGGACCAGACAGTTCACCAAGCGGCCGAAGAACGAGACCGACCATGTACGCGATCATCGAAGACGGCGGACGGCAGATCCAAGTCGAAGAAGGACAGGAAATCGACATCGATTACCGCGATGTCTCCCGCGGAGACCAGCTCACGTTCGACCGGGTGCTGGCCTATCGTGACGACGAAGGGATCCAGGTCGGCCAGCCGACCCTCGAGGGGGCCGCGGTCACCGGCGAAGTGGTCGGCCCCAAGCTGGGCCCGAAGCTCGTCGTCCAGAAGCTCCGCCGGCGCAAAACCTACCGCCGCAAAACCGGCCACCGGCAGCTCCACACCCGGGTGAAGATCAGCAAGATCCAGGTCGCTCCGTAGTCCGTCTCTGAAAAAAGGTGACAGGCACCTTTTGTGCGAAGCACCCGAAGGGCCTTTCAGGCAAAAGGTGCCTGTCACCTTTTTTCGGCTACCCGTGATGCGGCCGATCGCCGCTCGGCCGGCGGGCGTAGAGGGTCCAGAGCTTCGACTGATCGATCGGCTGGAACCGCGACTGGAGCACGTGACCGTAGACCCGCGCAAGCGCCCGCTTCGACGCCGGCTGAATCGCCCGTTTGGGCACCATCACCAGCGTCACCTCCTCGAAGACCCGATCGGCGTCGGGGAAGTGCTCTTCGTTAAAGACCCGCCCGGCGTGCCAGTAGAGCGCGTCGCCGCGAGGGCTGGGCAGCGAGAGCGCGAACGAGAACGGGTTGACCCAGTCCATCACGAAGATCCGGCTCTCCCCGTCCACGTGACGACGGAGCAAGTCCAAGCCGTCGTTCGTCCAGCAAGCGTACTGATAAGAGGTCGGGTCGGGCTGTTCCGGGTCCCGCTCGAGGATGCTGGCGATCACCGCCTCACGATCCACAAGCTGGGCCTCGTCCGCCCGCGGCGGCAGAAGCACGTCTCCCATCGTCGGCGACTGGACGACCGCCGTCGCCGGCATCCGGTCGGCATGGAGCCAATGCCAACCGAAGGAGTAGGCCACGCTGAGCGATCCGTGCACGAGGATCACGCCTGCCAGATAGGCCGCCAGGGCACTGGCCAGCAGGTACTTGAAGCTCCGCTCGAAGGTCTCCAGCCGGAGAGGTGCCGAGATCGCGCATCGGCGGCGGAGATTCTCGGCAAGCACCAGCGCGGCGACGGCAAACGCGGGCGGCATCCCGCTGATCCCGTCGGTGCTGTAGATGAAAAGGCCAATGGCGATCCCCATGATGGCCATCATCGACGTGAGCAGCCAGGAAGAGAGCACGGCATCGGGGTTCCCTTCGCGCATCGGGCGGACGAGCAGGGCCATCATCACCAGCAGCAGCCCAATGGGCCCGCGGTTCCACCGGACGGCGTTCGCGAGGGCGAGGATCCGGTAGTCCGGGTTCTGCACGGCGGCCAACATCTTCATGTCGGCGTCGAAGGCGGCGAAGTCGAATCCGAGATACCACACCACGCAGAACCACACGGCGGCCCCCGCTCCCAGCATGGCCGACCAAGCAGCAATCTGCAGCCGGAAGCAAGACCACCCGGCCAGCGCCAGCGCCGCCACGCCCATGCCGAAATACGTGATCTTGGTGAACATCAAAAGGCCGAGGATGGTGCCCGCACAGAGCCCTTCGAGAACGCCGGCCACGCCGGCCGAGTCCCTATCCGCGTTCCGCGGGGGCAGGAGCATCTGGAGCAGCAGCACGGCCAAGAGCGCCCCGCCAAGTCGGTTGTACTGGGCGGCGTAGGTCGTGTCGTGGAAAGGATGGCCCGGGTAGTGCGTGGCGACCAGCGTGAACCCGACCATCGAGCAGAAGATGAGGGCGTGGAGCGCGGGCAGCCGTCGCCGGGCGATCCACCACGCCGCCAGCGTGACCAGGGGAAAAACGATCGCCGGGCCGTAGGTCAAGGCAGCCCCCCGGGGGCCCGCCACGAGCATCCCCAGGGCGACCACCAACAGCGGCACGGCGCCCAGGGGAGAATAGAAGTCGACGTGGGGCCGCTGCCCCCCCAGAAGTCGCCATCCCCCGTCCAACAGAAAAGCCGAGTCCCAGGCGCAGCTCCACTGGTGGCTGCACCCAAACGAGACGAGCATCCCCAGGGTGACGAGCACGATCGCCACCAGCCCGAGAAACGCGAGCCGATACGCGTCCGGCCGGTCAGCGAGAAAGACGCTCAGAAGCCGGTCTTCCCACGCCGAGCCGAGTCGTCCGATCCAGGTGTCTGGCGCACCGCTTGGTGGCTTCATTCGCGGGATCCACACGGAGCCTTACCGTCTCCCCTTAGCGGACTTGGATTCGGACATCTGCTGCCAATGAGTTAAGTTTGGGGGTGGAGGGCTCAGGGTTCGGGGTTCAGGGTTCAGGACTTCCGGGGAGACGTGGAACACCAAGTGCTGAGCCCTGAACCCCCAATCACGCACGGCGCTCCTTGGTCTGAGGTGCCGCCCCCCCTAGATCAAGGGGGTCGGTATTTTCGACCGTAGGCCCCAACATCGCGGCATGGGAAGTCCCAAATCGCATTATAATAGTGTATCGTACGGTTCCGGCGGCACGCGACCCCGCGGCGCGATCCCAGTCTACCGGTCTCAGCGACAGTCATGCCCGATCCTGTCCTCAGCGTGGTCCTTCCATGTTATAACGAGGCAGCCGGTCTCGCAAACATTTTGGATCGGTTTCAGGTGGTCGGGGGCGATCGTCCCTTCGAGCTGATCCTCGTCGACAACGGTTCGACCGACGACACCTCGGAGGTGCTGGCCGAGCTGCTTCCCCGCTACCCGTTCGCCCGCAGCGTCCGCATCGACGAGAACCGCGGCTACGGCGACGGCATTTTCACCGGGCTCCGGGAGGCACGCGGCGAGGTCCTGGCCTGGTCGCACGCCGACTTGCAGACCGACCCGGGCGACGTGTTCCGCGCGTGGGACGTTTACAGCCGGGCCGCCGAGCCGGGCCGTTTGCTCGTCAAAGGCCGGCGCCACGGCCGGCGCCTGGGCGAGCGGGTCATCAGCCGGGGGATGGAGTTCGTGGCTTTTGTCCTCCTGCGGCGATGCTTGAGCGAGATCAACGCGCAGCCCAAGCTGTTCCACCGCGGCCTGATGGAGCACGTCGAGCGTCCGCCGATCGACTTCAACTTCGACGTCTACGTGCTCTACGAGGCCAAGCGTCACGGTTGGCGGATCGCGTGCATCGACGTCGAGTTTCCGCCGCGGCCGCACGGCCAGAGCCATTGGGCGGCCACCTGGTCGTCGAAGCTCCGCACGATCCGGC
>CAZDHR010000207.1:0-12347 GCA_964505295.1 uncultured Planctomycetaceae bacterium
AGAACCCGGGCAAAGAGGGCACGGCTTGGGAGCGGCACATGGCCGTCCAGGTCACCAACAACGAGAGCCCGATCTGGGTCGACGTGACCGGCGACGGCCGTCCGGAGCTTGTCTGTGGGTACTCTCCCGACCCGGAGAAGCCGGACAGCCCAAAGCGGCGGATGGCGTTCGCCGGCCCCGGCAAGAAGCCATGCGAGCCCTGGCCGGTGCGGACGTTCTCGGCCGAGAACACGCCGGGTAGCCGCAAATACGCGCACGGTCTGGGGGCGGGTGACGTGAACGGCGACGGCCGCGCCGACGTGGTGATCATCGAAGGATGGTGGGAGGCTCCGGCCGACGCCGACCAGCCCGAGTGGACCTTCCACGAAGCCAACCTGGGCGAGCACGCCGCCCACATGCACGTCGACGACTTCGACGCCGACGGCGATGCCGACGTGCTCAGCTCCAGCGCCCACCGCTTCGGGATCTGGTGGCACGAGCAGACGCCCGACGGCTGGAAGACCCACCTGATCGACGAGAGCATCTCCCAGACTCACGCGGTCTGCACGGCCGACGTCAACGGCGACGGGCTGGTGGACTTCGTGACCGGCAAGCGGTGGTGGGCCCACATGGGACGCGACCCGGGCGCCGACCAGCCGGCCGTGGTCGTCTGGTACGAGCTTACGCGCAAGGCGGGTCGCCCCGTCTGGATCCGCCACCCGATCGACGACGACAGCGGCGTGGGCACGCAATTCGAAGTGACCGACGTCAACGGCGACGGGCTGGTGGACGTGGTTACGTCGAACAAGAAGGGCGTGTACTACTTCGAACAGGAGCGGAAGTAGCGGCCCATGGTGCGTCGCTCGTCCTATCGGCTGGCGAGCCCGAGTGCTCCGTACGTTTAGCGGCCGACGGCACGTCGGCCTACCCTAGAGCACGACTATGTGCGGCATCACGGGCGCGGTTTGGACCGCTGCGGAAAAAGCGCTGGACGAAGAGACGCTCGGGCGGATGGTCGGCGTGCTGCGCCATCGCGGCCCGGACGATGAAGGTCTCTACACGAGCGAGCTCGGGGTCCATCCTGGCTCGGGGATGATGCCCGGCGTGGCCTTGGGCCATCGGCGCCTGTCGATCATCGACCTGGCCGGGGGCCACCAGCCGATGTCGAACGAGGACGGCTCGGTCTGGGTTGTGTTCAACGGCGAGATCTACAACTACCGCGACCTGCGGCGCCGGCTCGAAGGGGCCGGCCACCGCTTCCGCACCGAGAGCGACACGGAAGCGATCGTCCACCTCTACGAGGACGACGGGCCGGGGGCCCTCGACTTGCTGAACGGCATGTTCGCCCTGGCCATCTGGGACGCGAACCGTGCCCAGTTGCTCCTGGCCCGCGACCGGCTGGGACAGAAGCCGCTGGTCTACCGGTTGGAGCCCGATCGGCTCCTGTTCGCCAGCGAGCTGAAGAGCCTGCTGGAAGTCGGCGACGTGCCCCGCGAGCTAAGCCCGCAAGCGCTCGACGCGTATCTCACCTACCAGTACGTTCCGCACCCGCAGACGATCTTCCGGGGCATCGCCAAGCTGCCACCGGGGCACTACGGCCTCTATCGCGACGGCCGGCTCGAGGTCCGCCCCTATTGGCAGCCGGATTTCAACGTCGAGGAGAAACGGCCCGCCGCTGAGCATGCCGAGCAGCTCCGCGAGCTGATGACGTCGGCGGTCGAGCTGCGCCTGCGAAGCGACGTGCCGCTGGGGGCCTTCCTCTCCGGCGGGATCGATTCGACGATCGTGGTCGGGCTGATGTGCCGAGCGGCGGACACGCGGGTGCGTACGTTCTCGATCGGTTTTCCCGTCAAGGAGTACGACGAGACCGGCTACGCCCGGCTGGTGGCCGAGCAGTTCGGCACCGAGCACGAGGAGTTCCGCGTCGAGCCGGACGCGGTCGAGGTGCTTCCCAAGCTGGTGTGGCACTACGACGAGCCGTTTGCCGACAGCTCAGCCATCCCCACGTGGTACGTCTCGGAACTGACGCGCAAGCACGTCACCGTGGCGCTGAGCGGCGACGGGGGTGACGAGCTGTTTGCCGGATACCCGCGCTATCGAGCCGTGTGGCTGGCGAGCCGGTTCGACCGTTTGCCGCGGTGGCTTCGCGGGGCGATGGCCGGGCGGTACTGGCAGCGCCTGCCGGCCAGTCCGAGGCAGAAGTCGTTTCGCCGCCGGTTGAAGCGGTTCACGGAAGTGTTGCGCGAGTCCCCCGGGCGGCGGTATTTGCAGTGGATCGCGATTTTCAACGAAGCGCGGCGCGCGGAACTGTATACGGATGAGTTCCTGGCCACGCTGCCCGACGTCGATCCGCTCGGATTTCTCGCGCAGGCCAGGGCGCGAAGCGCCGAGCGCGATCCGGTCACGACGGCCAGTCTGGCAGACCTCGTCACCTATCTGCCGTGCGACCTGATGACCAAAGTGGACGTGGCCTCGATGGCCCACGGGCTGGAGTGTCGGCAACCGTTCCTAGACTATCGGGTGGTGGAGCTGGCCGCGCGAATGCCGCTTGCCCATAAGTTTGTTCGGGGCCGTGGGAAGCGGATCCTGCTGGAAGCGTTCTCGGATTTGATCCCCAAGCCGATTCGGCGACGGCCCAAGATGGGCTTCGGCGTGCCGCTGGATCATTGGTTTCGCGGGCCGCTGGCCGGTTTTGCGCGGGAAATCCTCCTCGATCGGCGGACTCACGAGCGAGGGCTGTTCCGCCCGGAGGTGACCACCAGGCTGCTGGAGGACCACACCTCGGGCAAGTTCGACCACAGCTACCGATTGTGGTCGCTTCTGGTGCTGGAGCTGTGGCAGCGAAGTTGGGTGGATTGACGCGAGGCCCCCGAGGTCGCCAGTTATTCCTATTCCCCCCCAGCCGCCGATTCCCTGCTCGTACCGTCAGTCGCCAGCGCTTCGCATTTCCCCCTGGCCCCCTCTGTTGTCACGGGTATCTGGGGGCGATAGCGGCGAACAGGATTTTCCTCTAGGGTCGATTCGCGCTCGGCAGTTCGAAGCATTACCGGCACCGAGCGAGTGGCATTTCCCCGAGGGATGCGTCCCGAATTCACCGACGGCGGGTGGGAATATACACAATCTGCATGTGGACGATTCGTCTACACGGGCTGGAGAATGCCCGACGAGGTAAGATGTTCCCTTTGGCGAAAGTCGAAGTTGCGATACAATAGGTGGCGATGGATCTCACCCGGGCGAGGATCGCGAGCAGAAGGGGACAAGAAATGAAAGAGGACGTCATCGCCGTGGTCCTGGCGGGCGGAAAGGGGGAACGGCTGGAGCCGCTGACCCGGGATCGGGCGAAGCCGGCGGTGCCGTTCGGCGGGGCTTACCGCATCATCGACTTCACCCTGTCCAACTCGCTCAACAGCGGCCTGCGCAAGATTCTGGTGCTCACGCAGTACAAGGCGATGAGCCTCGACCGGCACATCAACATGGGGTGGGGGAAGTACTTCTGCCGGGAGCTGGGAGAGTTCGTCGACGTCGTCCCCCCTCAGCAGCGGATCGACGCCAGTTGGTACCAGGGAACCGCCGACGCGGTCTACCAGAACATCTACACCATCGAGAAGGAGCAGCCCAAGTACGTGCTCGTCCTGGCCGGCGACCACATCTACAAGATGAGCTACCGGAAGATGGTCGACTTCCACGTCGCCAACGATGCCGATCTGACGATCGGCGTGCTCCGCGTCGGGCGCGACGAGGCCCGCAACCGCTTCGGCGTGATGGAGGTCGACGGCGACGGGCGCGTGATGGGATTCCAGGAGAAGCCCCCCGACCCGAAACCCGTCCCCGGCGATAATGGATGCTGCCTGGCCTCGATGGGGATCTACGTCTTCTCCGCCCGGTTTCTCTTCGACGAACTCTGCCGCGACGCCACCCGGCGGCAAAGCCGCCACGACTTCGGCGGCGACGTGATCCCCTCGATCATCCACACCACCCGTGTGTTCGCCTACCCGTTCGTGGATGAGATCGACGAGAACCGAAAGCAGGTGGCCTACTGGCGCGACGTGGGGACGTTGGACGCCTACTACGACGCCAACATGGACCTGATCTCCGTCGACCCGCAACTGAACATGTACGACGAAGAGTGGCCCATTCGCAGCTACCAGCCCAACTACCCGCCGCCGAAGTTCGTTTTCGCCGACGCCCACCGGTGCGGCCATGCCATGGACAGCATCGTCTGCCTCGGCTCGGTTATCTCCGGCGGCGAGGTCCGCCATTCGATTCTCGGGCCCAAGAGCCGGATCAACAGCTTCGCCGAGGTCGACGAGTCGATCCTGTTCGCCGGCGTGGACATCGGCCGCCGGGCCAAGGTGCGGCGGGCGATCATCGACAAGGGCGTTTCCATCCCCGCGGGAATGCAGGTCGGCTACGACCCCGAGCTGGACGCCGCACGCGGCTTCACGGTCACCGAGCGCGGCGTGACCGTCATCCCTCAATCGTACGCGGAGGCCCAAATCCTGCAAAGCGACGCAAGGCGACCCAAAGTCGACCAGCCGCTCGGCGTGTGACACCGTGCGCACTGGCCGAAGCGGACCGCACACGTTACGCCGAACCGGCCCGAAAACCCAAACCATCGTCCCCGCGTTCCCGCCCGGAAACGCACCGCGGGGACGCTCCACGTCGGCGGAGCGGGATTCCCTGGAACACAACGGCTCACGCTCATTTCGGGACGTAAAAGGTCCCCATCTGCGTTACGACGCAGAAGCGTCGGCGCCAATAAGTGACTTGCCCATCTTAACATTCACGGGGGCCGATCTGCAACTGGCCGCGGCCCGGCTGGCGGCTGCGGGGTGAGGTGACACCCGTACATCTGGGGGTCCGCTTGTACACTACCCCGCGTACATCACACCGCAGAGGTGTTTCGACCGGGGCGGGGGCACGTGGCCAAAAATTCGCTTGACAGCCGACCACCCACCACCTATAAAGATACAAACGAGGTTGACCGGAGGTTTTCCGATGCACTTTCTGACTGCCAAGCAGGTCTGTTACCTGACGCGAATACCCTATCAGACTCTCAATTACTGGGTCAAGATCGGCGCCATCACGCCCATGCACGATCCCGGCGGGAAGGGAAATCATCGGCTGTTCGGGCTGACGAGCGTCGTGGCGCTGACCGTCGGCCGCGGACTGCGGGGGAAGGGGTTTTCGCTCCAGACGGCCATGGAGGCGATGACGTTTTTGGAGGGGGTCACGGAGGAGCGGCTGGAGGCGTGCTTTGCCGATGGCCGGCGGTGGCTCTTGATCCAGGCGGGCGAACAAGTGGTCGAGCGACTGATGACCGAGCAAGAAATGTCGACCAGCAAGGTCATGGCCAGAATTGCGGCGCTGAGCGGCATCCCGCCGGTCGCCCTGGACGTCGAAAAGGTCTACCGTTTCACGATCGAGGCGGCCGACAACCCCGAGGCGGCGACCGAGCCCGTGGAGGTCATGGCGTGATTGCACCGCTACGATCCCAACGGCGGAAGCGGCGGCCCGAGACGGCAGAGGTGACGGGGCTGCTACTGGCCCGGCTGGCCGAGGGGCTGCTACTGTTAGACGCGGTGCCCGGCAGCAAGGCGGTGTATTGCCGAAAATGCGGCGTGCCGCTGGGCGTGGTGGCCGGACCGTCGGGCTACGCCACGATCGAGGCGCACGACGTGGCCGGCGAGGCGCCCGACGGGACGGCAGTGGTTGGCCGGAGCGTCCCCACCATGCGGCGCGGCAAGGGCGTGCTGCTCCGGCGGTGCGACTGCGGGCACATTACCAGGATATTTGGACGCTAACTTAACGCGGCCTCCGGCCACAACCAAAAAGGGTTACTGAACAAACCACTGTACAAGATGCGCGCACGGCGCGCGCATCCTACAGACTAAGACTCTAACAATCTGACTCGGCACCCCGGGGCGTGCAACCGGGGACCACGCGGACATGAGCCCCCGCGAGACGCGATTGCGTCTTGCGAGGGCTTTTTTTGATGGCTGAAACACCCCAAGTGAGTTACGAGACGGACCCCAATGTCGAGCCTGCCGACGCGGACGCCCTGCTCGACGGGCTGGCCGAAATGTTGGCCGGCGACAGGGGGCGCACGGAGGCAAATCCGCAGAGGTCTGCGGATTTGGGCGTTGGGGACGGCAAAAACGACACGCGTGTCGGATTTGCCCTCAATCGGGGGGGGTAGCTAGAGCCGGAATAGCGTACTCCAGGGGTCGCGCCCTGGCCGGCTTCTCGAAGGGTCGGAGTACCCAAGAAGATAGCCGACCCGACAGCGACTTGTCGGGCCGGCGTGGTTCGGGTGCCCACGGGATTGGCACCAGCGTCTCTGGATTGTAGTCCAGATCGCGCTGGAGTCAACCGCCGGTGTGAGCCCGTACGTGCTCAAAGGGTCGGAGTTTCCATGCGTGGTATCGATTACAAACAGACACGGGATCGAATAGATGTTGAAGCTGTGCTTCACTTAATCGGATGGGAACCACGGAGGAAGTATGGCGACGAGTGGCGGGGGAGCTGTCCGCTGCCAGAACATGTATCGACGGGAAGGGGACGGGGCAGTTTCGCAATAGATGTCGGGCAAGGAAGATGGCAGTGTTTCAAATGTCAGAAGCGCGGCGGAATTTTCGATCTGTGGTGTGCGATGACGGGGCAACCGCTCTACGAAGCGGTCCTCAGTCTCTGCGAATCGTTGGGGATCGAGCCGGTTTACCTGGCGAGTAGGAGTCGTGGCATGACAACCGAGCTGAAAGAACGGGGCGTTGGCGCGCTGAGCCTGCCGGAGCTGGCGGCTGAGGCCAACCGGCATCATCAGTGTGCTCTCGACGCTGGTACCGCAATGATCGAGCACGCCCGCGAGGCGGGGGAGCATCTACTCGCCGCGAAATCCAAGTGCGCGCACGGCGAGTGGGGCGCTTGGCTGGACAAGAACTGCGAGTTCTCGGAGCGTACGGCCCAGCGTTACATGAGGGTGGCCCAGCGGTGGCCGGAGCTTGAGACGGCGGCAAAAACGACACGCGTGTCGGATTTGCCCATTCGCGACGCCCTCGCGATGTTGGCGGAGCCCCCCCGCCCGAACGGCCAGCCCGCCCCGGTCGAGACGCTCCGCGCGACCGAGCCCCCGCCGCGAACGACTCCCACCCGGCCGAGCCGTCCCGCCCCGGTGCCCGAGCCCGAAGACGACCGGCCCGCGTACCTCCGGGGCACCGACGACGACCGCGACGCCCAGGCCCTAAAGTACCTGAAGCGGATGGAGGAAGACATCGGCCGCGTCATCCGCATAGGCTCCGAGAGCAGCAAGGACTACGACCGGATGCAACAAGCTTACACCCGGATCAACGAGGGGCTGGCCATGCTCCGTTCGCTGTTCAAAAAGGGCAAGAAGGGGGCGAGCCAATGAGCACAACGATAGCAACGCAGACAGCCCAGCTTCCCGACCTGGCCGACCGGATCAACGAGCATCATCGGATGTTTTGTCTGGAGCATGGGTGCGGCATTCTGCGGCGACATCGAGTTCGAGGCGTACTGTCGACTGGGACCAGCGATCCTCGCCGTGGTCAGCCCGGCGCGACGCCGGCGAACACCACGCTGACGGGGGGGTCCAACCGGGCCGGCCGACGGCCGCGAACAGCATGTCACCTGCCGCTGATGCTAGAGCGTCGGCGACAAGTGACGAGCGAAACCTGGCAGACTGACGGCAACACAGGATCGACGTAAGTAGTTACTATGGCTACACTTGGCAACCAGAACGCGGCGAAGCACGGCTTGCGGATGGCGTTGCCCCGGCTCCCCAGGGGTTGCGACCATGTTCGCCGGCAGGTCGAGGTGCTGCGCCAAACCTTGGAGGCGTCGCTTGAGGCGCGGTCAGTGGAGGTCGGGCCGTATGAGGCGGCGTGTATCGCGGCATGTTGCAAGTGGCAGCGGCACGGATCGTTGGCTGCCAAGTGGCTGCGTCAGCGGGCCGGCGAAATGTCGGACGCGGATCGGCTCAAGTATTCGGCGGAGGTGGCGAAGGCGTCGGACGCGGTTGTCCGTCACATGGCGGCGATGGGTTTGAACAAGAGCGACGCCGACAACGTTTTCGACGCCCTCTACGGCCCCCAGCCCGGGGCGTTGTCGCCCCCGGCCGGCGGCAACGGCGAGACGCGCCACGAGACGGCCGGCCAGACGGCCCCAGGCGCCCCGGGATCGGCGGCGGGCGGCGGGGATGGGGAGCCGGTCGGGCAGCCAGCGGACGCAACAGGCGGCGGCCTGGGCCACGAGGCGGGACACGACGCAATAGCACAAGTGGGGGGGGAGCAATGGGCATGATCCTTGACCAGACAGGCGGATACGGCGGGCAGTTTCCGACGGTGCTGGCGCCCGGCTACGTCGCGGCCTACGTCGTGAGTTCGCTGGCCCAGTCATTCCCCGGCAGCGTGGACGTGAGCCGGGTCGGGCCCGGCAGCGTGGACGTGGCCCGGGCCGGCCCGGGCAAGACGACGGTGGCGAGGGTGGGGCCGGGCAAAACAGCGTGGGCCAAGAAAGAGTGAGAGCAATGGGCGACCGGCAGGTAACGGCGGCGATGCGGCGGGCGGCGGGGGTGTTTGGTTGCTCGCCCGATGCGAGCGATGACCAGGTGGAGGCGGCGCTGTGTCGGGCCCATGCCGACGGCGACTTGACCTGGGACCGTATCCAGCGGTTGCGTGCTGGCGAGCCGATTGAGATTGACGTGGCCGAGCCGGTCGCGCCGGCCCCCGGGCCGGCGGCGGCACGGCCTGCCGGGAGAGAGTACGACTGCCACCTGTGCGGCGCGGGCATTTCGCCGGCCGATGCGGAGCGGGCGGCGCGTTGGACGGGCTTGGGCTGGAGGCTATTTTGCCCGGCGTGTGCCGAGCGTGCCGAGCTGTTCGCGGGAGGGGTGTCCGATGGCGAGTAGTAGTGAGCCCCCGCGAGAGCTTTTTGAGGCGGAGCCGGAGCGGTTGTCGGCAGGCCGGTCGTGGCTGGTGCCGCTGGGCAGCGTGCCGACGATTGCGATACCTGGCACGTGGCGTGTTGAGTTGACGGCGAGCGGGGGATTCTTGGTAACTGAGGTTTTGGAGGCCCCGGCCGATGAATAGCACCGCACTTGCCCAGTACGCGAGCGATCCGACGCGGTTCGTGTCCGACGTGTTCGGGGCGACGGGCCGGCAGCGGACGGACTACCAGCGGGTGTTTGTGGAGTCGTTGGCCCCGAGCCTGTTGTCGTTGCGTGCGAGGCAGGCGGCCCCGTTGCGGCGGTGGTGGTGCGAATGGACCAAAGGTGGGGGCAAGGACTCGGTTCTTGCGGCGTTGGTGTTGTGGTGCGTGGCGTTCGTGCCGTGGGCGATGCAGGGGCAAGTTGGTGCGGTCGACCAGGCACAGGCCGACGAGTTGCGGAAGGCGTTGTTGGAGTTCGTGCGTGCGTTGCCGTGGTTGCCCAAGCTGATAATGGTCCAGAAGACCGCGATTTTGAACAGCCGGACTGACGCGGTGGTCGAGATAGTGCCGGCCGACGCTCCGGGTTCGCACGGGAGCCGGCCTGATCTCCTGATCCTGAACGAGCTGTGCCACCACCCCAGCGAAGAGTTCGCGGCCAACATGGTAGACAACGCCACCAAGGTCGACCGCAACCTGACGATCATCGCGACAAACGCCGGCGCGATCACGCATTGGAGCTGGAAGTGGCGTGAATTGGCGAGGGAGTCGGATCGCTGGTCGTTTCATCAGCACGCGGAGCCTGCCCCGTGGATCGGAGCCGAAGAACTGGCGGAGGCGGAGCGTCGCAACCCCCCGAGCCGGTTCAAGCGGCTTTACTGGGGCGTCTGGTCGAGCGGTTCGGGCGACGCCTTGAGTTCGGAGTGGATCGACCGGGCGATCGTCCTTGCCGGTCCGGCGCGGGAGCACCCGGGCACGGGTTGGCGGACGGTGGCCGGTCTGGATTGCGGCTTGCGGAGGGACTTCTCCGCGCTGCTCATTCTGGCGAGGCACTGCGGGTGCTACGAGTTGCAGGGGCCGGAGCCCCGGAGGCTGACGCGGATGGAGCGTTTGTTGATCGACGCGGGCGAGCTGTTGCCCCCGACGTTTCGGAGTCGTGCGGACTTCCAGAGTTGGGCGGAGCGGAGCGTCGCGAGCCGGCCGAACAACGAGTATCGCACGGTGGCCCCGACGGGCAAGCTGCGGGTGCTTCACACCCGGGTTTGGCAGCCCCAAGGCGGGGAGGTCGATCTGTCGGAGGTCGAGGCGGAGGTCAAGCGGTGCAAGAAGGTTTATCGTCTGGGCCGGGTGTGTTTCGATCCGTGGCAACTGGCGGGCCCTGCCCAGCGGTTGAAGCGGGCGGGCGTTCGCATGGAGCCGGTCGACGCGACGGGCGGCAACTTGAGCGCGATGGCCCGGGAGCTGATGGCGGGGTTCTCGGACGACCGGGTCGAATTGTACGATGACGAGCGATTGACGCGGGACCTGCGAAGCATGAGCTTGGTAGAGCGAAGCTACGGCGTAAGGGTTGAATCGCCCCGGTCCCGGGAGCACGGCCACGCCGATCTTGGCACGGCGTTTTGCCTGGCCTTGCTGGCGGCGAGCAAGATCAAGACGGACCGGATGCGCCGCGACGCGGAGTTCACAAAGCGACTGAGGGAGGCGGTGCCGGCACACTGACGAAAGTTAGCGGCCGCGCGGGGGTGTCGTGTGCCCCGTGCGCCGAGCGCGCGGCGGGCAGGGGTTTGTCCCTACCCCTGTCCGTCGTAGAAACCGGAGCGGCCGGCCGACCCCCTCGGCGCGGCTGGCCGACAACCGCCGGGGGGGCGTCGGGCCTAGCTCGCGCCGGCGCTTCCCCCGGTTTATAACTGGAGGCGAAAAAAATGGCGACTGACTTGTACGATCCACTATACGACGAGCCCTTGTTGTCGATGCGCGAGGTGCGCGACTTGCTGGCGGAGCTTGCCGAGACGGGCGACTTCCGCGTGGTGCTGAAGGCCCAGAAGTTTCTCACCCACCTGATCGACGACGGCCACGACCCGGCGACGGCGTGGGATCTATCCGGGCTGGGGCGCAAGTTCGGCCCCTTCGAGGCGGCCGACTGCGAGCCGGTCGGCAGGATGTTTCGCGGCGTGCCCGGGCGGATGTTCGACTGAGACGAAAACACTAACGAGGGACGGCGGCTCAAACGGCCCGCGGCGCGTGCGGCGGGCAAGAATTCCCTTGTTTGCGAGGACATATCATGTCAGAAGGTACAGCGGCAGACCAGTTCTTTCACCAAACCGCCCTGATGCAGGGCAGCGGCGGCCGGGTCAAGCGACCCAGCGAAAGCTACTCCACCGATCGGCCGGTCGGCCTGCAAAAGTCGACGGGCCGGCCGTGGAAAAACACGCCCGGCGTCGGCGTGGGCGACCACCCCATCTTCGG
This sequence comes from uncultured Planctomycetaceae bacterium, assembly GCA_964505295.1. Taxonomy (GTDB): domain Bacteria; phylum Planctomycetota; class Planctomycetia; order Pirellulales; family Thermoguttaceae; genus DATKZH01. Next base: position 11,389 of record CAZDHR010000207.1, read on the forward strand.
CGGCCGGGACGCTACGCTCCCATCCGAGAAGGACTACGCGATGTTGGGCTCGCTCGCCAAGTTGCGGGCGTCCCGCCAGCTGCGATACGCCGATGTAGTGCTTTCAGATCACGAGGTCGCCCTCGTCCGGGAGTGTTGTGAGACAGAAAGCTGGAGCGGCGAGATCGACGGCCGCTGGGTGGCCGACTACCGGGACGGCGATCACGTCAAGGCGGTTTTGGACGGCACGACGAGTGGGGGCTCGTACCTGAATCCCACGTTTTTCGACGACATGGTGGTAACGTACCCGTTGCTTTACGGCGAGTTCGTGCCCTACGTCGATATTCAGGACGTTCCCCGCGGATCGTCGATCGAGACGGCCAGTGTGAACAACCCCACCGTGACGTGGAACCAGTCGGAGGGCAGCGCGATCGACCTGTTCGACACGACAGGTTTGATCGCCGACATCACGGCGACGGTTTTCCCGGTGATGGTCGCGGTCGAAATTGGCCGGGACGTTCTCGCCGATAGTGCGGCCAATCTAGGCCGAATCATCGCCGCCAACATCGGCGAACGAATCCAGAGCGAGCTGGACAACCAGATTGCGAACGGCGACGGCACGAGCGAGCCGGAGGGCATCTTCACGGCCAGCGGCACCACGGCGGTTGCGTCGGAGTCGGGCACGGCGGCGGCCTACACGGTGGGCGACGTGGAGCGGCACGTTTTCGGCGTCGACAAGCAGTATCGTGTGAACGCATGGAACCCGCGGTTCGTTATGTCGGACACTGCTTACCGCCGCATGTCGCAGGTGCCCGTCGGGGCCAGTGACGCCCGCCGGGTGCTTCACCCCGCGATGGACCACGAGAGCTACACGCTCATGGGCCGGGGCGTGTCGATCCAGAACAACATCGCCAACGGGTACAGCGCGTTCGCTGCACTCAAGAAGGCTTACCGGCTGTGGCGCCGGCAGGGCGCGGAGA
>CAZDHR010000208.1:0-12309 GCA_964505295.1 uncultured Planctomycetaceae bacterium
GGTTGACGTCAACACGGAATCGTAGTAGTGTAACTTTCCAGGAGACCAACGCCAGTTTCAACAATCAGAGGGACATCCCCAGCGAAACGGCAGGCGCACTCAAAAGCACGCGCATATCCAGACGATCGAGGTGTAACGTTGCCCGATAGGCCGGCAGTGCGACCGAACGCGACGCCCCCCTGTTCGCTTCTCGCACAGGCCCCTATTCAAACGTCTGCTCCGCCCCCGGGAACGTGCCTTCGCGGACTTCGTCGCGGTATTGGGTGACCGCTTGGGTAATCGCGGTGCCGAGGTCGGCGTAGGCTTTGGCGTGGCGGGGGACGCGGCCGGTGCCGAGGCGGAGGACATCGTGGATGACGAGGATCTGGCCGTCGCAGCCGGCGCCGGCGCCGATGCCAATGGTGGGGACGTTCACGGCGGCGGTGACCTCCTTGGCGATCTCGCCGGGGACGCATTCGAGGAGGATGGAGAACGCCCCGGCCTCTTCGGCCGCCTTGGCGTCGGCCAGGAGCTTGTCCCGGTCGCGCTGGATGCTGTAGCCGCCCATCTGGTGGATGCTCTGCGGACGGAGCCCAAAATGGGCCATCACGGGAATGCCGGCGGAGACCAGCGCGGAGGTGACATCGATCTGCTCAGGCCCTTGTTCCAGCTTAACCGCCTGGCAGCGGGTCTCCTTGAGCACCCGGCCCGCGTTCTCGACCGCTTTGAGCGTGCCGAGGTGGTAGCTCAAGAAGGGCATGTCGACCACCACTAGGGCGTGCTTCACGGCCCGGCCCACCATCTCGGCGTGGTAGATGATCTGGTCCATGGTGACGGGCAACGTGTTGGGATGCCCCTGGACGACCATCGCCAGGCTATCGCCCACCAGGATGCCCTCGATCCCGGTTGAGTCGACCAGTTCCGCCATGGTGTAGTCGTAGGCGGTCAGCATGGTGATCTTCCGGCCGGCCGCCTTCATGGCCGCAAACTTGCGAACGGTAATCCGACGAGGTGGGGCAGTCATCGTTCCTAACCGTCAGTTTGGGGAAGCAAGGGAATTTGGGCGATTTCCAAACGGCACGCCGGCTCGGCCAAACGAATCATTATATGCCTGACCGGCTGAGTGCGAAACGGACCGGGGGCCCTAAGGACAGTCGGCAGCCCAGGCGGGTTCGGGTCCAAGCCAGCCCGGCAAGGGGCTCCAGTCCCCCGTTTTTCGCTGATTTGACCAGGGGGTGGGCCGCAGATAGACTGGGGACTCGGCAAGGGGACCGTTTCGCCGCAGGGGGCTTCAGGGGGACGAGCGTGTGGCCGGAATCAGACGTCGTGAGTTCATCGAGACCGGCGGCACGGCCGCGTTGGGGCTTGCCGCCTCGCTGGGTTGGACGGGTGCGACCGCCGGACACGCTGCGGAGCGACCGGCGATGAAGGACCGGAGCACGCCGAAGCCGCGGGTGAAGGTCGGTCAGATCGGCACGGGCCATGCCCATGCGGGCGGCAAGATGAGCACGCTCAGGAAGCTCGAGGCCGACTACGAGGTGATCGGCGTGGTGGAGCCCGACGCCGCCCTGCGCCACAAGTGGCAGGACCACCCGGTCTACCGCGGCCTCCAGTGGATGACCGAGGAGGAGCTGCTGGGCACGAAGGGCCTTCAGGCGGTGGCCGTCGAGACGACGGTTCGGGACCTGGTGCCCACGGCCGCCCGGTGCGTCGAGGCGGGCATGCACCTGCACCTCGACAAGCCGGCGGGCGAGTCGCTTTCGGCCTTCAAGAAGGTGATGGACGAGGCGACGCGGCGCAACCTTGCGGTGCAGATGGGCTACATGTTCCGCAACAACCCGGCCTTCCAGTTCTGCTTCCGCGCGGTGCGCGAAGGCTGGCTCGGCGAGGTGTTCGAGCTCCACGGCGTGATGAGCAAGATGGTCGGTGCCGCAACGCGACTCCAGATTGCCGAGTATCCCGGCGGCACGATGTTCGAGCTGGGCTGCCACCTGATCGACGCGATGGTCTCCGCGTTGGGAAAGCCGGACCGCGTGACGCCCTACCCGCGGCGCACCCGGCCCGCGCAGGACGACCTGGCCGACAACATGATCGCCGTGTTCGAATACCCCAAGGCGACGGCGACGATCCGCAGCGCGGTCGTCGAGGTCGAGGGCTTTCGGCGGCGGCAGTTCGTGGTTTGCGGCGACGAAGGGACCGTGGACATCCGGCCGCTCGAGCCGCCGCAACTGCTTCTGGCCCTTGCCGAGGCGCGCGGGCAGTTTAAGCGGGGCTACCAGGAAGTCGACCTCCCGCCGATGCCCGGCCGCTACGACGACCAGTTGGCGGAGCTCGCCCAGATCGTCCGCGGCGAACGAGAGAACCCCTACCCACCTTCCCACGACCTGGCCGTCCACGAGACGATCCTGCTGGCCAGTGGGCTACCGCTGGACTGATCGAGGGCGGTCGTGATACTGAATCCCGCGTAGCGAGCATCCCCTTACTGCTTGTGCCAAGCCGGGGGTTGCCCCGATACTGCTCGTTTTAAGCCCAGGGGTTGCAACCCCTGGGCTTGGAGGACGCGCAGCCGCGGGTCCGGTGTATTTACGGTATGGGGCTCAATAGACTCGGTCCGATGTCAGAGAGGAGTCACCTATGAACCGCTTGATCTTGTGCGCGTTGCTGTTGAGCACTGCGATCGCGTGTTGTGCGGAATCGGCCCTTCCCGCAGACCAGCCTCCCCGCTTCCGCGTGGCCACGTTTCAGGCCGACGTGACGCTTCCCCTGGGCGACCGGCTCTACAGCTTCCCGCTGAAGACGGTGGAGCACCCGCTCTTGGCCAAGGGCATCGTGCTCGACGACGGCGGGAAGCGGTACGTGCTGTGCGCCGTCGATTGGTGCACCCTGCGAAACGCCACGCACCGGATGTTTCAGACCAAGATCGCGGCCGCGGCGGGGGCCGAGCCGTCGTGCGTGGCCGTCCACTGCGTCCACCAGCACACGGCCCCGTCGTTCGACGGCAGCGCTCAGGAGCTATTGGAAAAGCAGAAGGACCCGCCCGAATTCCGCAACCTGAAGTCGGTCGTGGAAATCACCGACCGGCTGGCCGAGGCCGTTGGGAAGTCCGAGTTCCAGCCGTTTGATACGGTGGGCCTGGGCCGGGCCAAGGTCGATCGAGTGGCGGCGATCCGCCGCGTGATTACGCCGGAAGGAAAGCTGTTGACGCGGTGGAGCGCGTGCCGGGACCCCGAGCTGCGGGCGATGCCCGAGGGGCCGATCGACCCGTTCCTGAAGACGATCACGCTCGCCCAGGGCGACAAACCGATCGTGCGAATGCACTACTACGCGACGCATCCGCAGACCTTCTACCGCGACGGCCGGGCGAGCTACGACTTCCCCGGCATGGCCCGCGAGCGGCTCCAGAAAGAGGAAGGCGTGTTTCAGATCTACTTCACCGGCTGTGCGGGCGACGTGACGGCGGGCAAGTACAACGAAGGCACGCCGGAGTGCCGCGCGGCGCTGGCCGAGCGGCTCTATGCGGGGATGAAGGCATCGATCGCCTCCACCCGGCCGGTGCCCATGGATCGGCTCGAATGGCGCACGGTCCCGGTGCAGTTCACGGCGCGCACCGACGGCAGCCGCGACCCGGACAAGAACCGCGCGACGCTGGAGGACCCTGGAAAGATCTCCGAGGAGCTTCCCGAGGACCATCGCGAGAAAGAGCGCGTGCGGATCGCCGAAGCGCGGATCAGCGCCGCCGGGTGCCTCGCCTGCTACGAGCGGCTCCAGCAGCCGATCGAGCTGAGCTCGGTGTGGATCGGTCCGGCGCGGGTCGTACACTTGCCAGGCGAGCCGCTGATCGCTTTCCAGCACTACGCCCAGGGCCTGTTGCCTGACGAGTTCGTGGCCGTGGCGGGCTACGGGCTGGGCACGCCGGGGTACGTGTGCACGGAGAAGGCGTTCGACGAGGGAGGCTACGAGCCCTCGGCCTCGGCGGTGGTGCCCGAAAGCGAGGCGTTGGTGAACAAGGCGATTCGGTACTTGCTCGGGGTCGAGTAGCGGGCCCGGGCGCGTGGGGCATCCACTTGCAAGGGTCGCTTCGAGAGCAAGCGTCGGAACGATGAACAGCGACTACTTCTCCAGCCGCTTGCGGCTTCGCCCCCATCTGTTGCTTTCCGGTCTTCGTGCGCTACTAACACTCGTCATCCTCACCAGCCCGGCGCCCGGCATCGACGCGGCTTCCGAAAAAGAGATGAAGCAGGGTGTCTACGAGGTCAAGCAGGACGGCTACGTCGAGAAGATCGATCCGAACGTCGACTACAAGGACCGGCTGCCTCGCATTCCCCCCAGGGAGCCGGCCGAGTCGATGAAGGCGTTTCACCTCGTTCCGGGCTTTCGCATCGAGCTCGTGGCCGCCGAGCCTTTGGTCCGCGACCCGATTGACTTGACGTTCGACGAGAACGGCCGGGCGTACGTCGTCGAGCTCACGACCTATGCGGAGCAGAACTCGGCCCAGTTCCTCTCCAAGACCGCTAGGGTCTCCTTGCTGGAAGATACCGACCACGACGGCAAATTCGACAAGACTACGGTCTTTGTCGACGAGCTGTTGTGCCCGACGGCGGTGGCGTGCTTCGACGGCGGCGTGTTCCTAGCCAGCGCCCCCGATGTGCTCTACTGCAAAGACGAGGACGGCGACGGAAAGGCCGATCTCTGCGAGGTGGTCATCACGGGGTTTGGGCTGAGCAATCCGAACTCGCTTCCCAACAGCCTCCGCTGGGGCCTGGGCAACCGCATCCAAGGCATGACCAGCACGACGGGCGGAGAGCTTCGGGCCGTGCGCTGGGAGAAAGGGGGCGAGGGACGCGAGGCCAAGCCAATCCAGTCGCGGGGGCGCGACTTCAGCTTCCACCCGCGCACCGGCGAGCTTCGTCTGGAAAGCGGCGGCGCCCAGTACGGGATGAGCTTCGACGCGTGGGGACGCAAGTTCGAATGCTCCAACAGCGCCCCCATTTACATGATGATGTACGAGGACCGCTACATCGCCCGAAACCCGTACTTGGCGGCCCCCTCCCCGCGCGTGGCCATTTGGAAGGACGGCAACGCCGTCTATCGGACCAGCCCGGTCGAGCCCTGGCGGATCCTCCGTACCGAACTCCGCTTGAAGGGAACGTTCACCGGGCCGATCGAAGGCGGCGGGACCCCGGCCGGGTATTTCACCGGCGTCTGCGGCACGACGATCTATACGGGCAGTGCGCTGCCGGAGGAATGCCACGGCAACGCGTTCGTCTGCGAGGGGTCGAGCAACATTGTGCACCGCCTGCGTCTGGAGCCGGACGGCGTCGGCTTCGCGGCGTATCGTACGGAGCAAAAACGGGAGTTCCTCGCCTCCGACGAGATCTGGTTCCGTCCCATCCAGCTCGCCCATGCCCCGGACGGCGCGTTCTACCTGGCCGACATGTACCGCGAGGTGTACGAGCATCCCGGGGCCGTCCCGCCGTCGGCCAAGAAGCACATCGATCTGTCGACCGGCAACGACCGCGGACGCATCTACCGGTTCGTGCCCGAGGGGTTCGAGCAACCCCCGCCGGTGCGGCTGGGCGAGGCGTCGACGCCCGAGCTGGTCGCCCTTCTGGTGCATCCCAACAGTTGGCATCGGCGCACGGCCAGCCGGCTGTTGTTCGAGCGGCAGGACCACAAGGCGATCGGGCCGCTGGGGAAGCTGGCCGCCGAGTCGCCGTCGGCGCTGGGGCGAATGCATGCGATGTACGCGCTCGACGGGCTGGGCGCACTCGACGCGGAGACGGTCCTCGCCCGGCTCGACGACGAGCATCCCCGAGTCCGTGAGCACGCCGTGCGCCTGGCCGAGCGCGTGCTGGCCGACTCGCCGGCCGTGCGTGAAAAGCTCTACGCGATGACCGGCGACGCGGACCTTCGGGTGCGGTATCAGCTTGCCTTTACGCTCGGCGAAATCTCCGCGACGAAGGCAACCGCCGCGCTGGCCGCGATCGCCAAGCGAGACGTGGCCGACCGCTGGGTGCGGCTGGCCGTGCTCAGCTCGTGCCTCGGTCGGTCCGGGGCCATGTTCGCCCAGCTCGCGGCTGATACGCAGTGGCGAGCGACCAAGCCCGGGCGCGCGCTGCTGGAGGAATTGGCCAAGCAGACGGGGCTCGAAAACCGCGGCGATCAGGTGGCCGAGGCGCTCCGGACGCTGGAGGGCTTCCCCGAAAACGAGAAGCAGCTCGCCCAGGCGGCGGTCCGCGGACTGAGCAAGGGGCTGGCCGACGCGGGGAGCCCGCTGCTGGCGAGTCTGGGCGCGAGCGGCGGATCCCGGGCCGGCGACCTGCTTGCCGAGATGATCGAGCAGGCCAAGGCGACGGCGGCCGATTCGGGCGCGTCGCTCGACGAGCGCGTGGCGGCCATTCGCTCGCTGGGGCTGGCGCCGCTGGACGACGTGGTCGACATCCTCGCCGACATGCTCGACAGCACGCAGGCCCAGGAAGTCCAAACGGCGGCCATCCAGGCGCTCAATCACTTTGCGGAAGAGGACGTGGCCGAGATCATCGTCGAGGCGTGGCTGGGGTTTACACCCAAGGTACGCAGCGAGGCGGCCGAGGCCCTGTTCGCCCGGCCCGAGCGGCTCTCGACGCTCTTGGCCGCGATTCGCGACGAGGTGATCATGCCCAGCCAGCTCGACCCGGCGCGCGTCCAGTTCTTGATCGCGCACCCCGATCCGTCCATCCGCGAGGAGGCTGCCGGGCTCCTTGCCAGCGCGCAGCTCGCGCCGCGCGAGGAAGTCGTCAAGGCGTGGAGCGACGTGCTCCGGATGCGCGGGGACTCGGAGCGCGGCCGGACCGTGTTCCGCCGCGAGTGCTCCCAGTGCCACCTGCTGGAGGGCTACGGCGTGGAGCTCGGGCTGCCGCTCGATACGATCCAGAACCGGGGCCCGGAGACGATTCTCATCTCGGTGCTCGACCCCAACCGCGACGTGCTGCCGCAGTACCTCAACTACGTGGTCGTCACCGACGACGGGCTCTCGGTAACCGGCATGATCGAGGCCGAGACGGCCACCAGCATCACGCTCAAGCGGGCCGAAGGCGAAAGCGACACCGTGCTGCGGACCAACATCGACGAGCTGGTCAACACCGGCATGTCGATCATGCCCGAGGGCAACGAGAAGCTCGTGACCAAGCAGGAGCTGGCCGACATCATCGCCTACCTGATGTCGGAAAAAGGGGACGCAGCTCTTTTCCGGAGGCCTGGGTAAAGCTGGGATCGTGGGTATTGTGTGCCTCGGCCAAATGAGCGAGCGGTCATGCCCCGTCTGAGTGAGACAAGGAGAGAACGGGACACAGCTCTCTTTGCGGCCGCGAGCAGTGGGGCGATCAGACGGCCGCTCCGCTTCGACTCGAATGCACGATTCGGACCCAACGAAGATCCGCAAACATCTTGCCCAAATCCCCAAAAAAGAGCTGCGTCCCCTTTTTTCGGATCCGATTCATGGGAAACCATTTCGAGGGCTACATTGATGACGTAAAGTGCGTCGATGGCTATCTGCCGCGCCTTCCCGACATCATGCGCTCCGGCCGGATCGCCCTCTGGGTCTTCGAAACGTGGGCCGAGTTTGACAACGTCAAGGTGACGGAACTCGTCAAGTGCGAGTGAAGTGCGCGAGCAGACTGGCAGAGCCTGAGCAAACTTCGACTGTCCGCGTCGAATGCCCTGCACAGGCAGATTCCCGCGAAACTTCTGACGCTTTTGCGGGTTAGTTCCTCTGTCCGGCCACTGTGGCTGCTGATACTTTAGGTATTTCCAAGCGGCGGAAGGAGAACGGTCAATGATTGCGAAGGTGCTCTTGGCGGTCGGCACACTGCTACTAGCGGCGCCCGCGGCTCATGCCCGGGCCGGTGTGCAAAGCGGTGCCGAATGGCGGGCATCGGTCGAGGCGGACTGGATGCGTCGGGTGGGTGGGGGTAGCGGTGACCGGTTGAAGCTGAAGGCTGCGACCGCCAAGGCGCTCAAGCTTGCCCGAGCGACGCTGGAGTTTGTCGAACGTGTGACGGATCGACCGGCGATGGCGGCTGAACTCCTGCGGCTCGAACGGCAAGCGGCGGCGGCCGGCGAGGACGAGGATTGGAAGTCGCTATATTTGAAAGCGCGCTGGCTGCGGCGACGGATCATCCTGTCGCATCCGCTGCTGGATTTCGACCGGCTGCTGATCAACAAGCGCCCGCCGCCGCTGGTGGGCGTTGCGTCGCATATGTGCGATCAACTCTTGGGGCGCTGGAGCGTGCCGGGCCCGGGGCTGTGTGTGCTCGATTGGTGGAAAGAGCAGCCGCGCTGCCGCGAACTGCTGGCCGGCAAGCTGCCGACCGGCTGCGTCATGCACCCAGACCTTTCCTTCGACGCCGAGCGAGTGATCTTCGCCTTCTGCGACCATACGGTACCTGGGCCGGAAGCGTGGCACGACCGACCGGAGTTGCTGCTGAGCACCATGAACGCGTTCCTGCCCGCTCGGATGCAAAAGCGGCAGATCGCGCCAGCTCATCGCCCGGGCTTACAGCGGATGCTCGAGCACGTTGTCGAGGCCGCGCCGCGACGGTTCTTCATCTACGAGCTGGACCTTGCGACCGGCCGGGTACGGCAACTGACCGGCACGCGTGCTGATCCGCTGGCCGGCTGGCAGGGGCGTCAGACCGCGTTGATCGAGGACTTCGACCCGTGCTACCTGCCGGGCGGCGGGTTCGTTTTCGTTTCCACGCGTTGCCAGGCCTACGGCCGCTGCCATGCCGGCCGCTACGCGCCCAGCTATGTGCTCTACCGTGCGGACGCCGACGGCTCGAACATCGAGCGCATCTCGTTCGGCGAGGTCAACGAATGGGAGCCGAGCGTGCTGCCGGACGCCCGCATCGTCTTCTGCCGCTGGGACTACATCAACCGGAACAACCAGCCGTTCCTCAGCCTCTGGGCGTGCCGGACGGACGGTACCAACGTTGTGCATTTCTACGGCAACTACACGCGTAACCCGTGCATGGTGTCCGAACCGCGTGCCATAGCCGGCTCGCACAAGGTCGTGGCCACCGCCTGCGGGCATCATAGCTTCACGGCCGGATCGATCATCGCCATCGACCCGGAGAAAGGACTCGACGGCCCGGCCCCGATCAAGCGCATCACGCCGGAAGTGCCGCTGCCGGAGATGGAGGGCTGGCCGCAGGAAAACTACGCCACGCCGTGGCCGCTCGGCGAGGAGCTGTTCCTGGTCGCTTACGCGCCCGATCCGCTCGGCTGGGGCCAGCCGGCGCCACGCCCCAACGGCTACGGCATCTACCTGATCGACACGCTCGGCGGGCGGGAGCTGATCTATCGCGACCCGGACATCTCCTGCTTCTTGCCCATGCCGCTCGAGCCGCGTCCGGTGCCGCCCGTCGTAGCTCCGTCTCTTCGAGACGGAGAACGCATCCCGGAGAGACGCGACTACGAGGCTTGCGAACCGGCACGCCATCGCAGCGACGAGGGCATATTCTTCGTCCAGGATGTTTACCGCAGCCGGCCCGACGTCGAGGCGGGGATACCCCGCGGCACGGTGAAAGGTCTGCGTGTGATCCGTATTCATCCGCAGCCGACACCCGGCCGAGCGTTTTCCAGTGCCGTGGCCAACGAGGTGGTCAAAGGCATCGTCGGCGCGGTGCCGGTCAATCCCGATGGCTCGGTGGCGTTCCGCGCCCCGGCCGACGTGCCGCTCATGTTCCAACTGCTCGACCAGCGCGGCATGGCCGTCATGACCATGCGCAGCCAGGTTTGGGTCCGGCCGGGCGAGGTGCTCGGCTGCGTCGGGTGCCACGAGCCGCGGCACACAACCGGCCCGACGACCGTGACAACGCTGCCCGAACGAATTGAGGTGCGCGAGCTTGACCCGCCCGCCGGGCTGCGGCACGAGGGCGGGTTCAGCTTCGCACGGACCGTACAGCCGGTGCTGGACCGGCACTGCATCCGCTGTCACGGGCTCGAAGAGACCGCCGGCGGGCTCAACCTGATCGGCACGCCGACCACGCGGCAGTGCACCGGCTACCAGATGGGCTTCAGCGTCGCCTACGAGTCGCTCGTCGCCCGGCCAGAACTGATCGCGCACCTGGGGCACGAGAGCTTCGAGTTCCGGCAGGCCTACCGCGCGTGGGCTGACCCGCCGGCGAGGTTCCGCGGCCTGGGGGCCTGGGGGGCGACTCTGTTCCGGCAATATACGCAGTTGGCTAACCTGCGTGCGGCCGATCGCGACGCCGACGGGCGGCTGACACGCCGGGAAGCACCCCCGATCATGCACACTCGCTTTGCAGCGATCGATTCAGACAAAGACGGGCAAGTCGACTTGGGCGAACTGTATCGTGCAGTCGAGCGGCAACGTGACCGGCCCGACGCGGTCCACGGCCGATGGGTCGCACTGGCACTGACCGGCATCGAATCGACGCAAAGCAGCCCGCGCGACTATTACGCCCACGCCAGCCGGCTGCCCTGGCTCCTCGTCGGCGAGCATCGCAAGTACGTCGAACTGGACCGCGAGAATTTCCTACGCATCGTCCAGTGGCTGGACCTCAACGGCCAATACTTCGGCGACTACTCGTTCAACCGTCCGGAGCGACGCCGGCCATCGCCCGAAGGCGAACGTCAACTGCGTCGCTCCATTGCCCGGACCTGCGGCCGCTGCCACGAAGGCATGTCCGAGCAGCCGTTCGCCGCACTGGTCAACATGGCGCTGCTCGAGGAAAGCCGCGTGCTGCAAGCCCCGCTAGCCGCCTCCGCAGGCGGCTGGTCCCAATGCCGCGGCCTCCACTGGCCCGCCAAAACCGCCCCCGGCTACCAAGCGATGCTCAAACACGTCCAAGCCGCCACCGGCCCACCCGGTCCAACCGACCTCGCCGGTAGCTGTGGACGTGAACCGTGCATTTGCGGAGCATGTTGGGTGCGAAAACTCGGCGCGCGTCGGACTGCCTCTTCGGGTTTGGCCCAAGAGCCGTAGGTCCTGCGCGGTATGAAAGCACAAAACGGCCGAGCCGCCTCGGCAACGGAGCTGCCGATGGCGGTTGGCCCGCACGCAGACCGTTGCATTGTCCAACCAGCGGGCTTGCAACCGAACGTAACCGAGACGGAGCATTGATCGCATTCTGGCGAAGACGGTCGCCACGATCAAGAAAAAGTATCCTCTCAACCGCTAGCTGCTAAGTCTCGAATTCTGCGAGACGGAGAGCGGGTGCGGGGCTTGAAGTGAGTGAGGCGCCAAGCTCGCCGCCTGGGCAGCCCCCGCCCTGCGACCCCGCCCCAAGAATGCGAAAATAGGACCCCGCCCCCCGCTTGTGACGCGCCGCGGTCGCTTCGCAATGTTCCTGTGGGGAAGGAAAGCGGGGGAGGCGTGTGGACCTGACGATCGCGGCACGCCCCCCACCTAAAAAGGGTGTTTCTACGATCATGGACTTCGAACAGGAAGTCAAGACCCACACCCGGAGGGTGGAGGCAGGAGAACGGGTGCGCTACGGCCAAGCGTGTCCTGGTTGTGGTGCGGTCGAGGGGCCGTTTCGGGTGCACGACTGCCGGCGGCGCAAGTTCCGGCTGGTCATCGGGCGGTGCATCCACGTGGCGACGTCCTGGATCTTGCGTTGGCGCTGTGTGCGCTGCGGGAAGCGGTTCACCGATTACCCGCCCTTTCGCCTTGCCGCGCAAGCGGTTTGTCAAGCAGCCGGTGTTGGAAAAAGCCAGCGAGTACCTGGGAACCGATCACTCCTACCGCAAGACCGCCGAGCACGAGGGGATGGCCATCATGTACGACGACCGCGCAAGACCGAACGAGCGGGGGCCCGTGGGCTTGGCCCCCAGTACGGTGTGGCGGTGGTTGTCGTGGCTGGGAGGGATGCCGGGCACGCTGCGGGCCGCTTGGGGGTTGATTCGGGAAAAAGAGCCCAACTCGACGCTGCACCGTCAGCCGTGGGCGGTGACAACCCGGAAGTACCGTTCTCTGAACCGGCAACACACGCTCCAACAGGCCATGCAGTTGCTTGCCGCAGACCGCGTGTGTGAAGGACTGTTCGGCGAGGGAATCTTCCCCCGCTATGCAACGGGCCAAGGCTGGAAGTGAGGTAGACTCCGTTTCGCACGAGCCAACCGTGCGGAAAGGAGCGCCTTCGATGCCGGATCGAGCCGAACAGTGGGCCGTTTTCTGGTGTTCGCTGTTGAGTCCCTTGCTCTACGGAGAGATTCCTCCGGAAGAGACCGGTCGCTTTCTGCGCCAACTGGCCTCCACCGAGCAGATCTTCCCCGACGGGCAGCGTCGCCGACCGTCGCGGGCCACGTTGTGGCGGAAGTGGAAGC
>CAZDHR010000209.1:0-12193 GCA_964505295.1 uncultured Planctomycetaceae bacterium
ATCGCGTGTTCCAGTACGGCACGGAAGCTCGATGCCGGCCGGCCTGTCGCCTAGGGGCCGAGCTGATCCGCAATGGGCGGGTCGGCGAGATTCGCGAAATCCGCGTCAAGGCGCCCAACAGCATCGGCGGCGGCTCGCGCGAACCCAAACCCGTCCCCGAGGGGCTCGACTACGACCTCTGGCTCGGCCCCGCGCCGTGGCGGGCCTATACCGGGTGTCCGGACAGCGGCCCCGGATGGTTTCACGTCTACGACTACGCGATCGGCTTCATCGCCGGCTGGGGCGCCCATCCGCTCGACCTGCTGGTCTGGTCGTTCGACACCCACCTCCAGGGCAACTGGGAAGTGGAGGGGACGGGCGTCATCGACAAGCAGGGCCCGAACGACGCGGTGCACGACTGGGACCTGCACATCCGGTTCGCCAGCGGCGTCGCGATGAGCTTCTGGGCAAACGGCCTGCCCAAGGACGAGCACCCCCGGCTCGCCAAGCTGAACAACTACGCCCAACTGATCGGCACGGAAGGGTGGATCGCCGTCTACTACGCGTCGATGGACTGCGAGCCGCAGTCGCTCCGCGATGCGCCGCTCTCGGCCGACGACCTCCGCCTACCCGAGGGCAAAGGCCAGGAGCGAAACTTCATCGAGTGCGTGCGCACGCGCGAGACGCCGGTGAGCAACATCGACGACGCCGTGCACAGCGACGTGATCAGCCATCTGGGCGACATCGCCATCCGCGCCGGGCGCAAGATCACCTGGGACCCCGTGAAGGAAGAAATCATCGACGACGCGGAAGCCTCGCGCATGCTCACCCGGGCGATGCGGGAGCCGTGGCAGATATAGCGGGGCAGGACGGAGCGATGGAAGACAGGATGACGGGATTGACTGGATGACGAGGAGGTGAAGACGAGTTACCGTTCGAGAGAAGTGTTGCTCTCGTTTGTGGTGGGCATGCCGGTTTGTCTGGGCAATTATCCTCTTTATCCTGTTATCCTGTCCGAACCAACCGGGACCATGCACGCGAAGGAGGGCGACGGATGAGCGAGCGAGTTGGGCCACTTTCGGACCGTCGGCGATTTTTGAGGCAAACCGCGGCGGCGGTCGGGGGGATGGCCACGGCGCCGTACGTGCTCACGTCGGCCGCTCTGGGAAACGCGGAGAAGCCGCCCGCCAGCGACCGGATCGCCATGGGGTTCATCGGCCTGGGGGGGCACGGCATCCACCGGAACCTCCAGATGTTCCTGGCCCAAGCCGACGCCGAGCTGGTCGCCCTGTGCGACGTCGACACGCGACGAATCGCCGAGGGGCTCAAGACGATCCGCGCCAAGCGCGGCGAGGCCTTCACCTGCCCCACGACCCAGGATTGGCGCGACGTGGTCGCCCGGGATGACGTCGACGGGGTGATGATCTCCACGGCCGACCATTGGCACGTGCCCATGTCGGTCGCCGCGATCCGCGCGGGTAAGGACGCGATCTGCGAAAAGCCGACGCTCACCATCGCCCAGGGCCGCTTGCTGGCCGACACCGTCCGGCGCTACGAGGCCGTGTTCCAGACGTCGACCGAGGACCGGTCGGTGCAGATCTACCACCGCATGGCCGAGCTGGTGCGCAACGGGCGGATCGGCAAGCTCCAGAAGATCTACGTACAGCTTCCGCCCGGTCCGCTCGAGCCGGGTGACCCGGCCCCCAAGCCGATTCCCGAAGGGCTCGACTGGGACATGTGGCTGGGCCCCGCCCCATGGAAGCCTTTCCGCAACGGGCTGCACCTGGGCCGGTGGCGCGGCGTCAGCGACTATTCCGGCGGCAACTTCACCGACTGGGGCGCCCACCAACTCGACACGGCCCAGTGGGCCAACGACACCGAGCGAACCGGGCCCGTCGAGGTCCAGGGCATCGGCAAACGGCACGAGAACGGCCTCTACGATACCTTCTACGACTACCACCTGGTGTATCGCTACGCCAACGGAGTCGAGTTGCACGTCGACAGCGTCGGCACGGGTCTCCGCTTCGAGGGCACTGACGGCTGGGTGGGTAACACCGGCTGGCGGCGCCCGGTCCAGGCCAGCTCCCAGGATATTCTCGATAGCGTCATCGGACCCAACGACGTGCATCTGTTCACTTGCCCTCAGGGCGAGCACCGCAACTTCCTCGACTGCGTCAAGAGCCGCCGCGACCCGTACTTCCCCGCGGAGATCGGCCACCGCTGCTCGACCGTCGCCCATATCGGCAATATCGCCATGGAGCTCGGCCGCAAGCTCCGCTGGGACCCGGACAAGGAGGAGTTCCTCGACGACGAGACGGCCAACCGAATGCGGTCGCGGGCGATGCGCGAGCCGTGGGGGATAGGGATGTGTTGACGGGACGGGATGGCAGGGATAGGACGGGAGGTCTGTTGACAGGATAACAGGATGGACGGGATAGAACAGGGGAGAGAAGTTTTGGGGCGGCGGACGGATGAATTCCCGATTTCGGGAGCGTCCCCGCCGGCCTTGTGCGGGCGGCACACGGCGTGGCCTGCTACGGAAGTCGGGAAGTTGTTTTTCGGCCGATCCTGAGCACGTGTTGACGAAGGGCCCTGTGATGAGACTTCAGGAGCCAATTGAGGGAGACGGAGGGCAATAGCTAGCGCGGTCTTCATGATATTAACCCTGGGATCTCAATCCTGTGCATCCTGTCAACAACTCCCCGCCACGGGAAACGTTTTGCCGAGGCGTGCATATCGCCGAGTGAGGGGCCTCCGATGCAGTACGAAGAGATTACCCAGAAAGTGATCGGGTGTGCGTACCGCGTGTACAACAAGATGGGGTTCGGTTTCCTCGAATCCGTGTACGAGACGTGCTTGATCATCGAGCTCGAGAAAGCGGGCCTGAGCGCCCAGTCGCAGAAGCCGATCACCGTGCACTACGATGGAGAGGTGGTCGGGGAGTTCTTCGCCGACTTGCTCGTGGAGGACGTGGTGATGGTGGAGCTGAAATCGGTTCGCCGGCTGGCCGAGAAGCACGAAGTCCAACTGGTGAACTACCTGGTGGCGACAGGAATCGACGTGGGCCTGCTGTTGAATTTCGGCGAAGAGAAAGTGGAAGTCAAGCGAAAGGTGCGGACGCTGAAGGGCCTTGGGAAAGAGGGGGTTTGACGGGATAACAAGACGATAGAATGGACAGGATAACAGGATAGACGGGATGAAAGGGGACGGGAGAATGTGGTCGGCGGTTGGCCCCGGACGAGTTGTCATGAGGGGGTCCGGCGGCCGACATGTTCCTCACGTTGGTCAACTTGAGAATCGTGTCCTCGATTATTCACCAGGGCTTGTCGTGCCCTGATTCATCGGGTCGAAACGGTCCGAAGCGGCTTCGGGGCGCATGAATGCGGTCACTACGAACGGCATATGAATGGTCCGCCCCGATTTCCGATCAACATCACTCTCGACCTCGTTCATCCTAGGGACCCTGTTATCCCGTCAACCACACTTTCTACCTTCTTCATCCTGAAAATCCTGTTATCCCGTCAACCACACTTTCTTGAATATCCAGTCCATAGCAACCGGCAGCAGCACAGACTTGTAAGAGGAGGGACTCGCAGTGACTGAGGAGCGAATCACACGCCGCGGCTTCGTCAAGGGCGCGTGCGCCGCCGTGGCCGTACCGTACGCGATTGCGTCCACCGCCTTGGGCTCGGCCGAGAAGCCGCCGGCGAGCGAGCGGATCGTGATGGGCCAGATCGGCTGTGGCAACCGGGGCCGCAGCGTGATGAAGGGCCTGGTGGCCGGCGGGGCGCAGATGGTCGCCGCCTGCGATTGCTACCGGGACCGCCGCGACCAGACGGCCGCCCAGTACCAGGGCAAGGCGTATGCCGACTTCCACGAGCTGTTGGCCCGGGACGACCTCGACGCGGTGCTCGTCGCCTCGCCCGAACATTGGCACGCGGTGATGGTCATCGAGGCCTGCCGCCACGGCAAGGACGTCTACTGCGAGAAGCCCCTTTCGTACACGATCCGCGAGGCCCAGGCGATGGAGGCCGCCGCGCGCCGGTACGACCGCGTCGTCCATGTGGGCACCCAGCAGCGGAGCGACGGGCGGTATCGCTTTGCTTGCGAGTTGGTTCAAAACGGCTACATCGGCGAAGTGAAGAGCGTGTTCACCGAGCCCGGCGGGACCTCGCGTCACTGCGACCTTCCGGCCGAGCCGGTTCCGGAGGGGCTCGATTGGGACGCCTGGCTCGGCCCGGCGCCCTGGGCCCCCTACCACCCCGACCGCGGCACGCACCTTCGGCAGTGGTGGACCTGGCGCGACTACTCCGGCGGCCTGATGACCGACCGCGGCGCCCACGACTTCGACATCGTCCAGTGGGGGCTCGACATGGACGGCTCCGGCCCGGCCGAGGTCTTCACGCCCGACGGCAAGGAGTTCAAAACGCTCACCTACCGCTACCCCAACGGCGTGCTGCTAGAGGCCGGGCAGGGCGGCTGGGGGACCGACGGGCGCCCCGGGGCCCTGGTCGTGTTCAAAGGGACCAAGGGCGAAGTGAGCGTCTGGCGCGGCGGGATCAAGACCAAGCCGGAATCGCTGGCCGACGTGAAGATCGGTCCCGACGAAATCCACCTCTACGAGAGCAGCAACCACCAGGCCAACTTCCTCCAGTGCGTGCGATCCCGCAAACGGCCCGCCGCCGACGTGGCCATCGGCGCCAGCTCGGTCATCGTCTGCCACGTCGGCAACATCGCCTACTGGCTCGGCCGCCCGCTCAAGTGGGACCCGGCCAAGGCCGAGTTCGTGGGCGACGACCAGGCCAACCGTTTCACCGGCCGGGCGATGCGCGAGCCGTGGAGGCTGTGAAAGTGAGTCCAGACGAGATCGGAGGATCGAAGGCTTTTGTATTCGGACAGGATCACAGGATGAAGAGGATCAAAGAAGCTCGTATTCGGACAGGATCGCAGGATGAAGAGGATGAGGTGCAAGTCGGAAGGAACGTGGGGCGCGGCAGGAGGGGTCGGGGTTTGGAGTAATCTCCATCCTGAATATCCTGTTATCCTGTCCGAAACCGCCTGTATCCTGTCCAGAACCGCCTCCATCTGCCTGAAACCGCGTCGATCCTGTCCGAACCCATCCCGTTCTGCTATCATGTCAACTGACGATATTGGTCCTGACCAGCACGTATACGAAAGGAGAGTTTCGCTGTGATTCCCAACCGACTCACGCGCCGTGGATTTATCAAGGGCGCAGGCGCCGCCCTGGCGGCGCCCTACGTGATTACCTCGACCGCCCTGGGCGGGCCCGAGCGGGCGCCGGCCAGCGAGCGGATCGTAATGGCCACGATCGGCTGCGGCGGCCGGGGCATGCACGACATGGCCGCCTTGATGGGCAACGACGACGTCCAGATGGTCGCCATCTGCGACGTCCAGCGCAAGAAGCGCGACGCCGCCAAGGCCGCGGTCGACAAGCGCTACGGCAACACCGACTGCGTCGTCTACCGCGACCTGCGCGAGTTG
The DNA here is from genome assembly GCA_964505295.1 of uncultured Planctomycetaceae bacterium. GTDB lineage: Bacteria > Planctomycetota > Planctomycetia > Pirellulales > Thermoguttaceae > DATKZH01. Next base: position 5,482 of record CAZDHR010000209.1, read on the forward strand.
CTGGCCCGCGACGACGTCGACGCGGTGCTGGTCGCCACCGGCGACAACTGGCACACGACGGCGGCCATCCTGGCGGCCAAGGCCGGCAAGGACATGTACTGCGAGAAGCCGATGTCGGTCACCGTGACCGAGGGCCGCGCGCTCTGCCAGACGATGGAGCGCTACGGCACCGTCTTCCAGTGTGGCACGCAGCGCCGGAGCGTCCCCCGCTTCAAGTACGCGGTCGACCTGGCCCAGAGCGGAAAGCTGGGCGAGCTGAAAACGCTCTACGCCGAGAAGGCGCCCCCGGAATGGTTCAAGTATCACCCCTTTGCCACCCTGCCCGCCGAGCCGGAGCCCCCCCAGGAGGAAGTCGACTGGGACATGTGGCTGGGCCCGGCCCCCTGGCGCCCGTACAACAAGAAGTACCTCTCCCGCCAGTTCTGGATGTGCCATTTCGACTTCTCCGGCGGGACGATTACCGAATGGGGTAGTCATACCGTCGACCTCTGCCAGTGGGCCAATGGCGCCGACGACGAAACGCCCGTCGAGTTCGAGCTGGCCGAGGGCACGGTCGTCGCCCGCTACGCCAACGGCGTCAAGCTGGTCTTCGAGGAGGGCAAGTGGCCGCTGCACGTCCGCTTCGTCGGCACCGAGGGCATGATCTACGTCGACGACGACGGCAACATGGAAGCCGAGCCCAAGTCGCTCCTCGAAGGCCGGCAGTTCGGCAAAGGCTATCCCAACGAAAATCACGTCCGCAACTTCCTCGACTGCGTCAAGTCGCGAAAGACGCCCATCGCCCCCGCCGAAGGCGCGCACCGGGCGAACGCCACCAGCCAGATCGCCAACATCTGCCTCCGCGTCGGCCGCAAGGTTCGGTTCGACCCGAAGAAGGAGCAGTTCATCGACGACCCCATCGCCGACCGCATGCTCGCCCGGACGATCCGCGAGCCCTGGCGGCACGTGTAGACGCCAGACCGTTTTACGGATACGACATACGAGTGTTACCCCGCGTGATTTCGACGAACGTCACTCAGATTGAAAGGGAGGAAAGCATGTTTCCAGTCAACCGCGCACTGATGCTGATTTTGGCCCTGCTCGTCGCCGTGGCCTGGGCCGCGCCCGTCGCGGCCGACGAGGCCCTCGACAAGGCCTTCGACGCGCTCAAGACGTACGACTGGGGGAACGACCGGGCCGCGCTCGGGGCGATCGACGCCGCCGTGGCCGCCTCGAACAAGGACCAGGCCGCCCAGAAGCAACTGGAGAAGCGCCTGGCCGACGTACTGGGGGCCGACGTCTCCGGCGCGGCCAAGGACTTCGTCTGCCGCAAGCTGAGTCTGGTCGGATCGGCCCAGTGCGTGCCCACAGTGGCCGCGCTCTTGACCGACGAAAAGCTCTCGCACATGGCCCGCTACGCGCTGGAGCGGATCCCGGACGCCGCGGCCGTCAAGGCCATGCGCGATGCGCTTCCGAAGGTGAAGGGCAAGCTCAAGGTGGGCGTGATCAACTCGCTGGGCGTGCGCCGCGACGCCGAGAGCACCAAGGCCCTGGTCGCCCTGCTCAAAGACGGCGATAAAGGGGTCGCCAGCGCGGCGGCCGCGGCCCTCGGCTCGATCGGCACGCCCGACGCGGCCAAGGCCCTCGATGCGTTCGAGGCCCCCAAGGAGCTTCTCCTGGCCGTCTGCGACGCCCAGCTCACTTGCGCCGAGCGGTTGTTGGCCGGCGGCAAGAAGGTCGACGCCCTGAAAATCTACAAGTCGCTCAGCAAGCCCAGCTTGCCCAAGCACGTCCGCGTGGCCGGCATGCGCGGGATGCTTGCGGCGGCGGGTAAGAAATAGGCGAAAGCCGACGACTTACCGCAAGCGGTTTTGAATGCCGTGTGGTACGGCCTAGCGCGTTGCGCTGCGGTGGTCCTCGCTGCGCCGTGCGCGTGAGTCGTACCGTGGCATGCTTAGTCCGTGAACGCCCGCCGACGGCCGTCGGCGGGCGTTTGTTGCGGGTTGGGACCGCGTTGGGGAAACCGCCACACTCTTCGCTTGCCGCATGGCGATGGAGCGGATCGACTCGATCGACGACCCCCGCGTGGCCGCGTACCGGCGCTTGCCCGAGCGAACGCTCCGCGGGGAGAACGTGTTTGTTGCTGCCCACGCCGGACGAGCTCGTCGAAGCCATGCGCCGGCTCCGCGACCGCTGGCAGGTCGAGCTCGCCGCCGCCGTCGTCTACGACCAGGCCGAGCGCCTCCCCGACTTCCGCTGGTCGCCGCGCACCGCCCTGGTCTTCGGCAACGAATACCACGGCCTCCGCGACCCCTGGCTTTCGGCCTGCGACCGGCTCGTCACCATCCCCAGCCGCCCGGCGTCGACTCCCTCAACCTCGGCGTCGCGGCGGGCAGCTTCCTCTACGAGTTGACCAAGGCGAGCGCGGGATTCCGGTGAAGTCGCTTTCTTCCGGTTCGTTTTCTTCTCGTTCCCAACCCCCAGCTTGGGAACGCCCTAGCGCGGGGGTTGCTGTTTGGGCGGAATAGCCTCCCTAGAGCGCGCCCGGGCGTCGCGCGCCCACCCGGCAAACCAAGTTGGACGCGATGCGCCGCGGCCAGAAACGGCCTTGCGGCTCGGCGCTAAACTGGTATGCTCGACCACGTTAGGCTGCAAACCGAACGCCCGAGAAACACGCAGAAGGCCCGTCCAAGTGACCAACAATTGCCATGTCCAAGGGCTGCAAGTCGTTGCCGAGAAGCGAGTTATGTCGACACCGATTGTTGGGCGGGAATTTCGAGTCCGGCACGAAAATGGAAGTCCTTTCCACCCCACGCGTTGCGCCGAGCGCCCGTCCAGAAAGGCCGTTTTCCCCAGGACTAACCGTGCGCGCACGTGGCCTGTGACCACCGCGCACTTCCCCTGAAACCCCAGCGCATTCCCCATGGGACCCGCGCGCACGTGCGCTGGGGCCCGAGCGCACGTGCGCTCACGGTTAATGGGGACCTCACCCGGCAACAAGCGACCAAGCCGGACGCAAGTGGCGGGGTGAGGTGGGGGAGCAGCCGTAGGGTGCGTGAAACGCACCATTGTTGTTGAAGGCAGAGAATACCGCCACGCTGAGCGACCGCGGCAACGGGGCTGACGTCACATTTGCCTCTATCGCGATTGGTGCGTTTCACGCAGCCTACTTCAGCTCAAGTGGTGGGACAAACTGCAAGCGATTTTCGCGCCCGAGGCGATCCGCCGGGGGGACACACCAGATTTCACGTAGGAAAGCCGGACAGGGGGCTTGGAGGGACCGTAGGGATCGGTTATAAGCAGTGGCAGGAAGCGAATGGGACTAATCTCAGTTCAGAATCGAATCGCAGCGCGGGAACCACGTGCTACGCAGGTTGCCTGATCGTTTGCCGGAAAGGTCCACAGCGACTGCGTGCCCTCCATGAGTGAGGAAGTTGTTCTTCGGCCGCCCCTTACGCGACGACGAAGGAGGGAGTGATGAACGTGAGAACCCGTGCGAAGACGATGGCTTTCCTGGCCCTGCTGATCGGATCGCTGCCTATCCCACCGGGCGGCGCGAACGCCGGCGAGGGCAAGCGCTACGTCCAAACGAGCGAGGGCCAACGGCCGGCGCCGACCGTGGCCGCGGACAACGTGTGCGCGTGGCCCAACCTGACCGTCCTTCGGGACGGAACGATCGTGGCCACGATCTTTAACCAGCCCAGCCACGGCAGCGTGGCGGGCGATGTCGAGTGCTGGGCGACGGCGGACCGCGGCGCCACCTGGAACAAGGTCGGCACCCCCGCCCCCCACGAGCCCGACACCAACCGAATGAACGTGGCCGCCGGACGCGCCAAGAACGGGGACCTGATCGTGATCGCCTCAGGGTGGTCGAACCAGTACCCGGCCGGCAAGTCGGGAGCGCCGTTTCGCGCCAACACGCTCCACGCGTGGCTTTGCCGGTCCTCCGACGGCGGACGCACCTGGTCGATCGACAAGGAGGGCCTGCCCGACCGGGCCCCCGACGGAAACCGCTGGATCCCGTTCGGCGATATCATCGAGGGGGACGACGGCCGGCTCCACGTGGCCCTCTATTCGTGGCCCGGCTCCGGGGCCCGAAACGAGCGAGCCTGGTGCATCGAGAGCCGCGACGACGGCAAGACCTGGGGCAAGTTTACGCCGTTGGACCAGGACAACCTTCGCAACGAGACGGTGATCCTGAACCTCGGCGACGGCAAGTGGCTGGCCGCCGCGCGATACTCCGCCCTGTACGGCTACGCCTCGGACGACGATTGCCGCACCTGGCGACCCTTGGGCCCGATCACCGAAAAGGGCCAGCACCCGGGCCACCTCCTGCGATTGAAGGACGGCCGCGTCCTCCTCTCTTACGGCGATCGCACCGGGACCATGCACGGCGTCGAGGTCCGCACCACGAGCGACCAAGGGAAGACGTGGAGCGATCCGGTCCGCGTGGTCGACTGGTGGGGCGACGGCGGCTATCCGAGCAGCGTGCAGCTCCCCGACGGGCAAATCCTCACGGCCTACTACGCGGCCAAGATCGAAGGCCACGACCGTTACCACATGGGCGTAGTCGTCTGGGACCCGACCCGCTCGCTCAGCACGGCGCCGTAGCGCTCGCGAGAACGGGGATGACACATGTCTCGCAAAGGCGCCAAGGCGCAAAGGGAAGAGAGAGCTGGTCGTCGTTGTCGTCGGCGAAGACGAGCCGAATTTGCCCGGGCTTTCGCGGCCCTCGAGAATGGGGCTTCGAGAGCGATCTCTTTTGCGCCTTGGCGCCTTGGCGAGGGATTCTTCGTTTCTCGGTTTGTTGGCGCGTGCCATTCAGTGTTGGAGACGGAATCATGAAGTGCTGCTTGCGTCGTTTTGGTTCTTACGAGTCCCGACTGCTCGCCTCCTTGGTTTTCGTCGCGTTCTGCCCGACGCTCGCCGTGGGTCCGCTCCTTGGCGCCGAGGACGACCTCCGCGCACGGCTCGAGCGGCTGCCCCAGCCCTGGAAGGAGAAGGTCCACCGCGTTACGCAGGAGGAGTAGAAGTAGGGTGCGTGAAACGCACCAATCGTCATGGAAGCAAACGTCACGTCAGCCCCGTTGCCGCGGTCGCTCAGCGTGGCCGTATTCTCTGCCTTCAACAAGAATGGTGCGTTTCACGCACCCTACGGCCAGACCGCCCAAGCGCGCCGCCGCAGCCGCGTCGAGCTATGGCACCAGCAGGAGCGATTCCACCAGGCCATGCTCTACCCGCAGACCGACGGCCGCGAGAGCTTTGTCGTGGCGGTGACCGACGAGGCGGCCAAGCGGCTCGACGCCGACAAGGGCCGCTTCCTCGACAACCTCGAAGGCCGGCCCGACTTCGACGTCGACGCCATCCGGGCCTTCATCGACGTCGTCCCGGAGGACAAGCTCTACGTCGAGCGCGGCTCGTCGGCCCCCAACGCGGAGAGGGCGCCCCATCGAGCACGGCCTGGCGCTGCGGCTCCGCCTGCCCTATCGCAACCCGGAGCTGGCCGATCTCCGGCTCAACGGACAGCCGCTGGCCGAAAGCCCGACCGACGGCTACCGCCGCTCACTTCGCGGGCGGGTACACGCAGGTCGAGATCAACGTCCCGCCGGAGGCGACCAAGTCGACCGGCCTGTTCGTGGTCACCTGCGCCTACGTGCCCGACGTCAAGCGATCCTACGGCTGGACGCCCCCGCGCGAAGTCCTCAATCGCACCGGGCAAGCCTCCCCGTAGTCTCGCGACTTACGTAGCAGACACACGCCGTCTGCCGGTTGAGGCACACGCCGATGGTCCGACTCCCGCCTACGCCACCCGCTCGATGCAGCGGGGGTCGTCACGGGTCGGGCTGTTGACGTACGTGCTGACCGGGTAGGCGACCATCTGGTCGGCGGGGTAAGGGCGCAAGAGCGGCACCAGCTCCTTCGCTTGCTGTACGGCCGGGTCGAGCCACCGGTCGTAATCCTCGGGCGTCAGGATGACCGGCATCCGGTTGTGGATCGGCTCGATCAACTCGTTGGGCTCGGTCGTCAGCAGCGTGCACGACTCGACCGGCCCCTCGCCCGAGCCTTCCCACGTCTCCCACAGCCCGGCGAAGGCGAACGGCCGGTCGTCGGCCAGGTGGATGAAATGGGGCTGCTTGCGTGCGCCGGTCCGCTGCCATTCGTAGAAGCCGTCGGCCACGACCAGGCAACGCCTGCGCCGAAAGGCCGCCCGATAAGCGGGCTTCTCGGCCGCCGTCTCCGCTCGGGCGTTGATCAAGCGGTTGCCGATGGCCGCGTCCTTGGCCCAACCGGGAATCAGCCCCCAGCGGAGCCAGGCCAGCTCGCGCTGCGGCTCGGACTGCTCAACCGAGCGCCGCACCACGGCCACCGGCTGCGTGGGCGCGACGTTGAACCGGGGCGTAAAGGGCGGGGCGTCGAACAGCCCAAACTGCTCGGCCACCACGCTCGCCGGCGCTCTCAAGGTGAATCGTCCGCACATGCCTGGAGAGTGTCTCTGGATGAAGGGGACGGGATAACAGGATATGCAGCAGGATGAAGAACCCGGGAAGCGGAGAAGGAACGGCGAAGGCCCTCAATTCGCAATTCAGGATTGGCAGAAGAATGACCTCCGCATTTGCGGAGTAGTAGGCACACGGCGTGTTGTTTTGCGCCAGGACGACGTTGAGCTTTGGCTATGTGCTGAATGGCACTGTCGTCTTCGCGAAAGCGACCCATGCTGCCGGAATCTGGGTGA
>CAZDHR010000210.1:0-12193 GCA_964505295.1 uncultured Planctomycetaceae bacterium
GAAGACGACAGCCCCCTTTGGGACCCGTCCAAGCGGTTCATTCAGGCCGACCCGCTCACGCTCCAGACCGGCGTCGACTGGGTCTTCGCCGGCGGCGACATGCTCACCGGGCCCAAGTCGGTCGTCGAGGCGGTCGCTCAAGGGCACGACGCGGCCGAATCGATCGACCGCTTCCTCCGCGGCGAGGACCTGGCCGCCGGACGCGCAGAGCCGGAGCCGACTCCCGCCGAAATGCCCGAGCGGTCGTTCCCCCTGAGGCCGCGGGCGGTGCCGTCACGCCGGCCGGTCGATGAGCGGACCGGCTACGAGGAGATCGAAGAAACGCTCGATGAGGAAGCGGCCGTGGCCGAAGCCGGCCGGTGCCTGGCGTGCGGCATTTGCAGCGAGTGCCTCCAGTGCGTCACGGCGTGCACTGCCGAGGCGATCGTCCACGACATGCTCCCGGAGGAGGTGACGCTCGACGTCGGCTCGATCCTGCTCACGCCCGGCTTCGACCCCTTCGATCCGCGTGGGCGGGGCGAGTACGGCTACGGCCAGTGTCAGAACGTGATCACGAGCATCGAGTTCGAGCGGATTCTCAGCGCTTCCGGCCCGTACCAGGGGCACGTGCTCCGCCCGTCCGACCGCACCGAGCCGAAGCGCGTGGCCTGGATCCAGTGCGTCGGCTCGCGCGACGTCCAGTCGGGCAACGAATACTGTAGCGGCGTCTGCTGCATGTACGCCATCAAAGAAGCGATCATGGCCATCGACCACGTGCCGGGCCTGGAAGCGACCATCTTCTACAACGACATCCGCACCTACGGGAAAGGGTTCGAGCGTTACTACGAGAGTGCGAAGCAGAAGTACGGCGTCCGGTTCAAGCGAGGGATTATCTCCACGATCAAGGAGCGGCAGCAGACCAAGAACCTGGTGCTCGCCTACGTGGCCGAGGACGGCGAAGTGACCGAGGAGGAATTCGACCTGGTGATCCTCAGCGTCGGTCTGCGACCGTCGGCCACTACCGCACAACTGGCCGGGGCCCTGGGCGTCGAGCTCGACCGATTCGGCTTCTGCCGGACCGACGCCTTGGCGCCGGGCCGCACGAGCAAGGAGGGCATTTTTGTGGCTGGCGCGTTTGCCGCGCCGAGGGACATCCCCGAGACGGTGATGACGGCCAGCGCCTCGGCCGCCATGGTCGGCGAACTGCTTCACGAGGTCCGCGGCACGAAGATCCGCCAGAAGACCTACCCCGAGGAACGGGACGTCGGCGACGAAGAGCCGCGGATCGGCGTGTTCGTCTGCCGCTGCGGCACGAACATCGCCCGGTCGGTCGAGGTGCCCGGCGTGGTCGAGTACGCCAAGACGCTCCCGAACGTCGTCCATGCCGAAGAGAACCTCTACACGTGCTCCACCGACACCCAGCAGAGAATCACCGAGACGATCCGCGAGCACAAGCTGAACCGCGTGGTCGTGGCAAGCTGCACGCCGCGCACGCATGAGCCGTTGTTCCAGGAGACGCTCCGCGAGGCCGGGCTGAACAAGCACCTGTTCGAGATGGCCAACATCCGCGACCAGTGCTCCTGGGTCCACTTCAACCAGCCCGACCTGGCCACCTTCAAGGCCAAGGACCTCGTGCGCATGGCGGTCGCCCGCGCGGCCACGCTCCGCCCGTTCGAGGACATGCTCCTGGACGTGGACCAGCGGGCGATCGTGCTCGGCGGGGGCGTGGCCGGCATGACCGCCGCGTTGAGCCTCGCCGACCAGGGGTTCGAGGTCGCCCTGGTCGAGCGCGAAGCGGAGCTGGGCGGCATCGCGCGCCAGATCCGCCACGTGCTCGAGGGCCCCGATCCGCAGGCGTTCCTCGCCGATCTGGTGACGCGTGTCAAGGAGCACTCGCTCGTGCGGCTCTACACGGGCGCGACGCTGGAAGACTTCGGGGGCCACATCGGCAAGTTTCGGGCGACGCTCCGCCAGGGCGACCGCGTGATGGAGGTCGGCGGCGGCGCCGTCATCGTGGCCATCGGCGGCGCCCCCTACGAGCCCCGGGAATACGGCTATCCGGAGAGCGAGGCGATCATCACCCAACTGGAGTTGGAGGCGAAGCTCGCCGATCCGGCGTTCGCCGCCGGCCTTCAGCAGGTGGTGATGATCCAGTGTGTCGGCTCGCGCGACGAGGAACACCCGTACTGCTCGCGGGTATGCTGCCAGGAGGCCGTGAAGAACGCGCTGGCCATCAAGGAGGCGAACCCCAAGGCCCAAGTGTTCGTCCTCTTCCGCGACGTGCGCACGTACGGGTTCGACGAACTGCACTACCAGCGGGCGCGCGAGGCGGGCGTCGTGTTCATCCGCTTCGATCCGGAGAACAAGCCGGAGGTGAGCTTGGAAGGCGGGCTGACGGTCACCGTGACCGACGACGCGCTGGGCCGACCCGTCGAGCTTCGGCCCGACGCGCTCGTCCTTTCCGCCGCGATCCGCCCGCACCCGGAGGCCGAGTCGGTCTCCCGGGCGCTCAAGGTGCCGCTGAACGCCGACGGCTTCTTCCTCGAAGCGCACATGAAGCTCCGGCCGCTCGATTTCCCGAGCGACGGCGTCTTCCTGGCCGGCCTGGCCCATGCGCCCAAGTCGATCAGCGAGTCGATTAGCCAGGCGAAGGGGGCCGCGGCCCGGGCGGCAACGGTGATCTCACGGCCGGTGATGTACCGGTCGGGGATCGTCTCCGAGGTGGACCAGACAGCCTGCGCCGGCTGTCTGACTTGCGTACGGCTTTGCCCGTACGAAGTGCCGGAGATCAACGAGGAAGGCGTGGCCTACATCGAGCCGGCAAGCTGTCAGGGCTGCGGGCTGTGTGCGGCGGCCTGTCCGCGCAAAGCGATTACCACGCGGCACTACGACGACCGGCAGCTCGTGGCCAAGGTCGACGTGCTGTTCGGCGATCCGTCGTTCGAAGCCGCGGCGGCAGCCACCGATTCGAGGGAGGATAGTTGAGCGAACGAATACCGTAGGGTGGGTGCTTGCACCCACGCGCCTTGGCAAACACCTTGAACCGCCGCTCCGCGTGCGTGCAAGCACGCACCCTACATTTCCCGGCCGATCCCGGGGGGAAGACCGTTGAGCCAGCAAGATTCCAGACAACCGTTCGAGCCCAAGGTGGTCGCCTACTGCTGCACCTACTGCGCCTACACGGCCGGCGACCTGGCCGGCTCGATGCGACTGGAGTACGCGCCGAACGTGCGGGTGATCCAGATCCTCTGCTCAGGCAAGATCGACGCGGTGTTGCTCCTCAAGGCTTTTGAAGATGGGGCCGACGCCGTTTACGTGGCCGGTTGTGCGGTGGGCGATTGCCACTTCCTGGAAGGCAACCTGCGGGGAATGCAGACGGTAGCCCACGCCAAGAAGCTCCTGGCGGAGATCGGGCTGGAGCCGGAGCGGCTGGAATTCTTCCAGATTCCGGCCTCCGAAGGGCCGGGCTTCGCCCAGACCGCCAACGAGATGACCGCACGCGCCAGACAGTTGGGTCCCAATCCTCTGCGGAAAACGATGCAGCAAGACGCGGGCGGAAAACTCGACAGGGAACCCGACGAACATCCGCCGCTTCCCCAGGCCACGCATGGGAAGCTCGTCCGCGACGCCGAGCGGGACGGCGACGCAAGCCACCACGGGCCGGAACCCGAAGCGTGATCCAGGCGTTGACGCAAATGATCAGAGATGAGGGATGAGAGATGAGAAACAAGCCCGGAAAGGACTGGACGGGATAACAGGATAACAGAGATGGGTATGACATCACTATTTATCCTCTTCATCCTGTTATCCCGTCCAACCCCTCATCCCTCTTCCCTCATCCTTACCATGAGTGGAGCTGATCCATGATCGTCGCCAAACGAAAGCCGCTGGAACAGATCGAAGCGATGCTCGAGGGCGCCGAGAAAGTGCTCGTCGTCGGGTGCGGCACGTGCGTGGCCGTCTGCATGGCCGGCGGGGAGAAGGAAGTCGAGCTGCTGGCGGCCGAGCTGCGCATGAAGAGCAAGCTCGACGGCAAGCCGCGCACGGTCGACGAGATCACCGTCACCCGGCAGTGCGACAAGGAGTACCTCGAGCCGTTGGCCAAGTACGTCGATCAGTACGACGTGATCCTCTCCACCGCCTGCGGCGCGGGCGTGCAGTTCCTGGCCGAGCGGTTCGACGACAAGGTCATCCTCCCCGCCCTGAATACGCTGTTCATCGGCGTGGCCGAGGGGGCCGGTGTCTGGTCGCAAAAGTGCATGGCCTGCGAAGAGTGCATCCTCGACCAGACCGGCGGCATCTGCCCGATGACGATCTGCCCCAAGAACCTGCTCAACGGCCCTTGCGGCGGCACGGACCACGGGAAGTGCGAGGTGGACGGCGAAAAGGATTGCGCCTGGACGCTCATCTACCGGCGGCTGGAGAAGCTCGGGCATCTGGACCGGATGAAGAAGATCCAGCCGCCCAAGGACTACAGCGTGATGACCAAGCCGGGCAGGTTCACCCACGAGGCCTTCGAACAGGCCGCTGCCGAATCCGAGGAGTAGGGGGATGGTCGCTGCGTTCCAAGAGGCTTTCCGAGAGAAACCGTTCGTCGTCACCGCCGAGGTCGGTCCGCCCAAGGGCACCGACGTCGCCCAGCTCCAAGAGCACATCGACCTGTTGAAGGACAAGGTCGACGGGCTGAACGTGACCGACAACCAGAGCTCGGTGATGCGGATCAGCTCGCTGGCGATCTGCCGGATGATCCTGGACCGCGGGGGCGAGCCGATCCTCCAGTTGACCTGCCGCGACCGCAACCGGCTGGCGCTCCAGTCGGAGCTGCTCTCGGCGTCGGTCCTCGGCGTGCGCAGCGTGCTCTGTCTCACCGGCGACTTCATCTCCGTGGGCGACCACCCCCAGGCCAAGCCGGTCTTCGACCTCGACAGCGTGCAGTTGCTCCAGACGGTCGGGCTCTTGAATGGAGGAAAGGACCTGGCGGGTAACGACCTCCTCGGCCCCACCGACCTCTTCCCCGGCGCGGTCGTCACGCCCGAGGCCGATCCCATCGAGCCGCAGATGATCAAGTTCGAGAAGAAAATCGTGGCCGGGGCCCAATTCATCCAGACCCAGGCGATCTACGACCTGGACAACTTCAAGCGGTTCATGGATCGCGCGCGCCAGCACGACGGCGTGAAGATCATGGCCGGCATCGTGCTGTTGGTCTCCGCCGGCATGGCCAAGTACATGAACAAGAACGTGCCCGGCATCTTCGTGCCCGACCCGCTGGTGAAAGAAATGGCCGACGCGCCCAAGGGGAAGCGCCTGGAAGCGGGCATCCGGATCGCGGGCAGGATGATCAAGCAACTGCGGGAAGAGAAGATCTGCGACGGCGTGCACATCATGGCCATCGGCAAGGAAGAGTGCGTGCCGGATATCCTCAGGGCATCGGAGTAGCTTGATTCCGCCCTGGTTCCCAAGCCGGAGCTTGGGAACGAGAAAAACGAGAGGAACGGGGAACGCGCAGCGTCGTAACGGCTTGCTTCTTATGACCGTTGAGTGGGGATACGCCATGGAGAACTGCGAGTGTCTCGACCCCGTCTTCGCCTCGTTTGACGGGAAACGGGACGAGCTGATCCCGATCCTCCAGCAGGTGCAGGAGAAGCTCGGCTATCTTCCCGAAGACGCCATGTTCACGGTGGCCCGGTTCACCGGCGTGCCCGAAAGCAGCGTCTACGCCGTGGCCACCTTCTACGCCCAATTCCGCTTCACCCCCATCGGGCGGACCCACGTGACGGTTTGCCGGGGCACCTCGTGCCACGTGCGGGGCGCGCCGCGGATCCTCGAAGCCCTGGAGAGACAGCTCGGCATCAAGGAAGGGGAGACCACGCCCGACCTCGAGTATTCGCTGGAGACCGTGGCGTGCATCGGGGCTTGTGGGTTGTCGCCCTGCATTATGATCAACAAGAAGGTCGAGGCCAAGCTGACTCCCAAGAAGGTGGCGGAACTGTTCCCGAAACGCCATCCGGTGCCTGTCGCGGAGGGCGATCACCATGACTGAGCGATTCGACGCCCTGCAAGCGCGGGCCAAGGCCCAGTGGCAGGCGCTCGCCGAGAGCCCCCGGCCGCGGGTCCTCGTGGGCACCGCCACCTGCGGCCGCTCCGCCGGGGCCCTGGAGGTGCTCGACACGCTGCGAGAACAGCTTGCCCGGCGGGGCCTCGATTGTCTCCTCATGGAAGTCGGATGCATCGGTATGTGCTACGCCGAGCCGATCGTCTCGATCCTCAAGCCCGGGCGGCCCGGCATCTCGTACGGCTACGTCACGCCGGAGAAAGCGGCTCAGCTCGTCGAGGGGTATCTGGTGGGTGACGACCCCATGCCCGACGACGCCCTGGGCACGGTCGGCGACGGCCGCGTCGACGGAATCCCCGCCCTGCTGGAAACGCCCTTTTTCGCCCACCAGGTAAGAAGAACTCTGCGAAACTGCGGAGTCATCGACCCCGCGAACATCGACCACTACCTCGCCCAGGACGGCTACGCCGGCCTCAAGCGGGCGCTCTCCACGCCCCCGGAGGAGGTGATCGACCGGATCAAGCGCTCGGGCCTGCGCGGACGCGGCGGGGCCGGCTTCCCCACCTGGCGCAAGTGGCAGTTCTGCCGCGACGCGAAGGGTGACCGCAAGTACCTCGTCGCGAACGCCGACGAGGGCGACCCCGGCGCGTTCATGAACCGCTCGCTGTTGGAGGGCGATCCGCACGCGCTTCTGGAAGGGATGCTCATCGCCGGCTACGCGATCGGCGCCGATCTGGGCTACATCTACTGCCGTGCCGAGTACCCGCTCGCCTTGGAGCGGCTCCGCGTGGCGATTGAGCAGGCCGAAGAGTACGGCCTCTTGGGCGATCGGATCCTGGGGTCGGAGCTCAGCTTCCGGATCAAGATCAAGGAAGGGGCCGGGGCGTTCGTCTGCGGGGAAGAGACGGCCCTGATCGCCTCGATCGAAGGCCGGCGCGGCATGCCGCGGCCTCGCCCGCCGTTCCCGGCCGTATCGGGCCTGTGGGGGAAGCCGACGATCATCAACAACGTGGAAACGCTCGCCTGCACGTCCCTGATCCTCCGCAACGGGCCCGATTGGTTCGCCCAGTACGGCACGGAGAAGAGCAAGGGCACGAAGACTTTCGCTCTGGTCGGTAAGGTGAAGAACACCGGGCTGGTCGAGGTCCCGCTGGGCATCACGCTGCGGGAGATGATCTTCGACATCGGCGGTGGCGTGCTCGACGACAAGCCGTTCAAGGCCGTCCAGACGGGCGGGCCCTCCGGCGGCTGCATCCCCGAAAGCTTGTTGGATATCCCCGTCGACTACGACTCCCTCCAGGCCGCGGGCACGATCATGGGCTCGGGCGGCATGGTCGTGATGGATACCGAAACCTGCATGGTCGATTTTGCCCGGTACTTCCTCGACTTTGCCCAGAAGGAGTCGTGCGGCGAGTGCGTGCCCTGCCGGCTGGGGACCAAGCAACTGTTGGACATCCTCACCGACATCACCGAAGGGCGGGGCAGGCCGGGCGACATCGAGCTGCTCGCGGAGTTGGCTCAGGCGATCAAGAAAGGCTCGCTCTGCGGTTTGGGGCAGACCGCCCCCAACCCCGTGCTGACCACGATCCGCTATTTCCGCGACGAATACGAGGCGCACGTCTACCAGAAGCGCTGTCCGGCGATCGTCTGCAAGGAGATCATCTCGTCGCCGTGCCTGCACACCTGCCCCATCAGCACGCAGGCCCCCGTCTACATCGCGCTGATCGCCCAGGGACGGTTCCGGGAGGCGTTCGAGGCCATCCTGGAAGACAACCCCCTGCCGTCGATCTGCGCTCGCGTGTGTCACCATCCCTGCGAGTCGAAGTGCCAGGCCGGGAAGTGGGGAGCGCCGATCGCCGTGCGGGCGCTCAAGCGGTTCGCCGTCGACTATGCGGCCAGGGAGGGAATCCGGCCGACTCCGAAGCGGGCCGAGCCGAACGGACACAAGGTGGCGATCGTCGGGTCCGGGCCGGCGGGACTCATGGCCGGCTACCGGCTGGCCGTCCAGGGATACGACGTGACGATCTTCGAGGCGATGGCCGAACCGGGCGGGGCCCTGGCCGCGTGCATCCCCGAGTATCGCTTGCCCAACAGCGTGCTCCGCCGCGACGTCGAGCGCATCGAGCAGGCCGGCGTGAAGATCCAAACGAATACCCGGATCGGCAAGGACGTCCCGTTCGAGAAGCTGCGGAGCGACTTCGAGGCGGTGTTCGTCGCCACCGGCGCGCATGCGTCGCGAAAGCTGGGGATCGAAGGCGAAGACGCCGAAAGCGTGCTCGACTCCATGGAGTTCCTCAAGAACGTCAACCTCAACAACCCGGTTCGGCTCGGCCGGCGCGTGGGGGTGATCGGCGGTGGCAATTCGGCCCTCGACGCAGCTCGCGTGGCCGCGCGCATCGAGACGTGCGACGAGGTCCTGATCATCTACCGCCGCACCCGGGCGGAGATGCCCGCGTTTGAAGAGGAGGTCGAGGCCGCCGATGAGGAGGGCATCCGGTTCTATTTCCTGGCGGCCCCGACCCGGGTCGTCGTCGAGGACGGTGGAGTCGCCGGGGTCGAGTGCATCCGGATGGAGCTGGGCGAGCTCGACGAGAGCGGCCGGCGACGCCCCGTGCCCATCGAGGGCTCCGAGTTCACGATCGAGCTGGACACGCTGATCGTTGCCATCGGCGAGCATCCGCCGGACGACTTCCTCGGCGAGGCACACGGGTTGAACGTCACCCGGTGGGGTACGGCCAACGTGTCGCCGGAGACGCTGGTCACCAACCTGGAGGGCGTGTTCGCCGGCGGCGACATCGTGAGCGGCCCCAACACGGTTATCGAGGCCATGGCCGCCGGAAAGCTGGCCGCCGAGATGATCGACCGGTACGTGCGCGGCGAGCCGGTCGAGCGGGAGTACGGCCTGCTGCGGCCGGCGAGATACGAGCCGCCGGTCGAGTTGACCGAAGAGGAAATCGAGGGGGCAACGCGGCCGGCCACGCCATGCTTGCCCGTGGAGGAGCGGCTCACGGGATTCGGCGAGGTCGACCTGCCCTTCTCGGCCGAAACGGCGGTTGCCGAAGCCCGGCGGTGCCTGCGGTGTGACCTGGAGACCGCACACGCGAAATGTGCGCTGGAGCGGATCGAATCCGAGGGAGAACGCCATGGCGGATGAAGTGAGGCTGACGATCGACGGCCTGCGCGTGACGGCCGCTCCCGGCGCCACGGTGCTCGAGGCGGCGCTGGGCGCCGGCATCTACATCCCGCACCTCTGTTACCATCCCGACCTCGAGCCGGTGGGCGTGTGCCGGCTTTGCATGGTCGAGATCGAGGGCCGGGGGTTGACGCTCTCCTGCCGCGCGCCCGCCGAGCCGGGGATGGTCGTGAAGACCGAGAGCCCCGAGATCGACATGGTCCGCCGCATCGCCGCCGAGCTGTTGATCGTCAACCATCACGCCGACTGCCTCGCCTGCTCCAAGAACGAGCAGTGCCAGCTCCAGCGGATCGCCTCGTACGTGGGGATCGACGAAGAGCGGCTCGAGCGGCTGCGTCGCCCGGAACGGTCCGTGCCGATCGATACCTCCAACCCGTTCTTCGACCACGATCCGAACAAGTGCGTGCTCTGCGGCATCTGCGTGCGGACGTGCGACGAGCTTCAGGGCGTCGGGGCGATCGACTACGCGTTCCGGGGGTTTGACACGACGATCAGCACGTTTGCCGGCCGGCCGATCGCCGAGTCGCGATGCGAGTCGTGCGGCGAGTGCGTGGTGCGATGTCCGGTGGGGGCGCTAAGGCCCAAGCACTTCGAGCCGCCCTCGCGCGAGGTGCTCACCACCTGTCCCTACTGCGGCGTCGGCTGCGGCATCTACCTCGGCGTGCGCGGAAACCGCATCACCAGCGCCCGGGGCGATCGGGATAACCCGGCCAGCCGCGGCAGTCTGTGCGTCAAGGGCCGGTTCGGCCACGACTTCGTGGGCCATCCCGACCGGCTGACGGTGCCGCTGGTGAAGCGCAACGGCCGGTTCGAGGAGGCCACTTGGGACGAAGCGCTCGACCTGGTGGCCAAGCGGCTCGCCCAGTACCAGGGCGACCGGTTCGCCGCCCTCTCTTCGGCCAAGATCACCAACGAGGAGAACTACCTGGTGCAGAAGTTCACCCGGGCGGTGATGGGCACCAACAACATCGACCATTGTGCCCGGCTCTGTCACGCGCCCTCGGTGGCCGGGCTGGCTCAGAGCTTCGGCAGCGGCGCGATGACGAACTCGATCGGTGAGATCAGCCGGGCGGCCTGCATCTTCGCCATCGGCACCAACACCACGGCCGCCCACCCCGTGATCGGCCTCAGGATCAAGGAAGCGGTCCGCCGTGGGGCGAAGCTGATCGTTGCCAACCCCAAGCGGATCGACCTCTGCCGCCACGCCGAGATCTTCCTCCAGCACCGCCTCGGGACCGACGTCGCTCTGATGATGGGCATGATGCGGGTGATCGTCGAGCAGGACCTGGCGGACAAGGAGTTCATCGACGCGCGCTGCGAGAATTTCGAGGCGTTCAGGGAGTCGCTCGCGGCGTTCGACCTCGATTTCGTCGAGCGGACCACCGGCGTGCCGCGCCAGAAGATCGTCGACGCCGCCCGATGCTACGCCACGCACCGGCCGGCCAGCATCCTCTATGCGATGGGTATCACCCAGCACACGCACGGCACGGATAACGTGCTGGCCACCAGCAACCTGGCCCTTCTGACGGGCAACGTGGGCCGGCCGTCGACGGGCGTGAACCCGCTACGAGGGCAGAACAACGTGCAGGGGGCGTGCGACCTGGCCGCGCTACCGAACGTCTTCCCCGGCTACCAGAAGGTCGTCGACCCCAAGGCCCGGGCGAAGTTCGAGGCGGCGTGGGGCTGCTCTTTGAGCGAAACGCCCGGACTGACGCACACCGAGATCTTCGACGCGATCGACGACGGCCGCGTCAAGGCCCTCTACCAGGTCGGCGAGAACCCGATCCTCAGCGAGGCCGACTCGACGCACGTCGCGAAGGCCCTCGAGCGGATCGATTTCTTCGTCGCGCAGGACATCTTCCTCACCGAGACGGCCCGGCTGGCCCACGTGGTGCTCCCCGCCGCCGCGTTCGCCGAGAAGGACGGCACGTTCACCAACACCGAGCGTCGCGTCCAGCGCGTGCGCAAGGCCGTCGACCCGCCCGGCGAGGCCCAGCCCGACAGTTGGATCACCTGCGAGATCGCCAAGCGGATGGGCGCCTCGGGCTTCGACTTCGCCGACGCCGCCGAGGTGATGGAGGAGATTGCCGTCCTGACGCCCAGCTATCACGGCATCTCGTACGAGCGTCTGGAAAGCGGCGGCCTCCAGTGGCCCTGCCCCGACCGGGACCACCCCGGCACGCCGTGGCTGCACTCGCAGAAGTTCGCCACCCCAAGCGGCAAGGGCAAGCTCATGCCCCTGGAGTACAAGCCCTCCGCGGAGACCGAGGACGACGAGTACCCGCTGCTGCTGACCACGGATCGCAGCCTCTACCACTTCCACACGGCCACGATGACCCGCAAAGTGGAAGGCCTCGAAGCCCTTCACCGCGAAGAGCTTCTGCGGATCCACCCGGACGACGCGTCTCGCCTGGCGATCGCCGACGGCGACGTGGTCGAGATCACCTCCCGTCGCGGTCGGATCACCGCCAAGGCGAACGTGAACGACGTCTGCCCGCCGGGCACCGTCTCCGCCACGTTCCACTTCGCCGAGAGCCCGATCAACGTGGTCACCCACTGCGCGATCGACCCGGTGGCCAAGATCCCGGAGACGAAAGTGTGCGCGGTTCGGGTGGAGAAGGTCGAAGCGGCGGAGTTGCCGGCCTGACTCCGGCTCGGTAGCGAGCGATAGTCGTTGTTCGCTCCGCGTACGAACGCCCTTTCGCGGAGCGAAGCGCGACTATCCCGGACTTGTCACCAGCCACACTAGCCCGAAGCGCAAGCGAGGAATGGGCTTGTCTTTGTCCTCGCTTGCGCTTCGGGCTGATGTGGACGCTCTATCGTCCGATGTCGAGGCGTGGTGACGAATCCGCGCTATCACCGCTTTCCAGGCTCCCGCTTGGGAACCTTGGACCGCGAAAGAGAAGTCCGCCCCGGTATCTGTCCATTTTGCAGGACGTGTAGACGATTGGGAAGAGAGCGAGATGGGG
>CAZDHR010000211.1:0-12190 GCA_964505295.1 uncultured Planctomycetaceae bacterium
CGCACGTGCGCTCACGGTTAATTGGGACCTCACCCCGCAACAAGCGATCCAGCCGGGCGCGGGTGGCGGGGCGAGGACGGAAGATATTCTTCCGAACGCGAATTGGGCGATCGGGCGTGATCGCCCCCGAACGAGCCCAACGGGTAGGGTCGGTCGAGGCACGAAACCCACGCACTTCGCGTGACACCCAGGCATCGGCGCGTGGGTCTCGTGCGTCGACTCACCCTACGCGATCTCGCAGCCGAACCGACCCGCGCGCGGGAATTTCCAACCATCGCGCGGGAAATCTTCGCCAAGGCGCTTGACATGGCGATCCCCCGCGACGAACGAACCCGACAGCCTGCCGGACGAGCCGGGCGGGGGCTGTTGACTGCCGAGCGTCCGCGTATCCGTTGTGTCCCACGTCTTCACCTTGACGCCCTCCGGCGAATCGCCAAAATGAGGGGTTCCAGACCGTTCCTGCCCTCGCAAGGGAGTCGACCGCCGTGGCCAAGTTTGCCGTGATCCTGCCCGCCGCGGGCAAGAGCAGCCGGTTCAAGGACAAGAGCTACAAGAAGCCGTTCGCTCTGTTGGGCGGCCGGGCCGTCTGGCTGCACTCGGCCGAGCGGTTCTTGAATCGGGACGACGTGGTGCAGACGATCCTGGTGATCGCCGACGACGACCGCGAGTATTTCGACTTCAAGTTCTCCTCGAACGTGGCCATCCTGGGGATCACCGTGGTCGTAGGCGGGGCGGAGCGGTCCGACTCGGTCGAAAACGCCCTGGCCCGGGTGAAGCCCGAGGCCGACTTCATCTGCGTGCACGACGCCGCCCGGCCCTGCCTGGCCAACGAGTGGGTCGACAAAATCTTTGGGGCCGCCCAGAAGACCGGCGCGGCCATCTTCGCCATTCCCGTGGCCGGCACGGTCAAACGCGTCGGCCCCGACAAGACCATCCAGGAGACCGTCTCCCGCCAGGACCTCTGGGAAGCCCAAACGCCCCAAGTGTTCCGCCGCGAGCTGCTCCTGGAGGCCTACGCCCAGCGCGACGGCTTCCAGGCGACCGACGACGCCCAGCTCGTCGAGCGGCTCGGCCAGCCCGTCACGATCGTCCCCGGCTCGCCCATCAACCTGAAGATCGCCACCAAGGAAGACCTCCGACTCGCCGAGCAAGCCCTCAAAGCCCTCCCCAAGCCCAAGCTCAAAGGCCCGGTGCATCCGTTTGCGGATGATGATAAGTGGAGGTAGCCTGGCTCGCGACATGAAATGAAGCGACTTTGGTCGCTTTGGGACAATTGTGTAGCGTTGTGACGAATACCAAGAGCTGGATTGGCGCAACTCCAAGGCCGCACGATGCTTGAGAGATCGCTGTCGCAGATCCGGGGAAAACGCCTTTCCCCGTCGGAAATCTCCGTGGTCGCGAGCGAAATCCTGGGTGATAACGCGAGGGAAGTCGCTGCCGATTTCTTTGAACTTCTGAACCACGAACCTGGCGAAGACGTCATAACGAATCTGCTGGACTTGTTTCGCGAGTTGGCCACGCGAAGCCCCACGTGGGGACGGATTCTCCGAAAGAGCGTCACAAAACGCGGCAGGTGTCCGAAGCCTTTGGTTCCAAGTGTTCGCCAGATACTCGACGATCGCGATGAAACGCTCGCGCAAGACGTACGTTCGGTTCGAGACCTCCTCTCAGACTTCGAGAGAGTGATAGACGAACGTACTGAGACGCGCAAAGTAAGTGGGGTACAGGTAGAGCGCAAAACGACCCTCTTTGGCTCTGGAAGGTCCCGGGCGACAGTCCCTATTACCACCGAGTTGTCCGACATTGCGCACATGCCGGCGATTGCATCGCTCACCAACGACCTGACTCCCTGCCCGGACGAGGTGGTGCTCGATTTCGTTGGTGTAGAACACGTGTATGTCGTTGGCTTGGCCGCGCTGGCGGCGTGGTGCAAGAGGAGCGATGTCAGCCCCCAGGTCGTCAATGCCTCCGACACAACACTGCGGTACCTAGACGTTATCGGCTTCACAAGGGCGTCCAAAGGTGGGATCTCGCAGTATTCGGAGTCCGACCCGTACTACGCGATGGCCATGGAGCAGTTGGTGAGTGAAAGCCAAGCAGAGAGCGTCGCTCGGAAACTGGTGGACATCATAGACTACCACGTGCATCTGTCCAAGACGACACAGTCCGGACTACTCGTCGTGTTTGCTGAGCTAATCGAGAACATACAGCGCCACGCAGGAGCTTCATCGGTTGCGTTCGCTTGCGCACAGGTCTATCCTAAGAAGCGCAAGTTGACCATATGTGTGGTTGACACCGGACTAGGCATTGCGCAGTCAATCCGGACTGGCTCCAATGAGAAGCTGATTGGCCGAGTGTTGGGCGGAGAATCTCCGGTCCGCCTGGCTTGCGATCCATTGGTCACGAGCAAGCCTAGCAAGCATTCTGGATATGGGCTGTATGTTGCGCGCGAGTTGGTTGTTCGAAACGGTGGGACATTCCGAGTCTTCTCGGACCGCGAGATATTCACCTGCTATCGCAGGAAATGGCGGCGAATGGAGAATCTCACGACCGTTCCCGACCCTTGGAAAGGTTGCTGGATAGCGATGATCCTGGATCTCGACGCGAATATCCCTCTCGGAGATGTGTACATCACGCTTCCTCCGTTGCCCGGGACGGAACTTCAGGAGTTCTTCTAACATGGCGCAAGCAGGTCATCCAACGCCCACATTGCATCTGAGCACGTTCGGAACGATCCTCGTGACGAGGGATCAAGGAGAACCTGTGCGTATACACCTAATGGAGCTCTTGCAGACGCACGGCGAAGTCGAGGTTAACCTGGACGACGTTGAAGCGTATACTCCCTCTTTCATGGACGAAGTGCTTGGAAAGTGCTTGGAGGCCATGGGACTCGAAGAGTTCCGCAAGAGAGTCACACTGCTCGCCTCAGCACCCGAGGTTCGCAAGCTTGTCAACCTCATCCTGAGCAATCGCGCGGCAGCACGGTCTTCGTAGAAATGCGCGGTTTTCCGTATTCTAGTTCCTTTTGCAGAACGCCATGAAGGACGTATGTACCGAACTCGATTGGCGCCGCCTCGTCAACCAGACGACCGACGACGAGAACCTGCCCGACTGGCTTGCCCGGGAGCCTCGCACGGTCTACGTCGGCTTCGACCCCACGGCCGACAGCCTGCACGTGGGGCACCTGGTGGCGTTGATGGTCCTTCGGCGGTTCCAGCAGTGTGGCCACCGGCCGATCGCCCTGGTGGGCGGGGCCACCGGGATGATCGGCGACCCGAGCGGCAAGAGCGAAGAGCGGGTGCTGCTTTCGGAGGAGTCGATCCGGGCGAACATCGCCGGGATGGAAACGCAGCTCCGCCGGTTCCTCGACTTCGACTGCGGCCCGATCTCCGCCGTGCTGGTGAACAACCACGACTGGATGGGCCGTTTCGGCTACCTCGAGTTCTTGCGCGACGTCGGCAAGCACTTCCCCGTCAACGTAATGCTCACCAAGGACTCGGTCCGCAGCCGGCTCGACCGGACCGACACGGGCCTGAGCTACACCGAGTTCAGCTACATGCTTTTGCAGGCGTACGACTTCGTCTACCTGAGCGAGCACTACGGTTGCGAGATCCAGGTGGGCGGGAGCGACCAGTGGGGAAACATCACGGCCGGCATCGACCTGGCCCGGCGGCTCCGCGGCGTGCAGCTCTACGGGATGACCTGCCCACTGTTGACCAAGAGCGACGGCACGAAGATGGGCAAGACCGAGTCGGGCGCCGTGTGGCTCGCGCCCGAGCGCACCAGCCCGTACCACTTCTACCAGTACTGGATCAACCTCGACGACGCCGACGTGGGCATGTGCCTCCGCTTCTTCACCGATCTGGGGCGTGAGGAAATCGAGGACGTCATCGCCCGGCACGAGGCGGACCCCGGGCGCCGCGAGGCCCAACGCCGCCTGGCCACCGAGCTGACGCGCCTGGTGCACGGCGAAGAGGCCCTGGTCGTGGCCCAACGGGCGACCGAGCGCTTGTTCCCCCCGAGCAAGCTCGCCTCGGATGATCTGGGCGAGCGCACCGACGCGGAGCTGCGCGAGATCTACGCCGACGTTCCCAGCCGCGAGCTACCCCGCGATCGCCTTGCCGGCGACGGCCTCTCGGTGATCGACGCCTTCTGCGAAGCCGGCCTTACGAAGTCGAAGAGCGAGGCCCGGCGCCTCATCACCCAGGGCGGCGCCTACGTCAACAACCGCCGCGTCGACGACGTCGACACCCGGCTCGGCCCGGGCGATCTCGCCGGCGAGACGATGATGGTGCTCCGTGCGGGCAAGAAGAAGCACGCCCTGTTACGCTTCGCGCCCTGACGGCGATCCTCCCAGGCGGTGACCATGGCACTTGTCAGCCTACGCGATCTCGGCATCGGCTTTCGCGGCCCGCCCTTGATGCAGGGAGTGACCTGTCAGATCGAGCGTGGCCAGCGAATCGGGCTGCTGGGCCGGAACGGGGCGGGTAAGTCGACGTTGCTGCGGATGCTCTGCCGCGAGATCGAGCCCGACGAAGGGGAGGTCGTTCTGGCCCCCGGGGCCAAGGTGTCGCTGCTCCCGCAGGAGGTGCCGCAGGACCTCGACGGCCGCGTCTTCGACGTGATCCTCGCCGGGTTGCCGCCTGCCGACGAGGGTGACCCGGAATCGCGCTGGCGCAATGAACAACGCGTCCAGCGCGTCTTGTCGCGTCTGGAGATGGACGGCCCGACGCCGTTCGAGACGCTCTCGTCCGGGATGAAACGCCGGGCGCTTCTGGGCCGGGCACTCGCCGGTGACCCCGACCTCCTCCTGCTCGACGAGCCGACCAACCACCTGGACATCGAGACCATCGACTGGCTGGAAAAGCTCCTCTTGCGTTGGGACGCTACGCTCGTGTTCGTCACCCACGATCGGATGTTCCTCCGCAAGGTGGCTGATCGGATCTTGGAGCTGGATCGCGGCGCCCTGTTCGACTGGTCGTGCGACTACGACACGTTCTTGCAGCGCAAAGGGGCCGCGCTGGCCGCCAAGGCCAAACAAAACGCCCTGTTCGACAAGCGACTCGCCCAGGAGGAGGCGTGGATCCGACAGGGGATTCTCGCCCGGCGCACGCGCAATGAGGGCCGCGTTCGGGCGCTCGAACGGATGCGCCGCGAGCGCCGCGAGCGAAGGGCGGCGCCGGGTAAGGTCCGCATGACGATCG
This sequence comes from uncultured Planctomycetaceae bacterium, assembly GCA_964505295.1. Classification (GTDB taxonomy): domain Bacteria; phylum Planctomycetota; class Planctomycetia; order Pirellulales; family Thermoguttaceae; genus DATKZH01. The sequence continues at coordinate 5,205 of CAZDHR010000211.1, forward strand.
ACCAGGAGCTTCGCAGCGGCAACCTCGTCGTCCGCGCGGAGAACGTGGCGTTTGCCTACGGCGATCGAACGATTCTTCGCGGCTTTTCGACCACGATCATGCGGGGAGACAAGATCGGGATCATTGGTCCCAACGGGGCCGGCAAGACGACGCTCCTCCGCGTGCTCTTGGGGCAGCTTGCGCCCACCCAAGGCGGCGTCCGACTGGGGTCGAATCTCCAGATCGCCTATTTCGACCAGCTTCGAGGGCAATTGGACGAGGAGAAGACCGTCCAGGAGAACGTCGGCGAGGGCTACCAGTCGGTGCGGTCGGGCGGCAGGAAGCGACACATCATCGGCTACCTCCAGGACTTCCTCTTCACGCCCGAGCAGGCCCGGATGCCGATCCGGTTCCTCTCCGGGGGCGAGCGTAATCGGGTGCTCTTGGCCCGGCTGTTCGCCAAGTCGGCGAACGTCGTCGTGATGGACGAACCGACCAACGATCTGGACACGGAGACGCTGGAGCTGTTGGAGGAGCTGCTGGTCGAATACCAGGGGACCGTGCTCCTGGTCAGCCACGATCGCGAATTTCTGAACAACGTGGCCACCAGCACGATCGCGTTCGAGCCGGGCGGGGTGAGAGAGTACGTCGGCGGATACGACGACTGGCAGCGGCAGCGCTCCGAGGCTGCGGCCGAGGCCGGCACTTCCGAGGACAAGACCTCTTCCGCTCGACGGCGAGCCCCTGCGGCAACGGAAAAGACGGCCTCGTCGTCCCGAAGGGCTGGCGAGAAAGGGAGCGAGCGGCGCCTCACGTACCGCGAAAAACAGGATCTGGCCGCCCTGCCGTCGACGATCGAGCGGCTCGAGGCCGAGATCGCGGCGTGCCACGAGCGGATGTCAGCCCCCGATTTCTACAAACGCCCCGGCGACCAGATCGCCCGCGACACGGCCGCACTGCGCGAGTTGGAGACGGAGCTTGCCACGAGCTACGCGCGGTGGGAGGAGTTGGAGGGACGGGCTGGGTGAGATCCGCGTCAAGGGATCATGCCGCGCCGCGCCATCCCGGAGTTGTCCTCTACCCCACGCCCGCCGCCATTCTTTCGGCATTGAGCAATTCGCGAATGCGCGGCTCTCCGTTCTCCGCCAGCAACGCCGAGAGCAGCGCTTTTCGGCGCGCAAGATCCTCCGCAAGGCGCTGGAACGTCGCGTCCTTCCGACCTTTCCTCGTTTGGAGGAAGTCGTAGAGCTGCCCCGCGAGATCGCAGAATCTCTGGACCAGGAAACGCCGCTCTCGGAGCACCGGCTGCCGATGCGGCAACAAGAGCGCCCATGCGACTCGGCTGCTCGTCCAGACTCGCTGGGCGCTCTCTTGGTCGAAGCGCTCCAGCAAAGCGGTGCCTGCGGACGTAAAGTCATCGATTGCGGATTCGATCTCGCGCAACACCTCCGGCATGTTCTTCCGGACCGCGTTTGGCAGATGGGGACGATGAATCCGGATTTCAGTCTTGGCATCCATGTTCGGTCAATCCGTTGAACGGTGGCAGGGGTATGTGGAAGTCACGTACCCGAAGTGAGTTGCTCCGCACACGTTCTGATTTCGTTGGCGATTCTCCAAACGCGCCTCGCTGCCTGATCAAACAGAGCCTTGTAATCTTCCTTGGCGCCCTGCTCTTGGAGGATAGTGATCGTCTCGGCAAAACCGTTGCTCACGATATCACGTACTTGCTCGATCGAAGGGCGCAGATGCCACTGCGAAGAGATCGCCTGGGTCAATTCATCAATGGCCGACTCCCGATAACGGAGACACTATCGGACGTAATAGTCGGCCAAATCCCTCCATTCCGAAAGCGTGTTGGCGAATTCGCGGTGGATTTCGTTTCCCAGACCAACCACGTCGAACTCGATTTTGCAGTAGGTGTCGGCTAGCTTCTCTTGAGGCGATTCCTCTGTGTGAGCGAGAACACTGGCCACGGAGAGGCGCCCAGCGAGGATCGCATGCACGAGCGCCCATGCGAGCGCTACCGCCAGCGACCACCCGACGAGCAACGCGTATCCCACGACGACGACTGCCGCCGAGGACTTGAACTCATTCACTGAACCTGAGGACGTCCTCTCGGCGGCTTCCGAAAGGAACTGTACAAGGACTTCGTTCCAGAGGACCTTCACAATTCCCGCGGTGAAGATCAGCACGGCAACGGAAGCCGTGCAGATTCCGAACACGCTTTTGGGGAACTCCCGCATCGACTCGCTTCCGCCGCATGGAATTGAAGTCCTCATCGCGCGGCCGCTTCAGTGCAGCACGTCGTATTCTGGTTCGGTTCGCGGGACGCGTCAAGCAAGCGGCCGCACCTGTTGCAGACGCCAACCGTAACCCGCCACAGTTTAACAGATTGGAGCAGGCCGACACCCACTCGGACGAGGGGAGAGCAGAAGGAACTGGCCGTCTTCTGTCCATTGCCTCAACTGTCGGTAGTCCCAACCTACCTACTCCGCCACACCTTCCACGAGGTGGCCAACAGCCTCGGGGCGTTGCCCAGGAGGAACGACAGCCAGCTCTTGTAGGGGAGCCGGTAGTCGGGCACCGGGTGCATCTCGATGGCTTGGCTCTTGTCGCAGGCCAGCTTGCAGAGGCCGCAGCCGATGCAGCGGGCCGGCTGGTGGTCGAGGGTTCCTTGGTCGCGGTCGGTGTTGACGGTGATCGCCCCCATCGGGCAGGCCTTGGCGCAGCGGCCGCAGTGCGTACACTTCGCGGCGTCGAAGCGAGGCATGAAGTGGGGCGGGGCGAGCATCGCGGGGGCGTTGAACTCGGTGACCTGGCGCATCGCCTTGCAGCAGCACCCACAGCAGGAGCAGGAAGCCTGGCCCTTGGCCGACTCGACGTTGACGATGAACGTGACCAGCCCGTGCGTCTCGGCCTCCCGCTTGATATCCAGAAGCCCCTCTTTCGAGACCGAGCGGAGCCAGCCGGCCTCGATGCCGATCTCGGCCCAGGTGCCCATCGCGGTGCAGACTTCCAGCGGCCTGCCGCAGCCCCGGCCGGTGGGCGGCGTCGACATGCGGCACTGGCAGTAGCCCACGCCGAACTTGTCGTAGCGGTCCAGGACCACTTCGAACTGATCCGACGGCAGGGCCGCGGGATGGGCGCTGAGCACGCCCCCGACGGGAAAGTAGCGGACGAACGACGCCCGGCGGTCGGCGTAGTCGAGCGTGTAGCCCGTCTCGAAAAGCGCCTCGACAAGCTCGGCGAACCGGCGGTGCCAGTCGGTCATCGCGTCGGGCGACTCGCCGATCAGGACCATCTCGAACATGCCCGGCATGACCGGCATCAGCTTGAAGCGGCGTTTCTCGGCCGGGCCGTCGCCGGCGATCGTCCGCTTCTTGGCGAGTCCTTCGAGGATCGGCTTGATTTCGTCCTGGGGTCGGTGCTCGGCCCGAGCGACTTCGGCGGCGGTACGGCCTTTGATCGCGCCCAGGTGCCGCACCACGCCGGCTTCCTCCTCGGTAAACGTGTGCTGGACGAAAGCGAGGAGCTCGTCGCAGACGGGCGGGCCCATCAAGAGCGGGCTGGAGAGCTTCTTGGCTACGTCGAGATACGGCGCCGGCACGTGGGGGTAGTCGCTTGGCTTTCTGGGGCGGACGGTCTTCTGCCTCGGCTCGACGGGACCGATGATACCCTTGTCCACCTGAATCACGCGCCGGTTTGTGGGCGTCTCACCCATCGCCTTGCTTCCGCCGGGAGTAAGGATCGGCGCATCAGGTACTGTCGCAATAGTCGCTTTTCGCTCCGCGAAAAGACGCTTGTTCGCGGAGCGAACAACGACACTCATTGAAGTGCGACTCGTTGCGTCGATCAGGGCTTTGCGCGAGCGGCATAGCCTTACCGGTTCCGAGGTTACCGGTAAATGGCGGCGGGAGGACGTTCGGCCCACCGCCGCCGGAGCCCCATCCCGAGATTCAGTTCGGGTACCCGCAGCGCGCCCCACTGCGGTCCGGTTGAGCGCGGCCACGCGCGCCGACGTCGGCGCGATGGGACGACGGCAAGGCCCGCGACGTCGGCAGAGCGGAGGCTGCTAGTCGAGGAGCCCTTCGATCTCCGACGCCACACTGGCTCGCTCTCGGCCTTTCTTGATTCCTTCGATAATCGCCATCACGAGCTTGGGCACGGCCGATGCCGGGAAGCCCAGTTGGGTAGCGATTGCCTGGCAGAGACGCATCTCGCGCTGGTCGATTTCCCCGTCGATCATCATCATGAAGACCACGTCCAGGAGCTGAAAGATCCGCTCTTTGGGGTCCTTCGCCGGGGTGAACGACACGCTCTCGGGATGGTCGAGGATGGACTTCAGCTCTGCCGGCGCAAGCCCGACTCGCCCGCAAATCGCGGCCAGGAACTCCTCTTCTTCCGCCGTGATCTTGCCATCGGCCAACATCACGGCGATCGCGTTCTTCACCGTGGTCTTCTTCTCCTTGGTCGACTGACTTTCGAACCAACTCATCGGCACTCCTCCTTTTGGGTTGTCGTGGAAGCGCCGCATTGTAGCAGAGGCCGTTCGGGGTGGATAGCGGGGGCGGCATCCCCAACCTGTGGGGGGGAACGTCCATTGACGGGGTAGTCCGGTCCGAGTACGATTCGCCCGCCCCCAAGGAACGTCCCGGCTTCTCTTGCGACACGCGTGCGTCTGCACCCCTCCGAAGCAGGACCGGCCCGTTACGAGGATCGAATGCCGTGCGGAAGTGGCTTCTCAGGCTGTCCCTCGTCACGGTGGGCGCGTTGCTGGCACTCGGCGCCGGGTTCCTCGGGCTCTACCGCGCCTCGCAGCACGTGCCTGAGTTCTACGAGCACGCCCTGACCGGGGACCCAAAGGCCGTGGAGGACGCCAGCGACGACATGATCGAGCAGGCCGCGGCCCTGGCCAGCGACATTAAGCATGGGGGGCAGTGGGAGGCCGTCTTCACCGCCGAGCAGATCAACGGCTGGCTGGCGGTCGACATGGAGCGAAACTACCCCGACTTGCTCCCTTCTTCCTTGAGCGACCCCCGCGTGGCCATCGAGCCCGACCAGATGTGGATTGCCTGCCGGCTGGAGCGCGGCAACCTGAAGAGTGTGGTGTCGATGGCCGCCGACGTCTATCTGGCCGAGCCGAACGTGATCGCCTTGCGGATTCGGCGAGCCCGGGCAGGCCTCGTGCCGCTGCCGCTCGACAAGGTTCTCGACAAGATCTCCCAAAAGGCCAGCGACCTGGACCTCGCGATCCAGTGGCGGCAAGCCGAGGGCGATCCGGTGGTCGAGATCTCCATTCCTCCCCCCCGGGACGAAGACGACAAGGCGGTCCGGGTCGAAGCCCTCCGCCTGGGCGAGGGGAAGCTCTATCTCTCCGGATCGACCGAAGGGGGGTGAGCGGCCGAAAAAAGGTGACAGGCACCTTTTGCCTGAAAGGCCCTTCGGGTGCTTCGCACAAAAGGTGCCTGTCACCTTTTTTCTCCCGACGAGGCGGACATTGCCCGTGGGTCGATGGGGGCTATTGCCGGCGCGTGTAGGAGAACCGCCAGCGATCCGGTTGGTCGGGCGATTGTTCGAGCGTCGCGGTGCCGGCCAGTTTGTCCCCGTCGAGCGTCACCACCAGCTCGGCATCAGTTTTCCGCCGAAGCACGTACGTGCCTCCGTCCCACCGCGTGACCGAGCCGCGCCCGCCGGAGATCCGGCCTTCGTAGTCCAGAAAGGCGAGGCGATGGTCCGGCAGGGCCTCGACGAGCATCGTCTCCGCCGCGTCGGGCGGCTCGGGCAGGGCCCAGGTCGCCAACGCCGTGCCCGTCTGGAGCATGAAATCCCAGTGCAACCCGCGGGGACTCTCGTGTCGGAGGACCACAAAACGGGGCATCGCGACCGCCATCCTGCACCGTTTGAGAAGGCTCGTAATGGAGCCGATTTGCTTGGGCTACTGGGCGAAAATCGTGGTCGTGACGCTCTCCGTGACCGGCTCCCGATGATACTCGCTGGTCAGCTCGGCCTGCACCCGGACCATGCCTACGCGCATGGCTCGCACCCGGATTCGATACTCCAACGGCTTCTCCAGGGCCGGTTCGATGCTCTCCAGCGGTAGGAATCGGATCACCCGCCCGTCCGGGGACGGAAGAAAGTCGGTGCCGGGCGGGCCGTGCGTGCCGAACTTGATCAACTGCAACTCGGGCGGGAGCGTCACGACGACGCTCACTTGACGGTCCGCCGTCTGCCCCTCGTTGTTCACCCGAATTAGGTACGTGAACTCCTTGTCCAAAGCGACCGGCTCGCGAAGCGCGGCGATCGACATCGTCAGCCTCGGCGGCGTCCGAGTCGGGGCCGCCTCGATCCGCACCGATGCCTGGTCCTCGCCCTGGGCACCTTCCCGCGAAGTGACGCGCACGCGAGCCCACGCGGAGAGCGCCGCTTGGCTGCACGTGCACTTCACCTGGAACCGTCGGCGCGTGCCGGCCGGTAGGGCATCGACGCTCCAGACAATCTCATCCCCTTCGCGGAAGTGCAGTTCCGATGCCTCCACGGGCGTGAGCGTTGCGTCGAGGCTGGTGGAGACCTTCACGTCGCTCAGCGACCGCTCGCCCGTGTTGGCCACCTCGATCGTGAACAAGAAGTCTTCGCCCACCGTGGCGACCTGCGGCCCGGTCATCGCGACCGACATGCTTACCAGGGCGGTGGGACGTAGTTGCGGCTGCGGCTCGATCGGGCGAGGTTTGGGCTCAGGTTGAGCTGGAGGCCGGGTTGCCTCGACGGCGTTCACGCATGCCGTGGCGGTGGCGAGGATTTGCCCGTCGCCGATCACCTCCACCGTGTTGCACAGGCGACCTGCCCTCGTCACGCGGAGCACCACGCCGATCTGTTGCGACTGGCCTGGTGCCAGCACGATGCCCAAATCCTTTTCGATGGGGCTTTGGGCTTGGGCGTGCTCCAACCCCGGGTCGAAGCGGTCCTTGAGCAGCAGTCTGCCGGCCGGCACCTGTCCGCGATTGGTGACC
>CAZDHR010000212.1:0-12182 GCA_964505295.1 uncultured Planctomycetaceae bacterium
GTCCTCCGCTTCATCACCCGAATGCGGACTCGAACGGAGCGCTTCCAACGCTGTGGTGGCCTTTTCGGCGATCTTCTTGACGTGCTCCAGCTCCGCCTCCACCTTCGTCTCCCTCGTCCGGTCGATCCCGCTCAGCGTGAGGAAACGCGTGTCTGCGTTGGGATCGGATACCGTTTGCAGCGACCAGGCAACTCGTCGGCGCACCCCGTCGTGCGTGAGCAGGAAGCTGTCGAATCGAAGAGGTTTGTGCTCCCTGCGACAGCGTGCCAGCATTCCGCGGATGCGATCGTGCTCTTCCGGGACGATGAACACGCTATAGAACGGCTTGCCACGGACCGCGGCGTCCGAGAACCCCGTCACGCGGCGACAGGTCTGGTTCATCTGGAGAACGTTGCCTTCCACATCGAGCTGGAGCACCAGGGCTTCGGTCGAGTCCAAGACCGCGGCGACGTAAGTCCGCTGCTCCTCTAGTTGCCGTTCGGCCTTTGCGTGGGCGATGGAGGACGTGAGCAAGTGGGAGATGGTCTCGGCGAACTGGACCTCGTCGGGGGTAAACTCCCGCTTTGCCTTGCGGTAGACCCCCAAGGCGCCAAAGGGCCGGCCCCCGAAGTGCAAAGGAATGCAGAGCGCCGCGACGACTCCCCGTTTTCGGAGAAAGAGATCCGTGAACCTTCTCTCCGCCGCCAGATCGGACGCAACCACAGGGCTCGCCGTGTTGATGGCGTAGGCAACCATCGATCCCTCGGTCTCGAGGGAGTAGAGATGATTCACCCCGTCGACCACTCTCCCTTGCCGGTCGGTGGCGACGATCCTCATCGCCAGGCGTTTTCCGTCGCCGTAAAGCTCGCCCACGCCGCTGAGATCCGCTCCGAGAACCTCGGCCACCAGTGCCCCGGCGTCCTGCATCAGGACGGCAAGTGGCGGGGAGACCGCCGCGCGACGCCCGAAGGCCAACAGGGCGGCCTGCCGCCGCGCATAGGGATCACGTTGCCCGGCCCCTGGTTCCAGGTCGCTAAGGGTTGCCTGGACCTCCGGGAAGCCGTCAAAGGTTGGGCTATTCTCGGGTGTCATACCGGCATGACCGAATCCGCGCTTGGAGAAGACTCCACTAAAGCATACGATGCTTCTCGTTTGGGCTCGGACGACTCGTCGCCGCTCGCACGAGAAGCCCCGAGCAAGCGGGAATCGACGGGAGCAGCGCGCAAGACAGGAGGAACCGGGGCGGACGAGCCTCATGGGCGCCCCATCCCGATTGGCGGGAGTCTCCGAATGACCCGATCGTACGGCATACCGTGATTGTCGGGAGTCTTCTGCCGGGGGAGCAGGGCGCGTGGAACGCACGCCCCAAGGCGCTGCTCCCAGGAGGATGGTGCGTTTCCTGCATGGTACCGGCTGCCTCCACCTCTCCGTGCTCAGGCCCCCCAACGCCGGGGGTGTGTCGGGACGATCGTTTCGCCTATCATACTCCATCTACCCGACGTTCCAGCACAAGGAAGGATCTCATGCAGCAGCCCAATGCTCGACGATGGTGGGCCACGGTCGCTTTGCTTCTATTGATCGCTCCCGCGACGGCACTCGCCGGCGAGGACGCCCGAGGGCCGAAGGAACGGGCGCAGGTTGCCTTGCCGACGTATGAGAGCGTGCGCCAACTGCCCGATTTGGTGACGCTGGCCACGCTCTCCAACGGGCTGACGGTGATCGTGCAGGAGAACCACGTCGCGCCGGTGGCCACGGTCCGTTGCTACGTGAAGAACACGGGCGGGGCCTTTGAGGGCCGGTGGCTGGGGGCCGGGTTGAGCCACGTGCTCGAGCACGTCGTCTCCGGCGGCACGACCACCCGGCGGAGCGAGAAGGAGATCGAAAAGATCATCGACACGTTCGGCGGCGCGACCAACGCGTACACGTCGAGCCACCTGACGGCGTATTTCATCGACTGCCCGGCCCGGAACGCCCTGGGCGCGATCGAGCTGGTGGCCGATTCGATGCAGCACTGCGCGTTCGAGCCGTCGGAGTTCGAGCGGGAGCTGAAGGTCGTGCGCCGGGAGATCGCCGACGGCGAGGTCAACCGCCGGCGGGTGCAGTGGAACCTTTTGAACCGGACGATCTACACGGAGCATCCCGCGCGGCATCCCACGATCGGCTATCTCGACGTGCTCAACAGTACCAGCAACCAGACGATCATCGACTTCTACCGCGAGCGGTACGTGCCGAACAACCAGGTGTTCGTGGTCGTCGGCGACCTGAGCACGCAGGCGGTGCTCGACGAGGTCGCCCGCCAATGGGCCGGGACGCCCCGCGCCCGCGAGACGTACGTCGCCATGCCCGACGAGCCCGAGCAGATCGGCCCGCGCGAGGCCGTGCGCGAGATGGACGGGAAGACGTACGACCTCGTGCTGGCCTGGCCGACGGTGAAGCTTTCGCATCCGGACCTGTTCGCGTTGGACGTGGCCGCGTACGTCCTATCGGAAGGGGACAGCTCGCGCCTGGTCCGCCGGCTGAAGTACGACCGGCAACTGGTGCTTTCGGTCAGCTCGGCCAGCAACACGCCCTCCTACGTTGCCGGATGGTTCGGCGTGTTCGCCAGCGCAACGCCGGAGCACTGGGAGGAGGCTTGTGACGAGATCCTCCGCGAGGTCGACCGGCTGCAAAGCGAGCTGGTCAGCCCGGCGGAGCTGGCCAAGGCGAAGAAGCAGAAAGCGGCCGAGCTGGTGTTCGGCCAGCAGACGGTGCAGCAGGCGGCCGAGAGTCTGGGCCGGGGCTTCCTGTCGACCGGCGACCCGCTATTCGACAGGACGTACGTCGAAGGGATTCAGAAGGTGACGGCCGAAGAGGTCCGCGCGGTGGCCCGGCGCTACTTCGTCGCCGAGCGACTCAACCGCGTGATCATCGCCCCCCCGGGCGGTGCGCCGAAGGCCGATCGCCGGGAAGCGGCTGGCGGGGAAGGCGAGATCCGCGCGATGCGTCTGGAGAACGGGCTCCGCGTACTCGTCAAGCGGCACTCGCACCTGCCGCTGGTGAACGTGCAGGCCTACGTGCTGGGCGCGTCGTTGGTGGATACGGAAGCGACGGCCGGGCGCTCGGCGCTGGTGGGCGCGATGCTCGACAAGGGAACGGCCGGGCGTTCGGCTCAGCAGATCGCCGAGTACTTCGATTCGATCGGCGGGCGGTTTTCGATGAGTGCCGGGCGGAACACGATCTACGGCAGCGCCACCGTGCTCGAGGCCGACTTCGCGGAGGCGGCCGCGCTGTTCGCCGAGTGCTTCGCGCACCCCACTTTTCCCGACGACGAGTTCGAGAAGGTCAAGACCCTGGCCCTCGGGGCGATCGCCCGAAGGGCCGACAGCCCGCAGCAGGAGACCTTCGAGCTGTTCTACGACAACCTGCCCAGAAGCTCGCCGTATCACTTGATCCAGGGGGGGAAGGAGGAGACGATCCGGCCGCTTAGGGCGGAGGACCTTCGCGCGTATCACGCCAAGTACTTCGTGCCGAACAACATGCTGGTGACGGTGTTCGGCGACATAGAGCCGGACGACGCCGTCACGCTGGTCAAGCGGCACTTCGGCACGCTGAAGCCCGCGCCCGACTTCCCGCCGGTTCGGTTCGATCGCCCGAACGCGATCCCCGAGTCAATCGTGCGCCACAAGCAGACGGGGAAACCGATCGGGATGGTTTTGGTCGGCTATCCCGGCGTGAGTCTGCTCGACAAGGAGGACTACGCCGCGATGATGCTTTTGGACGCGATCACGTCGGGCTACAACTACCCCGGCGGATGGCTCCACAACGAGCTCCGCGGCGAGGGCCTGGTCTACTTCGTGCACGCGTTTCAGATGACCGGTCCGGCACCGGGCTTTTTCGCGATCCTCGCTCAGACCCAGCCGGAGAAGATCGACGAGGTCGTCGCCCGGTTTCAGCAGAACGTGGCCCGGGCCAAGGCGGGCGAAATCCCCTTGGAAGAGTTCCGCCGGGCGCAGGAGATGGTGATCGCGCTTCACGCCCAGGAGAACACGACCATCGCCGAGCAGGCCCAGCAGGCCGCCTTGGACGAGCTTTACGGCTTGGGGTACGACTACGACCGGACGTTCGACGCCCGCATCCAGGCCGTCACGCTGGACGACGTGGTCCGCGTGGCGCGGAAGTACCTCAACCACCACGTGCTGGTGACCACGTCGCCCAATCCGCAGCCGTAGCGCGTGGCGCTGGTGGCTCTTTCTTGCCGGCCGGCGTGCGATCAGAAGCCGTACCTGGCGACGAACTCGAATCGTACGGATTCGCCCGGACTCAAATCGGGGTCGCCCGGATTGTCGCCCTTGTGCAGCGTTTTCCAGGACGAGATTTCGAGCCCCGTGTTGAGGTGCTTGGTCACGTCGTAGCTCATGTTTCCGAAGATTTGGTGGTTGTACTTACGGCCGGTCAACAAGTCGCCGTCGACGGGGTCGTCGATGGTGAATCCGAAGTGGCTGTGCAGGCGGGGCGTCCAGTCGTACCAGAGTTCGGCCCAGCCGCCGACGGACCGGATGCCGTCGCGGCGGGACGGGCATACGCCTCGGACAATTCCGCCCAGGAAGGTCCCCAGGTTCTCGCCGTAGAAGAACTCGCCCTGGACGCCCAGGCGGCTGGTGAGGGGGATATGGACGTCGGCGCCCAGCGACCAGGTGCCGATTCGGGCGTCGTCGGCGGGCGGCAGGAAGTTGGGAGCGCCGCTGTTGTTGAGGAAATCGAAGCCTTGCTCGCCGATGTGCCCGGAGACGCCGAAAGTGATCGGCAGGCAATTCGGACCCCGCGGCCCGAGCGTGATGGCCGTCCGGCCCTCGACCACGGGCCAATCGACGGGCTCGCGGTCGACGCCGGCCGTCGCGTTCAAGTCGCTGACGATGTCCTGGTTGAGCGAGCCCTGCACGGTCAACAGCACCCGATCGGAGCAGGCCAGGTAACGTTCCAGGCGGAACTGCGCGCGGCGGTAGCCGATGTTGCCCGCCGCCCATGCGACCGAGTACATCAACGTGTTGGGATAGAGGGGGGAGATGACGTCCCACGTCTGGCCGACCAGGAGCCGGAAGGTTTCGTCCTTGGCTTCCCAGTAGGCGTGGCGGAGCAGGATCCCTGGCTTGTTCTCCACGATGAACGAGCTGTGGAAATCGATTTCCACCTTCGCCCCGCTCTCGGCACAATTAAGCAGAGGAATCCGCGGCCCCGCGACGTTCATGCCCAGGCGGGTCCGTCGGGCGTCGATGATGAACGCGTCCTCCCCTTCCTTGTCGCGCGAAGGCACGAACAGGGTGTAGGCGCCCGGGAAGGTCCGATCGGTCTCGTAAATCATGCTTGCCCAGAGATACCCGTAGGGAACGATCGTGAAGTCGCCCTTGGTCCAGGCCAGCTTCTTCATCTCGGCCTTCAGCTCGTCCAGGGTGAAATACTCGGTGTCATTCGGCGCCGGGTCGGGCAACTGGGACGGCGGGGCGAAGGCCGCCATCTGATGGGCCTCGAACGGGGGCGCTTCGACCGGTATTTCGAGCGGAGCGGCGTCGACCTCGGGCAGGCGCCTCGGCTGGCTCGGTTCTGCGTACGCGTCCCAGGGCAGCACGCCGGGTTGCAGGGCGTCGAAGGCCAGGTGATACGCCGGCGGGGCTCCCAGCCCCCAAGTGGTTGGCAGCAGTGCCAATGCGCAGACAATCGTCAGACCGACGGTCCCTCGAAGCAAGTGGTTCATCTCTGATGTTCCTGCGGGTTAGCGGCCGACTAGATGGAGACCGACCAAGGCGCTTTTACCGTTCCGATCACGCGAACGTGGCGCAGAAGCGACATTCCGATCATTCGCTGATTTCAGTATCGTCGGCGACATCGGTCGGCTTCATCGTTTCGCGGCCTGCGGCCCTCGTCGGCACATCACGCAGTTTCGCTAGGATTGATATAGCAGAAACACCCTGCACAACCGTAACCCGCACGGCCGCTTCCTTCCGCAGAGTCTCCCACGAATCGCCCGATCGACCCGAATCGCCGGCGGAATCCGGCCACACCGCACTTGCGCCAAGACCCGAGGTTTCCAAACAGCCGGATCGACCCCGGAGGCTTGACCAACCCGCACGACGCGACGGTTCGATACACACCGACTTCGGTTCGATACACACCGACTTCGCTCGCGGCCCGTCGGATACGCCCTTCCGGCCCGGTGTATCCCTCCAAATCGCGGGATGGCACGACCGCGACCCCCGGCAGGCGGACCTGAAGACCGCCTCCGCTCGTGTCTCGGGCATCCTTCCTCCGATTTCCGATTCCCCCCGCCTCACCGAGGATCTCCCCACGGGCCCGACCGCGGCGCCGATTCCCGTCCGGCCCGATATCGGCTAGCATACAGGGGTTCGAGAGACGCCCGACCGATCGGCAACCCTATTGTCGAGGAGCCGCGATGAAGAACGCCGTCACGCTGGTCCTGGGGGGAGGACGCGGAACGCGCCTCTACCCGCTCACCAAATTCCGCTCCAAGCCGGCCGTCCCCGTGGCGGGCAAGTATCGGCTGATCGACATCCCGCTGTCGAACTGCATCAACAGCGGCCTGAACCGCATCTACGTGCTCACCCAGTTCAACTCCGTCAGCCTGCACCGCCATATCCGCAGCACGTACACGTTCGGCCCCTTCGCCCGCGGTTTCGTCGAAATCCTCGCCGCCCAGCAGACGCTCGCCAGCGCCGGCTGGTACCAGGGCACCGCCGACGCCGTCCGCCAGAACCTCCGCTACGTCCAGCAGCCGGATATCGACTACGTCCTGATCCTCTCCGGCGATCAGCTCTACCGCATGGACTTCCGCCGGATGATCGCCACCCACGAGAAGGCCGGCGCCGACGTGACCATTTCGGCCGTGCCCGTCTCCAGCCGGATCGCCTCCGGGCTGGGCATCATGCGCCTGGACGAGACGGGCCGCGTGGTCGGGTTTCTGGAGAAGCCGAAGAGCGAGCGGGATCTCGAGCTCGTTCGCACCGACCCGGCGTGGATCGATGCCCAAGGCGTCCCCAGCCAAGGGCGCGACTGCTTGGCCAGCATGGGCATCTATCTGTTCAACCGAAAGACGTTGATCGACGTGCTGGAGAAGACCGACTACGAGGACTTCGGCAAGGAAGTCTTCCCCGCCTCGATTCGCGCCCGGCACGTCCACCTGCACCTGTTCGACGGCTACTGGGAGGACATCGGGACGATCAAGTCGTTCTACGAGGCCAACCTCGGCCTGGCCGCGCGCGAGCCGCCGTTTGCCCTGTTCTCGCGGGGCGCGCCGATCTACTCCCACGCCCGGTTCCTCCCGCCGACTCGCGTCGATGAAGCCACGATCCGCGGGAGCCTCGTGGCCGACGGATGCCAGATCGACTCGGGCGCCGTGATCGAAAACAGCGTGATCGGGCTCCGCTGCCTCATCGGACGCGACGTGGTCATCCGCAACTCGGTCGTGATGGGCAACGACTTCTACCAGGACCCCCTCCAACGCGACGACGACGCAACCAACGGCCGGCCGCCGCTGGGCATCGGCCCCGGCACGCGAATCGAGGGCGCGATCATCGACAAGAACTGCCACGTCGGCCGCAACGTCCAAGTGGTCAACCCCCAAGGCGTGGACGCGACCGAAGAGTCCGAGCAGGGGATGATCTGCGATGGGATCCCCGTGATCCCCAAAGACGCGACGCTGCCCGACGGGTGGTCGATGTGAGAAGAAAAGGGGACATTCTGCTTTTCCCCCTTGCCACCGCCGCCGGAAAGTAGAATGTCCCCTTTTCTCCGTGCGTCCGCGTGGCTGGGGTCAGAGCTTGAATAGTGAATAGCGATAGTCTCGGCCTTGCGTGTCAGTTGCGATTATTCACTATTCAAGCTCTGACCCCAGTTGCCCCAGTTGCCGCATGAAACGCCGAACGGGAGTATGAGGGCAGCCGGAGGTCCGGATTGGTCGCCTTGCGAGTTTGGCCTTGGCTTCCCGGTCGCTACCGGAGCGACAGCACGTCACACCTCCCCGGCGCCGGACTCACCGGGAGTTCCGTCCTCCCCACGCGGATCGTCACCGGCTCCCGCAAGTCGCCGAAATCGGTGCGACGGACCAGGACGCGGTTGTCGAGCAACAGCCCGGAGACGACTGTCCCGGGCCTCTTCGGAACGTCCAGCCCGATCGGCGTTCCCTTTTCGAGGAACTCGCCGTACTCTTGCGCCGCCGCGTACACTTCGTGAACCAGGCGGATCTCCTCGGCGTCTTCATCCCGCGGGCACCAGAGGAACAGCGCGTCGGTCCCGCGAAGGAGCATGTGCCAGAGCAGCTCCTGGTAGGCCTCCGGGCTGAGCTGCTTGACGCCCGGGTCGGGCTCCTCGGGCGGGGCGGTCGTGTGCCAGTGGACGAAACTGATGATGGGAACGCCCTGCGGCGTGTGCTTGCAGGCGTTAGTGGCGACGAGCAGCATGTTGTAGAACCAGCGGTAGTCGGTGTTCTCGAAGTCGTACCAGCCGTAGGTCGGGTACCACGTGTAGACCACCGGCATGGCGAACGTGTACCCGGTGCCCGCGAAGTCGTTGGCCCAATGCCGATACTTGGCCCCTTGGTCGGCGACGTGCGGCTGGCCCTCGACGAAGTGCTCGAAATAGTCGTACCAGTAGCGGAAGCCGTTGTGGGGGTAAATGGCGTAGTTGCCCACCAGCGCGTCGGGAAAGCGCGACAGGATCGGCTCGGCCAGCGCGTATCGCTGAAGCTCGCTGCGCATCTCGCGCAAGACTCTCTGGAACTCGAGGAAGTTGTCGACGTGCGCGATCGCCTCGGAGCACCGCCGGCACCGCTGCGACGCCTCGTGGGCCCGATTCACTTCAAGGGGCCCGTCGATCTCCCAATCGGCAAAGAGGAAGTCGATCGGCAATCCAGCCTCCTGATACGCTTGGGCGAACCACTCCACCTGCTCGCGGATCGCGTCCTTGCGCAGGTCGAGCGTGAACGGGCAGCCCATGTGGTGCGGGCGGCCGCGGGTGTCGAAGGATTCGTCCCAGAAGGGCTTTCCTTGGGCGTCGACGTGGGCGGTCCGCTCGTCGCCGTTGAAGAAGCGGTACATGCACGCGTTGGCGTTCACGTTGACTCGCAGGCCCAGCTTCTTCTGCGCCCGGGCGATGGGGAGGGCCCGCGACAGGCTCTCCTCGCGCTTGGCCGGCGACCAGGAGGCGATCAGCCCGATCCCGCGGCGATCCAGCTCCCGGACGAGATGCTCCGCCGTCTGGTCGTCCAGGTCGCCCGGGTTGGTCGCCGGCCAGAGGTAGAGCGGCAGGCGGTCGCCCCGCTCGAACGGGAGCGGCTTGGCCACGTCGAGGACGGTCTGCACGCGGCTGGACCACGGGGGAGCGTCCGGCCCTTTTTCCTCGGCGGCGGACGCCTTGACGGCGACGGAAAGCAGCAAAGCGGCGGCGGTCAATGTTCTCATCGGCATTCTCCCAAACCTGATCGGCCCCTGGTTCTCCGGCCCAGCATCGGCGGAACGATCGCGCAGCGACAAGGAAGCGCACCCCACGCGAAGCGGTCTCCTCGACGCCTGCTGCCCATTTTCCCCGCAACGGCCGCGGGTGCAAGTGCGAGCCCAAGGCTTTGCACGGCGGCCCGATTCCGGGTAGCCTATGAGCGGTGACCTGTCCGAATCCGGCCGACACGTGCCGGCCCTTCCCGTAACGATCAAGGAGACAGCGATGCGTGCAAGTCGAAGGTTTTGTCGGTTGATCGCGATCCTGCTGGTAGGCTTCGACCTGGTCGCGTTGTCGGGTCCCGGCTCGATGGCCCCGGCGGCCGAGCCCGTGCCGGTCGGCGTCGGCAAGGTCGACATCACGCCGCAGACGCCGGTGCGGATGTACGGCTACGCGTCGCGCAAGACCGAATCGGAGGGCATCGCCGGTCGCTTGAAGGCGTCGGCCCTGGCGATCGGGGGCGATGAGGGCGAAGGCCCGGCCGTGCTCCTCTCGGTCGACTGCGGGGCGGTGCCGCCCGACGTGCGCGAGGAAGTGCTCGAGTCCCTCCAGGCCGACGTGTCGCTCAAGCCGGAGCGGTTCATGCTCGCGAACTCGCACAACCACTCCGGGCCGAACCTGAAAGGGATGGCCTCGATTTCCGGCGAAGAGCACGAGCACCTGGCCCAGTACCAGTGCGAGCTGACCGCCCGGCTGGAGCAGGTCGTGCGCGAAGCGCTCGCGGCGCGCCAACCGGGGCGGTTGGCGTGGACCCAAGGCTCGGTGGGCTTTGCGGCCAACCGGCGCGTGCTCACCGACGGCAAGTGGACGGGGTTCGGCGCGGTCCCCGAGGCACCCGCCGACCACACGCTGCCGGTGATGCGCGTGACCGACGTCGACGGCAAGCTCCTGGCCGTCGTGGTCAACTACGCCTGCCACTGCACCACGCTTCGAGGCAACTTCAAACAAATCCACGGCGACTGGGCGGCGTGTGCCCAGGAGTACATCGAGGCCGACACGGGCGGCGCGGTAGCGATGGTCACCATCGGCTGCGGGGCCGATTCCGATCCCTGCCCGCACGGCACGGTCGAGCTCTGCCAGCAGCACGGCCGGGCGCTGGCCGACGAGGTGAAGCGATTGCTCCAGGGCCCCTTCAAGCCCATCGAGCCGAAGCTCGTGGCCCGACTGGCGCCGCTCGAGATCCCGTTCGCGAAGCTGCCGCCGAAGGAGGAGCTCGAAGAGACCGCCAAGAAATCGTATCCGGCGAAACGCCTCCTCGAGCGTCTGGAGCGCGGCGAGGAATTGCCCACGACGAGGAGCTTTCAGGTCGCCACCTGGGTCTTCGGCGACGATCTGGCCATGGTGTTTCTGTCCGACGAAGTGACGGTCGACTACGCCCTGCGGATGAGACGCGAGCTGGACGGGCGCCGGCTGTGGATCACGGCGTACACGAACGACGTGTCGAGCTACATCGTCTCCCGGCGGATCATCGAGGAGGGGGGCTACGAGGCCCGCAACTCGCTCAGCTCGGCGGTTTCCTACGGCCACCCCGAGCAGGTGCAGCCGCCGATGGAAGACCGCATCGTCGGGCGCGTGCGAGAGCTATTGCCCGAGGGCTTTCACTCGCCGGCGAAGCCGTGATCAGCGGTTCTCGGCGTGGGCGGTCCGACAGTTGCTGCGTGAACGTGAGAGCCCGGCCTCAATCTCCGGCGACGCCGCGAAGGGCACGCGTGCCCCGGCTCATCCCTTGCGTTGGCAGCAGTTCTTGTATTTCCGGCCACTGCCGCAGGGGCAGGGATCGTTGCGCCCGACTCGGACGGGTTCCGGCGTGGGCGTGGGGGCGGGCGCGGAGACGTGTGCCGAGTGAAAGCGAGGTTTCTCGTACGCAACGCGCTGCATCACCCCTTCTTCCAGGCAAGTCCGGATGACCAGGGTCGCCAGCTCCGTCTGCTGCTCTCGGGAAATGGTCCGAAAATCCTCATGCGCTTTTCCGAATCGTCCCTCGATCTGCGGGAAGAGCTGCTCCGCGAAGTCGGGCAGCACGGGCAAGCTGGTGCCGGTCGTCATCCAGAAGCTCTCGGGCGAGTAGACGTGGCTGGCGAAAACGACGCCCCGCCCAGCGCTCTGACTGAACCCCACGTCGGTCAGCAGGCCCGTCTCGTCGCGAAGCACGTCCCGCAGCTTCAAGCCGAGCCCGCGAAAGACCCGCTCGACCTGAAAGAGGCTGTAGCGAACGTCGCACATCGCCCGAAGCAGCTTCATTTCCTCCGATTCGGGCGGGGGCGGCGAGGCAGCCAAGAGGCGATCCACCGCGTTGAGGCCGTCGCGCCGCACGTGGTGGATCGCATAATCCACGAGGACCGACATCGTGTCCTCGGTGTCGAAGACGAGGACGTTGCGCCGGAGAATCCCCAGCCGTCGGCCGGCCTCGTTGATGGCCTCCCCGTCGAGCGACTCGACCAACTGGCGGTTCAGCCCAAGGGAGATCTCGCGGAATCGCTGGTACTTGGCCAGCGTTTCGCCGCGGGCACTGAGAAGCGCTGCATCCATGTCGATGTCCCTCCTGGCATCAGTCCGAAGAATCCGGGAAATCCAGCGTTGATGACTCCCTATCGGAATCCAGCGGGTCGGATCTCGCCCCCTTAGTATGACAGCGCCACTTAGCCTGAAAGGTACTAGGGCACTTGGCTTTCGGAACTTGCTGCAAATGAGTCAAGTTTGTGGGGTTCAGGGTTCAGGGTTCA
>CAZDHR010000213.1:0-12140 GCA_964505295.1 uncultured Planctomycetaceae bacterium
TGCGAGGATACCTTCTTCTTTTGGTTGCGGCCGAGCGCAGCGAGGCCGCGCTGGGTACGACCTTGACAAATCTCGCATTGGCCATCTTCTTCCCCTGGGCATCGAACCGAGGGGCCCGAAAGATGCAGTCGAAGCTCTGCCACTCGCCCGGCGGACGGCTCGCGTTCACCCGAGGCGGATGCCCCTCGAACCCACGCCCGTTCTTCCATCGCTGATAGATCCCGCCGCAGTCGCCATACTTGGGATGCTCCACGCCCCAACTGTCGAGGATCTGCACCTCGTATCGGCCCTGGAAATAGACCCCCGAGTTGGAGTCCTTGGGAACCACGAACTCGATGTGGGCCTCTACGTCGCCGTGCTGGTGCTTGCTCAGCAGGTTGCGCGTGCGACCCGTGGGACCGTTGACGGCCACGCCTGCCCCGGGAGCCATGACGAACCGGCGATCGTCGGCCGGGTCCGGCTTCACTGCGCCGACGATCTTCCATGCGCCGGTGTCTCCCGAAAAGGCCGACAGGTCCTTGCCGACGAGAGACGCCCTCTCGCGCTGGGCGGCCGAGCCGATCGCCGCACGAGACATCGTAAGTCATATGCTCACAAGGTGTTACGACAAACGGCAACCGCTTTTCGATGCGGGGAAATGGAGGTTTTGGCTTTCGGCGTGTTCTGCTATAATCCCGCCCCGCTTCGGGCGGAGTCCGTCGTTCGAGGCGGTGAAACGTGGTCGCTGTTTTTCTAAGGGGGAATTTGGATGAGGCCGTCGGATGGGCTATCGGTTGCCCGTGATGCTTGCGATGATCTTGACGCTGGTGGGATGCGGTACCACCAACTGGACCGACACCCGTCGATCCGCCACCGAGCAATTGCTCATCTCCGACGCCATGGACCGCGCCGTCAGCCAGCTTGATTTCCGCGCCCTGGCCGGAAAGGAAGTCTGGCTGGACACGAGGCCTCTGGATCAGGCCACCGACTCCGCCTACCTGGTCAGCACGCTGCGTCAGCACATGCTGGCCAGCGGCTGCATATTCAAGGAGAAAGAGGCCGACGCGAAATACGTCGTTGAGGTCCGATCGGGCGCCGTCGGGACCGATCACCACGAGTTGGTGTACGGCGTGCCGCGCGTCGATATCCCCGCGGTGATTCCGGTCTCCGGCGTAGGCGTCCCCTCCAATATCCCCGAGATCAAGCTCGTGACGCGAACGGATCAGCGGGCGGTGGTCAAGCTCGCCGTGTTCGCCTACAACCGCGAGACGGGCCGACCCGTGTGGCAGTCGGGCACCGCGCCCGTCGAAAGCACGGCGAAGGCCATCTGGATTTTCGGCGCCGGCCCGTTCCAACGCGGGAGCATCTACAAGGGCACGGCTTTCGCCGGCGACAAGCTCAACATCCCCTTGGTCGATCTGGGGGAGCCGGACGGCGGGGCCGCTTCCGTCTCGGTTGCCGACGAGGCGTACTTCCTCGAGGAGGCGGAAGACCTCGCGAAGGACGAGCCCCCCGCGTCGGGCGACGGTGCCGACGGCGCCAAGCCCAGCAAGAACGCCGAATCGAAGGAACCGCCATCGCCCGTGATCCAGGCGGGCCACACGCAACCCGGCGATTCCAATAGCCCGGGCGAGGCGCCCGCCGCGAAAGGCCCTCCGGCTGAAGCTTCTCCGGCCGAACCTCCGGTGTCTGACGCCCAGCTACCCAACGCGCCACTGCCGACGGAGAAGCCGCCCCCCGCGGATTCGAGCAACGATCCGCCGGCCAAGCCCCCCCACTGAGCCACCGCAAGGCCCGCCGGCAGCGCCTCCAGCCAACACGCCGGCGCCCGTGCGCGTCCGAGCCAAGCCCTTCGACCGGCTCTTTGGGCAGGGCCGTCAGTCCCGGCTCTCGAACACCAGCGGATGCTCCGACGCCGGGTCCCCGATGCGAATCGACTTCCTGCCGGCAAGCAGCTCATCGAACAAGTTGCCTACGACTTCGGCCCGCCAACCCCGGGCGAGTCTTGGCGGCTGCTCGTTGGGGACACGGCCCGTTCGATATGCGATGAGCTGCCGGACGTCGCTGGGCGTGCCGACCAGGCCCGGGGCAAGGCTGGCCTGACGACAGATGCTGCCCAGGGCGGAGTAGAGAAACTGTCCCAGAACGGCGATCTGCGGCTCCTTCTCGCGGAATGAGGGCGCGGCGGGCCACTGCGGCTCGGGAAGCGAGAGGGCGTGCTCGATCCGCTCCGCGATCGCGGGCAAAACGCGTTTCAAGTCGCGTCGCTCCAGGCCTCGCACGGCCTGAATCCGCTTCAGCTCGGCCGTCTTGCGCTTGGCCAACTCGACGATCAGGTCGTCGCGGAGCACACGCCGGGGCGGACAATCGCGGCGCTCGGCCTCCGACTCCCGCCACCGCCAAAGCTCTCGCAAGACGGCCAGACTCTGCCGGTCCAGCCGGGAGTTGCCCGAGACCCTCCGCCACCGCTCCTGCGACAGGGCCCGCTCGGCCTCGTCCTGCCAAGTGGCCATTTCCTCGTCCAGCCAGGCGAGGCGTCCCAGCGATTCGAGCCTCGACCGGATCGCGTCGCGGATGGGGGGCAAATAGCGCACGTCGTCCAACGCGTAGTCTATCTGGCGGTGCGTCAAGGGGCGACGACGCCAATCCGTGCGGGTCTCATCCATCTTGGGCGTCTGGCCCAGCGTCTTCGACGCCAACGTCCGCAACCCCGCCGGATACTCGATCCCCACAAGGCCCGCGGCGATCTGAACGTCGAACCACCCGGCCGGCCGCCGCCCAACCGCACGGAGACAGAACTCCAACTCGCTGCGCCCCGCGTGAACGAGCGTCTCATGCCCCGGGTCCGCCACCGCTTGCCAGAACGGGGTCATGTCGTCCACGGCCAGCGCGTCGATCAACGCCAGTCCGTCCTCGGTCGCGACTTGCACCAGACAGAGCACCGGCCGATACGTCCGCTCCGAAACAAACTCCGTGTCGAAGGCGATCCACGGGCAAGCGGCCAACTGCTTCGAGTAGTGCTGAAGCTCGCTATCGGTGATGACGTTGACGTGCGACACGGTGACAGACCAGTGGGGTTGGACGCAAGCGCGGAACGGATCCGGTGGGTGAAGGGTTACGGAATCGCTATGTGGACGCAACGAGCCACGGCAGCTCAAATTCCCTGTTGTTCTTCCGTTGACTCGAACGATCGTCGTCCGGCCCGGATCGTTCACCAGGCCCGCGGCACGGGCTTCCAGCTTCTCGGACGAGCGAAGCGCGCAAGACGCTTGAACCACGACGAGACTCTGCGGGAAACCCGGGCCAGGCGTTGCCGGTCAACCGCCGGAATTTGGGGCATTCACCCGCGCCGGGCCGGCGGCGGGCCAGAGACCATCATAGCGGCTCGCCCCGCCACAGACCAGCTTGATTCTCAGAGAAACACGAACATGTGGAGGATTAGCACCGGGAGCAGGATCGCGCAACTGTAGAGCATGTAGCCGAAGAAGCTCGGCATCCGGACCCCGGACGTCTCGGCGATCGCCTTGACCATGAAGTTCGGCCCGTTGCCGATGTACGTCATGCCGCCCATAAACACGGCGCCCAGACTGATCCCCACCAGCAACGTCTCGCTCACGCCGGCGACCGCGGGCGCGAGCCCAAGCTCGGCGGTCAGTGCCCGAGCCGTCTCGAAAAAGACGACGTACGCGGGGGCGTTGTCGAGCGCCGACGAGAGACTCCCGGTCAGCCAGAAGAAGTGCGCCGGCGTGGAGAGCCCCAGTTCGGGACCCTTCACCTGCAGTATCCCGAGCGGCGCCTGCATGCAGAGGAAGATCCCAAAGAACAACGCGGCCACCTCTAACATGGCATCGTAGGTGAAGTGGTTCGCCAGGCGGATCGCCCTGCTCCCGCCGATCAACGACAGGGCCACCAGGGCGACCTGGGCCATCTCTCGGAGGTGATACCAGGGATGCCAGTCGGTGCCCGGCAGCGTGTTGCCGGGGGCCAACAGGGCGACCGAAAGGACGATCCCCAGAAGCAAGGGCGCGTTGGGCCAGAGCCCGGAAAACCTCAGCCCTCGCGCGTGCTTCTCGTCCCCGATGACCTCGTTCACCTCCTCTCGCGGATAGCACGAAAAGTGATCCCACGCGAAGTAGACGGACAGGAGAATCCCGTTGACAAGGAGCCAGTGCGGCCAGAGCCCGAGCGTCCAAAGGAAGTCGACGCCCCGCAAGTACCCCAAGAACAGAGGCGGATCGCCGATCGGCAGCAGGCAGCCGCCGCAGTTGCAGACGACGAAGATGAAGAAGACCGCCGTATGGCGCACGTGCCTGCGCCGGCGGTTGGCCGCGAGCAAGGGACGGATTAGCAGCATCGCCGCCCCCGTGGTCCCGATCATGCTGGCCAGCAGCCCGCCCGCGCCGATCAGCAGCGTGTTGGTCCAAGGACGCGCCCCCAGATCGCCCTCGATCCGGATCCCGCCGCTGATCGTGTACAGGCTGAACAGGAGGATGATGAACGGGACGTACTCGTTCAGGATGGCGTTGGCCAGCACGGCCCACGTCACCCTGAAGTTGAGCCCACCCGGACTGTTCTCGACGACGTCGTGATACGGCCAGTGCTGCTCGACGGGCGATTCGTGCAACACCAGATAGTAGAGCAACGTGAGACAGCCCAGCCCGGCGGCCACGCAGCAGCGGCTCAGGTTGCTTTCCCACCAGTGCTCGGTCCAGGGAAGCAGCGGGAAGAACGCGATCGCGCCCAGAAGCAGGAGGAAGGGGGCCACCATCCACAGCGGGGGGGGCTGGATCTCCGCCTCGAGGCCCTGGTCGCCGGCCCCGGCCTCTGCACCGTGGGGCTCGTGGGCTGCTGCCGAGCGATCCCCTCCCTCTGCGCCCGCGTGCTCCGCGACCGCTTGCTCGGGCGTCGTGTGCTCACGGTCCACCCCGCCGCGGGTCCACTTTTGCGGGAGCCCTGCCGCCAGTAGCCCAACGTACAGCACCAGCGCCACGGCGATCGCAAGCAGCAGTGGCTTATCCGATCCGGGAGAACCGCGAGAGTGCGACATACCGTCCTGCGACCTTCTCCAGTTCATCCGCGGCGATCGCTCCATAAGCCCGTAAGGAAAACCGATGACGCCGGCCGAATCAAGGGCATCACCCGAAAGGAGGTAGGCACATAATCGAAAATTGGGTAGGTCATTCCTGCTATCCCCCCGAGCAGCCCCGCCGACCGCCGCGCGCCGGGTAGCGCCACCCGTTCGTACACGCAACCGGTTTGCAAGCCGGTAAGCCTTTCGGTCTGCATGGCTTAGGTGCCCTCCGAACCCGCGTGATCCTCCGGAAATGCTTGACAATTCCGGCCGTCACGGGGATACTACACGGTTCAGATGTAGTGGTCGCGATGGACAGGGGGACGAACGTCGCGACCCTCCTATCGAAAGCTCTTCATGCCCAGTCGAGGGGGTGAGTCCGCGTGACGGTGAACAGCAATTCCGCACCAAGGTCGGTCCTGGAAGCAATCAAGATGGGGCTGTGGGACTTCGAGCCCCCGGAAGTGGAGAGCGAGCACTTCGACTCCACGGAGGCCATGCCGGGCACGAAAGCGAAGCTGGAGGTGCTCGCCCAGCGAGTCCAGAGCGGGCTGCCCTTGTGGCATCCGCGGGACCGCGATGAAGTGCCCGAGGACCAGAGCCAAATCGCCGAGCCGGTTCGCGCGGTCAAGCCCCGCTGAGAAAAGGTGACAGCCACCAAATTTGGGTAGTCCACGTATTCTGCCAAGCGAGATCTTCTCCATCTTTGCCAAATTTGGTGGCTGTCACCTTTTCCGGCTCCACCTTTTCCGGCTCTCCAGCTTTTCCAACCGCTCAAGTCAAACGAGCGGCCGAAAAACCGCTTCCCGGTTTCCACTCCGATACCCGAGGGCCGCCGCCGAACGCGGGCCGGTCGGCCGCACCGTGGTCGGTGATCCTCCGGTGTGACGCTCGCACGAGGCGTGGAGGATTGACTCGGCCCGTCGAAGATGTCACCCTAGGATCGGCGAGACGGTTGTGATGCTTCGCGCTGGTACCCGTCGGGAGGACTGGGATATGTATCTGACGATCGTGACGCTGAGTTGTTCCTGGTTTGCTCAGACCGTGATCGAGGCTCCGTTGGTGCCGATTCAGTCGACCCAGCGCCGCACGTCGCCGGCAGACATGGTTACCCAAGGTCTGACCCTGCCGGAAGGAGCGACGCTGGCCGGTCGCCCGCTCACGTTGCTCGAGGCCCTGTCGACTGCGTCGGTCGGCCGCAAGCAGCTCGACGTGACCCACGCCTACTGGCGCTTGGCCGTTGGAGTCGCCGAATACCGCGTCCGTTGGGAGCAGTACGAGCGATTGCGGCGGATTGAGGCCAGACTGGAAGACGCCGCGATGCTCGAAACGGCCCGTTGCTCGGCGGCGGCCGCACTCCGCGTGGCCGAGGCCTCGGCAGTTGCCGCGCAGCACGACCTGGCCGAGGCGGCCATGCTGCCGGCGACCGATCCGCTGCCCCTGCCGGCCGACAAACCGCACGTGGGAACCTACCACACGTACTTCGAGGAGGTCTTCTCGGCCCGCAACCCCCCGGCTCGCACGCGCCTGCTCGACCGGAACCTGCCGATCCGTCGCCGCATCATCGAGGTGCGAGCGTCGGCGGTCGAGGCGGCCCGCGATGCGCTGGTGGCCGCCACCGACGCCTATCGCCTCCGCAGGGTCGATCTGGCGGAGGTGTTGTCGTCTGCCCGGCAATTGGCCAAGCAGCAGCGGGCCCTGTGGACCTCCGTCGGCAGCTACAACCACGACATCGCCGACTACGCCTTGTCGGTCGCCGGCCCACAGTCGGACGAGCAGGTCCTGGTGGCCATGCTAATCAGGCCGAGCCAACAGGTGGCTCAGCCGTCATCTGCCCAGGGTAGCTCGACCGAGCCGGGTGCGCCCGCCGAAAGGCAGCATACCGTCGCTTCGCCGTCCGGCGTGAAGCGGGCAGCGCTGGACGCTTCGCTTGCGAGCCCGGGCGCGGATGACTTGCAGCCGGCCCCGCCGCTCGGGCGGTTGCGGTCTCTCGGCGGGCTTACGCCGATGCTGGCCCCGCCCGAAGAGACCCCGGACAGCACCACCCAACCCGGCAGCACGGCCGTGCCGGCGCCAGCCGAGCCGAGTGCCGAGGCCCCGCCGTCCCCCGCGGAACAGGCCGGCGATGAGACGGCCGGCGGGCAAGAGGAGCCGGCGGAGCCCCTGGTGGTGACGGCCCCTGGTGAGGCGGAAAAGCCGGAGGAGCCGGAACAGCCTAGTGAGGCCGAGGAGCGTGGTGCGCCGGAGGAGCCCGGTGAGCCGAAAGAGCCCGGTGAGGCGGAAGAGCCCGGCGCGCAGGCGTCTGCGGAGCCCTCCGGCCCGACGCCCCGAACGGTCAACAAGCCGGTGGTCGACCAGCAGGGGGCGCGTGCGTCGACCGCGAGCCAGTATCCGGCCTTGGTCGGCGCCAAGCCGGGCGTTCGTGCCAAGCTCCTCAGCCAGGCGCTGCACTGGAAGGGCACGCTGCCCGAGCCGGCCGCCGAGTCGGTCGAGTTGAAGGCGTGTCTGGACGGGCTTTCGGGGGGCGACCGTCGCCGTGTGATCGAAGCCTACTGGCTCGCCGCCCAGAAGGCGGCCGAGTATCAGGTCATGGCCGATCAGATCAACCGCCTCGAGGCGCTCGTCTCGACCGCCTTCAATCGCCGCGAGGAGATGTTGGGGGCCGAGGCGATGCTCCAGCTCCGCGCCGCCGAGCTGGCGGCCCAGGCCGACTTGCTCCACGCGGAGCTGAATCTCAAGGACGCCCAGTTCGAGCTGACCCGTCGCGTGGGTCGGCCCTTGGACGGGCCGTGGCTCCTGCCGGCCACGATCCCCCACGCTGGCGCGTACCGGCTGAAGCTCGAGGCCCAGCCCCGCGAGGTGGCCGAGTCCTGGCCCGTTCGCCGCCTGGCCGCCGTAATTCCCCCCCTCTGTCGAGGCATCGAAGATCGGGCCGCTGCCGTCGTGCAAGCCGACACGGCCAGGGCGGCGGCGACCGCGGGCTTTCAGTCCGGCCGTCAACCGATCGGGCCCGTTGTCGCGTCGATTCGGTGTCAGACCGAGGAAACCCTCGCCTTTCTGGAAACGCTCACCCAGTACAACCAGGCAATCGCCGACTACGCGCTGGCCGTCCTCCCCTCCACCACCCCCGCCGCCCAACTGGCCGGCGCGCTGGTGGTGACGCGGTAGGAGTCTCGCGTTTGGGATCCAAAGCCCATGGACGGCGCTCCGTGGGATCCGCATCGACGCGGGTTTCTCGTCCTGTTGGCGCGGAACGACGGCCGGACCAATCACAATCGCTTGCACTGACCCGATTCATCGGGTCCAAACAGTCCGAAGCGACTCCAGACGGCATGAATGGTATCTGTCCATTTTGATGCGAGATTCTACCCAGATTAACAAGTCAAGACCAGTTTTTGTCTCACTTTGCGTTTGCTGCGCACAATAGACAAGGAAAAACCGGGGTTGACTTGGCGATTTTGGGGCCATCCAGCATCAAAATGGACAGATACCATGAATGCGGTCACAACAAACGGCGTATGGACAACGCGGGATAGCTTCACTCCTTCGGCGCCAGAAGCTGAAACTCCCAGATCGACGGCCCTTCGGTCGTCTCCAGCAGGTTGAGACGCACGCGCTGGGCGGTCACCGGCTGGAAGCTTGCGTGGAAGTCCTCGCCGATTCCGGTGCCGTGGTGGAACGTCGACCAGTCGCTGGCCTGCTGGGCCTGGATCTCGAACTTCTGCACCCGATCGTAGGGCTCGCTGATCAGCACGCGGTTGAACGTCATCGGCCGGCCCAGGTCGACCTCCAACCACGCGGAGTGCGTTCCATAGTCGCAGCCCCACCGGGTGCTCGGGTCGTCGTCGAACGCCTTGTCCGGGCTGTATCGCTCGCTGTTCTGGAAGAAGTTCGAGGCGGTCGCCTTCTTGCCGAACGCCGGCGACGCCGACGGGAGTGCGACCGGCTCGATCTCGTCGGCCGGGCCGTCGAGCTGGAGGACCACGATCGTGTCGAGCTCCTGGCGTTGCTCGGGCGGGACCGAAATTTCGATCGCTTCGTCCGTCTGACGCACGGTCGCCGTGCCGCCGGTCAAAATGCTGTGGCCCACGACTCGCCTGTCGATCGGCGGGAGCTTCAGGTCTTCGTCCGTCCAGTCGAGCACGTGTACGTACACCGTGTTGCCTCGGTGGGTGCTCGCCACGCGACGGCTCGACCAGAACGGCCCGCCGCGAGTGCCGTAGATGCTCTCGCCGTACTGCCCGAGCCACGCGCCGATCTCGCGGAACCGCTCCGCCTGGCGGGGCTCGATGCGCCCGTCGGGCATCGGGTTCGTGTTCAGGGCGAGATTGCCGCCGCGCCCCACGCAGGTGACCAGCGCGTCGATGCACTCCTTGAGCGACTTGACCCGGTCGTCCGGCTTCCACGACCACTGCGTGCCCAGGGTCATGCAGGTTTCCCACGGCCGGTCGAGCTGGAACTTGCCGAGCCGCTGCTCGGGCGTGTCGAAATCGCCGGGCAGCCCGCAGCGGTTGTTGATGATTAGGTGCGGCTGAAGCTCTCGGGCCATCTTGAACAGGTTCTCCGCGTCCCAGAGCTTCGCGCTCTCCGGGGCGACGGGCCGGAGGTTGTCGAACCAAAGCCCGTCGACTTGCCCGTAGCCCGTCAGCAGCTCGCGGATCTGACCGTGCAGGTACTTAACGTAGCAGTCGTGGTTCTCGGTGAGGAAGTCGGGGTGGTGCCAGTCGGGCTGCGAATAGTAGATGACGAGCTTCAGGCCGGCCTCGTGGCAGGCCTCGGCCACGTCGGCCATCACGTCGTGCTGCCAGGCCGACTCGGGGCCGGTGCTCTTGTAGTCGGTCAGCTTCGTGTCGTACAGGCAGAAGCCGTCGTGGTGCTTGACCAGGAAGATCATGTACTTCTGGCCCGCGTCCTTGGCCACCCGGACCCACTCGCGGGCATCGAACTTGTCCGGCTTCCACTGCTTGTAGAGGTTGTCGTACACGTCGGCGGGCGTCGGGCCCTTGCCACCTCGGATGCCCTCGCGGCGTCCCCAGGGCGGCTCCCCGCGCGACCAGCCGATCTCCAAGCCGGTCAGGCTCACCGGCCCCCAGCAGACGAACGTCCCGAACTTGGCGTCCTGCCAGTGCTGGAGGGCCTCGGGCGTGGCGTTGAGCCAGTCGGGCTCCTTGGGCGGGGCGGCGAGCGTTCCGCACGCGGCGATGGCCAGGATCAGAAGCGGCGACAAAACCCTGTTGCTGCTCACGGCCGTGCTCCTTTGCGGGATGGGGAAGCTCTCCGCGGGGCGCCGGTTGGTGCCGGTCCGTCCGGCATTGTTGCAGCTTGCGGCGGCGTCCACCAGCGCTGCCACGGGCTCGTTGAGGTTGCGGTTGGCTCGTTGTGGCCATGTCGTCCGTTCGAGGAGCGGGTTGTCAGAGCGCGGCGGCGAGAGGAAGCACGCCTTTTCGCGGCGATCCGGTTGACACCGGGAAACGTCGCCGAGGCCCGTGTTGTCCAACGGCATCGGCACGACCGTGGGGAAGACGGGGGGACGCGGCTGGCAGGGAAATCGCCAACTTGTTATTTCGTATGACGTTACGACGAAAGCAGGCAATCGAGGCGGGCTCCACGGCCCGGCGTGGCACGCCGCTTGCTATTTCTGGATCGTGACGTTTCTCCTTCCCCCAGAACCACCATTCGGTGGTCGGTGGGCCCGACCGTTAGAACCCCCCATGATTGAAGAGGCGTGACAGGCTCCAACCGCGAGTGATCGTCAAACGCCACTGGGCTCACCGAGTTCTGGCCCCGTCCCACCTGCTGTGGGGCGGGGCTCATTTCTTTTCCGACGCCCTCTCGTCACCCCCCCCCGGCACGACTGAGCCCGGCGCGGGCGAACCTGATCTTCCTTGGCCTTGTCTCCCAAGGTCAAACGGGCACCTGGCCGACAAGCGCCGGGCGCCACCCCCCTTGGCGGCTGGTTCCTGCCCCGGGTATACTTTTGTGCTGCGTTTGACGTTTTATCCCCCCGTTGCGACTCACCATTCACGATTGCCCACCATGACACGAATCGCCATTGTCGGAGCGGCCGGCTATACCGCTCTGGAGTTGATCAAGATCCTTCTACGCCATCCCGAGGCGGAAATTGTGGCGGTCACCGACCTCCACGAAGGCCAGCCCCACATCGCCGCGATCCATCCCTCCTTGACGGGCCGCCTGGACCTCTGCGTGGAGAAGCTCACCCCGGCCGAAGTCGCCGCCCGGGCCGACTGTGTGTTCGCCTGCCTGCCGCACGGAGTGAGCTCTTCCCTGGTGCCCGATTTTCTGGATGGCGATACCCGGGTGGTCGATTTCAGTGCCGACTACCGTCTGAACGACCCGGAGGTATTCGCCACGTGGTATGGCCAGAAGCACCCGGACCCCCAGCGGCTGGGGAAGGTCGTCTACGGCATGCCGGAGCTGTTCCGCGACCAGATTCGGGAGGCGCCGCTCGTGGCCAATCCGGGCTGCTATCCCACGTCGGCCATTCTGCCGCTGGCTCCGCTGCTCGAGGCCGGCCTGATCGAGCCAAACGGAATCGTGGTCGACGCCAAGAGCGGCGTCTCGGGCGCCGGACGAAGCCCCAAGATGGTCGCCCACTTCCCGGAATGCAATGAGAGCATCTCGGCGTACAACATCGGGCGTCATCGCCACACGCCGGAGATCGACCAGGTTCTCAGCACCGTGGCCGGGGCCCGCGTGGAGGTCGTGTTCACGCCTCACCTCGTCCCGATGGATCGCGGCATCCTCGCCACGACGTATTCGCTCCCCAAGGGCGACGCCAGCGAAGAGCGGGTGCTCCAGACGCTGCGTGATTTCTACGCCGACGAGCCCTTTGTCCAGGTCGTCGATCATCTGCCCGGCACGAAGGACACCGCCCACACCAACTATTGCCACATTACGGCCCGCGTCGTGCGCGGCCGGGTCGTGACCGTCAGTTGCCTGGACAACCTGGTCCGAGGGGCCTCCGGGGCGGCCGTGCAGAACTTCAACCTGATGTTCGGGTATCCCGAGACGACGGCCATGTGACGACTCGAAAAAGGTGACAGCCACCAAATCTGGCGAAGGTGGAGAA
>CAZDHR010000214.1:0-12129 GCA_964505295.1 uncultured Planctomycetaceae bacterium
GCCGTACGACCACCGGCTGATCGATCGGGCCCTGGAAATCGCCCGGCGCGAGAACTTCGCCGCCCACAAGGGTGTCTACGTAGCAGTGACGGGGCCCAACCTGGAGACCCGGGCGGAGTATCGGTTCCTCCGCACGATCGGGGCCGACGTGGTCGGCATGTCGACCGTCCCCGAGGTGCTCGTGGCCGTCCATGCCGGGATGCGCGTTCTGGGCCTCTCGATCATCACCGACATCTGCCTGCCCGACGCCCTGAAGCCGGCCGACATCGACGACATCCTCGCCACCGCGGCTAAGGCCGAGCCGAATCTGCGCAAGATCGTGCTGGGCATTCTCGCCCACGAGCGCGCGGCCGGGTAAGCCCGCTTGGGACAGGCGAGCCCCCGCACTCCCGCGATCGCGATTGAAAAAACCGGTCCGGCGCGGTCTACTTGCGGTTTCGTCTCTTTGCATCCCAGGTCTCTTGAAGCTGGTGGCCCGTGTTTCGTCCCGTCGAAAGCTCCGTGTCGTTTCCCCGCCAGGAAGAGGAAATCTGCCGTTTCTGGCAGCAGCGGCAGATCTACGAGAAGTCGCTCGAGATCCGCTCCCAAGGGCCGGCCTTCGTCTTCTACGAAGGGCCGCCGACCGCCAACGGGCTCCCCCATCCGGGGCATTGCCTGACCCGGGCGATCAAGGACCTCTTCCCCCGGTACCGGACTATGCGTGGCTACCGTTGCGAGCGAAAGGGCGGCTGGGACACCCACGGTTTGCCCGTCGAGGTCGAGGTCTGCAAGGAGTTGGGCATCCACTCGAAGGAGGAGATCGAGGCGTACGGCGTCGAGCCGTTCATCCACAAGTGCCTCCAGAGCGTGTTCCGCTACACCAAAGAGTGGGAGCAGCTCACCGAGCGGCTCGGTTTCTGGATCCACCTCGATGAGGCATACGTCACCTACCACCAGAGCTACGTGGAGAGCGTCTGGTGGGCGCTGAAGAACCTGTTCGACCGGGGCCTCCTCTACCAGGGGCACAAGATCGTCTGGTGGTGGGCCCAGGGGGGCACAGCCCTCTCGTCCGGCGAGGTCGGGCAGGGCTACCGCGAGGTGGCCGACCCGAGCGTCTACGTCCGCTTCCCGCTGGTCGACGACCCCGAGACCGACCTGCTGGTCTGGACCACCACGCCCTGGACCCTCCCCAGCAACCAGTTCGCCGCGGTCCGGCCCGACTTGGAGTACTCGGTCGTCGAGTTCGAGCGTGAGCCCAAGCAACTCCTCCTCGCGTCGGCCCTGGTCGACGAGGTCGCCGCCAAGGCGGGCAGGGAGTGCAAGGTCGTGTCGACGTGCCGCGGGCAGGAGCTCGTCGGGCGCCGCTACGTGCCGCCGTTCGACTACTACTGGAAAGACGATGGCCAGACCCAGGGACGGCTCGAGGCCGGCGGGCGCGAGCACATCGCTTGGCGCGTCGTGCCGGCCGACTTCGTGACCATCGACACGGGTACCGGCGTGGTGCACCAGGCCCCGGCGTTCGGCGAGGTCGACTACGACGTGCTCCTGGACGAGCAGGCCCGGTTCGTCGAGGGCGACGGGCCGCCTTTGATCTGCGCGGTCGCCCCGGACGGCACGTTCACGGCCGAAGCGCCCGACTACGAGGGCCGCTGGGTCAAGGACGCCGACCGCGACATCATCCGGAAGATGTGGGACGACGGCACCCTCTTCCACCAGGAACTCTACCGGCACGACTACCCGTTCTGCTGGCGGGCCGAGGACGACCCGCTGATCCAGTACCCGCGGCGGAGCTGGTTCATCCGCACCACCCAGTTCAAAGAGAGGATGCTGGCCAACAACGGCTGCATCAACTGGCTCCCGGAGCACATCCGCGACGGCCGTTTCGGCAACTTCCTGGAGACCAACGTCGACTGGGCCCTCTCCCGCGAGCGCTACTGGGGCACGCCGCTGCCCATCTGGGTCTGCGAGGAGACCGGCCACATGGAGGCCGTGGCCGGCTACGATGAGCTGCTCGCCAAGCCGGGCGTCCGGGGGACCGAGGCCTGGCTCGAAGCCAAGAAGGCCAACCCCGACCTGCCCGACGATCTGCGCGTCCACAAGCCGTACATCGACGCGATCACCTACGACTCGCCCAAGGCCGCGGGCAAGCGGATGCGCCGCGTCCCCGAGGTGATCGACTGCTGGTTCGATTCCGGGGCGATGCCCTTTGCCCAATGGGGGTATCCGGGCCAAGAGGGCTCCGCGGAGCGTTTCGCGGGCCAGTTCCCTGCCGACTTCATCAGCGAGGCCCTCGACCAAACCCGCGGCTGGTTCTATAGCCTCCTGGCCATCAGCACGCTCCTGTTCAGCGAGGAGGACGGCAAGCCGGGTGGTGCGTCGGGCGGCGCGTCGGGCGGGTTCGAGGAAACCGAGACGCCCGCGGTCGACTACCCGCACCCGTATCGCAACTGCGTCGTCCTGGGGCTGATGCTGGCCGAATGGTGGGAAAGCGCCGACGGCCGAGACCGCTTCCTCACCGAATCGGAGGCCCGGGCCGCTTGCGGGGGCAAGATCGTCCGCAAGGTCGGCAAGATGTCGAAGCAGCTCCGCAACTACCGGGCGCCGCAGGAGATCTTCGACCGCTACGGCGCCGACGCCCTGCGCTGGTACTTCTTCGCCAACCAGGCCCCGTCCAGCTCGATCATCTACAGCGATCAGGCCATCCGCCAGTGCATCCCCGAGTTCCTCCTCCGCCTGTGGAACGTCTACAGCTTCTTCGTCATCTACGCCAACATCGACCGGTTCGACCCGGCCGCCCAGATCGCCGGCGACCCGGGCCAGCTCGGGCCCCAAGTGCTGGCGACGGCCGATGGCTACCGCCCGGTCGCCGAGCGCGGCGAGCTGGACCGTTGGATCCTGAGCGAGCTGGGGCGCACGGCGGCCGCCGTGATCGAGGCGATGGACGCCTACGACAACTTTGCCGCCTGCGGCCGGCTGACCGAGTTCGTCGACGCGCTCTCCAACTGGTACGTGCGCCGCAGCCGCAGCCGCTTCTGGACGGGCGAAGCGTCGGCCGACAAGAGCGACGCCCACTGGACGCTCTACGAATGCCTCCTGACCACCACGAAGCTCATCGCCCCGTTCGTACCGTTTCTTTCCGAGGCGATGTGGCAGAACCTGGCCGTGGTGACGTTTGCCGGACGCACGACGGAAAGCGTTCACCTCTGCGACTACCCGGCCGCCGACCCGGCCGCGATCGACGAGGAGCTTTCCGAGCGCATGGCCCTGGTCCGGGAGATCGTTTCCCTCGGGCGAGCGGCGCGAATGAGCGCCAAGCTGAAGGTCCGCCAGCCCCTCTCCCAGGTAGAAGTCGTGCTGGCCGATTGGTCTCACGAGCCGTGGCTGGAAGCCCACGCGAAGCTGATCTGCGAGGAGCTGAACGTCAAGCGGGTCGAGTTCGTCAAGAAGGCCGACCAGTACATCACCTACACCGTGCTTCCCGATCTCAAGCGGCTTGGCCCGCGCTTGGGGAAGCGCCTGCCCGGACTCCGCAAGCTCTTGAGCGAGGCCGACGGCGGCAAGCTCCTGGCGGAGATGGAAGCCGAGGGGCACGTGACGCTCGATCTCGCCGACGGCCCCGTCACGCTCGACGGCGACGACCTGATCGTGCGGCTCGAGGCCAAAGAGGGCTGGGCTGCGGCGCAAGGCCGCTCGTGCGTCGTCGTCCTTTCCACCGAGCTGACCGACGACCTCATCGCCGAAGGGCTCGCCCGCGAGGTCGCCCACGCCGTCAACAACCGCCGCCGCGACGTCGGCTGCGAGTACACCGACCGGATCGTCGTCGGCATCGTCACCAAGTCGGCCGAACTCCGCGCCGCGATCGAGCAGTTCGCCGACTACGTGAAGGCCGAGGCGCTGGCCGTCGAGCTGACCTTCGGGCCCGTCCCCGGCGCAGAGCCGGTCGAACTCAAGGTGACGGGCCACCCGTTGACGCTGTACGTGAGAGTCGTTCCGGCCGCCGCCCCGTGACCGCGGCCTTCGCGCCGAAGCCGTGGCCACCATTCGCGGCAGTCTCGTTTAACCGCAAGCCGGAGGCGTGCGCGAGCAAGAAAGGCAGGGTGGCGATCCCGCGCACGCCTCCGGCTTGCGGTTAAACAACAGTCACCGGGCTCTTGAGGACATCGACAAATCGTTGTGGATGGGGAACACGTAACGGCGCACTTGCCCGGCTCACCCACGCGAAGTAGCATGGAGGCCCAACAGGCCTCGGGGAAGATTGCGGGGATACAGGATCAGGTGTGAGGGAGAAAGCTGATGGGCGACACCTTCGCCCTGGAAGGCTGGGACTATCTGGCCTTTGGCCTGTTCTTCGTCGCGCTCTCGGCGATCGGCTATGGGGCGGGGCGCAAGGAGCGGGGGAGTGCTGAGGACTACTTCCTGGCCGGCAAACGGCTGCCGTGGTACGTGGTCGGGGGGTCGTTCATCGCGTCGAACATCCACACGGAGCACTTCATCGGAATGGTCGGGGCGGCGGTGGTCTACGGGATCTGCGTGGCCCTGTCGGAGTGGATGAACGTGCTCTCGTTCTCGCTTCTGATTTGGCTCTTTATCCCGTTTCTTTTGGCCTCCAAGGTGTTCACCATCCCGGAGTTTCTGGAGAAGCGGTTCACGCCCGGGCTGAGGCAGTTCTTCGCCGTGGTCACGGTGGTGAGCAACGTGGTGGCCTTCCTGGCGGCCGTGCTCTACGGCGGGGCCCTGGCCATTCAGAAGCTGTTCCACGTGGAGTTGGAGAAGGTCGCCCGATACGTGCTGGAGCGGCTGCCGGGCGACTGGCAGACGGGCGTGATACACGTCGAATCGTTGGAGCTGTGGATCGCGATCGTCGTGCTCGGGTTCGTCGCGGGGATTTGGGCGATCTACGGCGGCTTGTCGTCGGTCGCCTGGACCGACCTGTTCACGGTAGTCGTGATGGTCCTCGGCGGCGTCGTGGTCACGAGCCTAGGGCTTTATGCCCTAGCAGGCGACGGCGGCTCGCTGGCCGACGGCCTGGAGACGATGATCGAGCGCAACCAGGCGACCGAGGGCCGTTGGGCCGAGGCGGTGGCCTTGAACGTCGACGACCTCGCCAAGGCGGACACGTACAACCGCCTCTCCGTGATTCAGCCGGCCAGCCATCCGACGCACCCCTGGCCGGCCCTGTTCTTCGGCGTCTTCTCGGTGAGCATTTGGTACAACGTGCTCAACCAGTTCATGATCCAGCGGGTGTTGGGGGCAAAAGACGGCTACCACGCGCGCATGGGGATCGTGTTCGCCGGGTTCATGAAGGTCATTCTCCCGGCGATCGTGGTGATTCCCGGCCTGATCCTGTTCGCCCTCCACCCGGACATCCTCCTACAGCCCTGGGACGACGTGCGCCCGGCGGCCGACAAGGGCTACGTCCACATGGTGCAAACGCTGGTGCCTGTGGGGTTGCGAGGCTTGTTCCTGGCGGCGCTGTTCGGGGCCATCCAGTCGACGGTCAATTCCGTGCTCAACTCGACGGCCACGATCTTCACGCTCGACGTGTACAAGCGCCTCCTGCGCCCGGAGGCGACGGACCGGCACCTGGTTCGGGTGGGCGTGTGGTCGTCGGCCGTGGTGCTGGTGATCGCGATCGTGCTGGGCGGGTTCATCGGCAGGTTGAGCGGGAGCCTGTTCATCTACATCCAGTCGCTCTATGCCTTTTTCGCCCCGCCGTTTGCCGCGGCGTTCCTGCTGGGCATTCTGTGGAAACGGATCAACGGGGCGGGTGCGACGGCGGCGGTCGTGCTCGGGTTCGCGTTCGGCATCCTGATGAAGGTGTACGTGCAGTTTGATATGGAGATTCAGGCCGTGCTCCCGTTCGTGCCCGAGCATCCCACGTGGCTTGCTCCGTATGCCAACCAGTCGGCGATCAACTGGTGTTTCTGCGCCCTTGTTTGCGTTGCGGTTAGCCTGGTGACGCCGCCGCCGCGGCCCGAGCAGGTGACCGACGAGGTGACGGTCAATTGGCGGAAGCTGAACATCTTCGGCGACCTGGGCAACCACTGGTACACCAGCGTGGTCTTCTGGTGGCTCCTGTTCGTGCTGGCGATCACGGCGCTGTTATTCGTCTTTTCCGGCCTGATCTTTCCCTCGGGGATCGGCGGCTGAAGCGGCGGCCCACTTGCCCCGCCGAGATCGCTCGGTTAGCATGGGCCGGGGCATTGAGGACCGAGAGCCACCCTTCCTGCGAGGAGCGAGCATATGGGTTTGGATGGACGGGAAATCCGGCTGAGACGGCTATTCGGCGACGAGCGGGCCGTGGTGATCGCCATGGACCACGGGCTGTTCGACGGCCCGATACCGGGCATGGAGGACCTGCCCGCCACGGCCGGGAAGATCAACCCGATCGTCGACGCGGTGCTCCTGGCCCCGGGCATGCTCCGCCACTGCCACGGCATCTTCGCCCGGCCGAAACCGCCCCTGGCCGTGGTCCGGCTGAACTGGAACACGGTCTACTGCTTCAAGCTCGGGTACACGGCGGCCAAGAGCGTTTACAGCTACGATCCGGAGGACGCCCTGCGCGAGGGAATGGACCTTGCGCTGGTGTCGCTGACGCTCCAGACCGGCGACGAGGAGCGCGACGCGGCCAACGTCGAGGTGTGCGCCAGGCTCTGCGCCCGCTGTCACGCCTTGGGGATTCCCGTCGTCGGCGAGTACTTCCCCACGAACTACGGCGACATGACCTCGCGGCAGTTCCACGAGAACGTGCTGATCGGCACGCGGATCGTGGCCGAGCTGGGCGCCGATTGCGTCAAGACGTTCTACACGCAGGAGTTCAAGGCGGTCACGTCCGGGTGTCCCGTTCCGGTGCTCGGGCTCGGCGCGGAGAAGCTGCCCACGCAGTCCGACGCCCTGGGCCTCGCCGCCCGGGAGGTGGCCGAGGGGGCCGGGGGCGTGGTGTTCGGGCGCAACGCGATCCAGGTGCCCGACCCGTTCCGATTCCAGGCGGCGCTGTGCGACGTGGTCAAACAGGGGATGACGGTGGCAGAGGCCATGAAGGCGCACGGGCTGGAGTGAGGTGTCGTCTGCACCTCGGCACCGCCGGGGCAGAGGACTGCGTTGGCGTCAACTCATCGAGCGCACGGTAGATGAGCCCCCTCCAACCCCAGGGGTTGCAACCCCTGGGCTTCGAGAGGAAGTCAGAGTGAGGGTATTTGAACCTGGAACGTGTCGGAATCGGAAGTAACGGAGAGAGCACTGCCATGACGGTTGAACCGGCCAAGCCGCGCGTGGGCCTTCTGGCGTTGACGCTGGAGCTTTACGAAGAGCTGGCGCCCGAGCTGCGCGGCTCGCGGGAGCGCTGGCTCCGGGAGGCCGTTCTGCCGGCGCTCGAGCCCATCGCCGAGGTGCACTTCGATCGGGCCGTCTACCGGCGAGAGGACGTCGACGCGGCCGTCGCCCAGTTCGAGCACGCCGGGGTCGACGCCCTGCTCGTCGTCTGCCTCACCTATTCGCCGAGCCAGATTTCGCTTCCCGCACTCAAGCGGACCCGCCTGCCGATCCTGGTGTGGAACACGCAGGAGCTGTTCGCCGTCACCGGCAGCTTCAGCTCGGCCGAGATGATCGGCAATCACGGCGTCCACGGAACGCAAGACCTGGCGAGCGTGCTTCTGAGAAGCGGCGTGCCGCTGGACTACGTTACGTCGCACTTGAGCGACCCGGCCGGACTGGCGCCGTTGGCCGACTTCTTCGTTGCCGCGTCGGCGGCGCAGGCGCTTCGCCGGGCGCGACTGGGGTTGATGGGCTATCCCTTCCCGGGCATGGGCGACTTCGCCGTGGACACCACCGAGCTGGCCGCCTCGCTCGGCTGCCAGTGGACCGCGCTGGCGGTGGAAGACTACCACCGCCGGGCCGAGCAAGCCGAC
Source organism: uncultured Planctomycetaceae bacterium (assembly GCA_964505295.1). GTDB lineage: Bacteria > Planctomycetota > Planctomycetia > Pirellulales > Thermoguttaceae > DATKZH01. Next base: position 7,887 of record CAZDHR010000214.1, read on the forward strand.
GAGCGAGCCGTCGAACGGCTCAAGGGCGAGTACCGCCAGACGTATGACTTGGCCGACGACCTGACGGACGACGATCTGGACGCCACCGCCCGGGCGGAGCTCTCGCTGCGATCGATCGTCGCGGAGCAGCGGTTGGACGCGTTCTCCTATCAGTTCATGGCGTTCGGCGAGGACGAGCGCACGCGGACCTTGCCGTTCGTGGCCACCAGCCGCCTGATGGCCGAGGGCGTCGGGTTCGCCGGCGAGGGAGACCTGGTGGGAGCGGCCGGCACGTACCTCTTGAGCCGGCTCATGCCGCCCGCCAGCTTCAGCGAGGTCTTCACCATCGACTTCGAGTCCGGCGGCCTGTTCATGAGTCACATGGGCGAGGCGAACGTGGCCATGGCACGGACCGACCGCAAGGTGCCCCTGGTCGCCCGACCGACGCCGATCACCCGAACCCGCGATCGCCAACTGGCCCTGGTCACCAGCTTCCAGCCGGGTGCGGCCACGCTGTGCGCCCTGGTGCGTGGGCCGAACGGGCGCTGGCGCCTGATCGCCGGCCGGATGGAGATCGACGACTTCGGGCCGCTCGCGTCGATGGCCGTGCCCCATTTCAAGCTCCGCCCGGCGCAGGGCGACGTGCGCGACTGGCTCACCGCGTACGCCAAGGCCGGCGGGCCGCACCACAACGCCGTCTGCTTCGGCGACGCCACGCCGCGGATTCGGGCGGCGGCCGAGCTGCTGGACGCCGACTACTGCGAGGTCTGAGGAAAAAGGGGACATCACTGATATTGGCGGGATTGGTGGGAACTGATAGTCTGCCATCACGCTACGACCCTCCATGCTCCCGGGCAATCACGAAAGATGGACGATAATCAGTGATGTCCCCTTTTCTCTCCGAGGTCAGACCGATGTTCTTGGGCGTGGATCTAGGCACCACCAACGTCAAGGCACTCGTGGTCGACTCCGAAGGCCGCGTGGTGGCCGAGGGGTCTGCGCCCGTGCGGCGCTACTACACGCCGGACGGCGGCGTGGAGCAAGACGTCGACGAAATCTGGGACGCCACCTGCACGGCCATGCGCGAGGCGGTTGCCGAGCAGGAGCCGGCCGATGTCGCGGCGATGGGGATCTCCAGCCAGGGAGCCGCGATCCAGTTTCTCGACGCCGAGGACCGGCCCGTCGGGCGCGTGATCAGTTGGCTCGACGGGCGCGGCCGTCCGTTCGATCGAGAGATCACCGCGAAGCTCGGCCCGCGTTTCTTCGTCGAGCACATCGGCCGTCATTCGAGTACGATGACCATCGGCCAGGTCCTCCGCCTGCGGCAACAAGCATTCATGGATTTCACCAAGGAAGCCAAGCGGATCGGTTACGTGGGCGACTGCATCGTCGGCCGGCTCTGCGGGCGCCGCGCCCACGACGCCACGAGCCTGTCCATCGCAGGACTTCTCAATCCGTCGCTCCGCCGTGCCGACCCCGAGGTGCTTGAGCGGCTCAGGCTCGACGAGGACCAGTTGCCCGACCTGCTGCCCGCCACCACGTCCGCGGGCAACCTGCTGCCCAACGTGGCCCGCCGGCTCGGCCTGCACGCGGGAATCCCCGTCTCCGCCGCCATCCACGATCAATACACGGCGTGCCTCGGCGTCGGGGCGGTCGAGGAAGGCGACGTCTCCCTGGGGACCGGCACCGCCTGGGCCATGGTCGCCACCACCGCCCGGCTTGCCGAGCCGGTCACCCGAGGGGCGTTCGTCTGCCCGCATCCGGTCGCAGGGCTTTACGGCCAGATGCTCTCGATGGTCAACGGCGGGTCGTCGATCGACTGGGCGATGAGCCTGGTGGGCGGAGGCCAGTCGGGCCCTCGCTCGGTCGACGATGCCCTGGAAGCCGTACCGCCGGGGAGCAACGGGCTCGGCTTCTGGCCGCTGCTCTCGCCCAGTGCGGCGCCCGGCCCGTTCGGTCAGGCGGGGGGCCAGCTGACGGGGATTACCCTTGCCCATTCGGCCAGCCATCTGGTCCGTGCCGTGGTCGAGGGGCTGGCCTGCGAGCTGGCCCGGCACCTGAAGTTCCTGACCGACGCCGGGCTTCCCGTACGCCGGCTGGTGCTTTCCGGGGGAGCGGCCGGGAGCCGTGTCACGCCGCAGATCATCGCCGACGTGACCAACCGGTCCGTGGCGTGCGTGAGCGAGTCGGCCCCGAGCGCGTTTGGCGCGGCCACGATCGCCCGGGCGATGGTCGAGCCGGAAGCGGACCTCGCCGCGTTGGCACGGAAGCTGGCGCCGGCAAGCCGAACCGTCGAGCCGGGTGAGAACGTGCCGACGTATCGCGAGCTGCTTGCGAAGTACCTCGAGCCGTTTGGCAAAGAGCGCTGAATGATCCGCCGCAACCCGCCGAATGATCGCCCTCCCATGAAGTCTGTTCCCCTCCACCACGTTTGGCAGTACACCGACGTCGATCGACGCTTCTGGCAGGAGCACCTCGAGGACTGGGTCCCGTCGCGGATTTTTGACGCCCACACGCACGTCAACGAGCCCGAGCTCCGCGTGGGGGAGATGACCGACCGGATGCGCCGGCAGTACTGGGTCAACGAAGTGGCCGAGCCGATCGGCGCGGCCGACGCGGATCGTTGCTACGGGCTGGTCTTTCCGGGGCGCGAGCTTTCGTGCCTCGCGTTCGGGCACCCGAGCCTCGACTACGACGTCCGGCAGGGCAACGCCCGGCTTCAGGCGGAGTGTGTCAAGCGGGGCTGGTATCGGCTGGCGGTCGTCGGGCCCGACTGGTCGGCCGAGGAGGTCGCCGCCGAGCTCGATCTGCCGAACACGCTGGGGGTGAAGGTCTACTACGCGATGATCCCGGGCCAGGACCCCACGACCCGCGACAAGTACCTCGAGGCGAGCATTTTTGACTTCCTCCCGCACGGCCAGCTCGAGCTGCTCGACAAGCGGCACGCCTGGGTCACGCTCCACGTGCCCAAGGCCGACCGGCTCGGCCACCCGGCCAACATCGCCGAGATCCGCCAGATTCGGAAGCGGTACCCCCGCATCGTGCTGGTAATCGCACATCTGGGGCGCAGCTATACGCTACCCCACGCCAAGGAGTCGCTGCCGCAGTTGGCGGACGACGAAGGTCTCTATTTCGACAACTCCGCCGTATTGAACCCCGAGGTCCTCCGGTTCGCGCTGGAGACGCTCGGCCCCAGACGGCTCCTCTACGGGACCGACAACCCGATCCTCTACATGCGGGGCCGCCGCCAGTGGCACGGGCGGACGTACGTCAACCGCACCAACCACCCGTTCCATTTCAACCGCGACCGCGAGCCGCCGGAGATGGAGGCCGAATACACGCTCTACATGTACGAGGCCCTGCGTGCGCTCCGCGGGGCGTGTGACGAAGTTGGTCTGGCGCGGGCGGACGTGGAGGCCATCTTCCACGGCAACGCCCGGCGTCTGATCCAGTCCGTGACTACTTGAACCGGTCGGCAGGCATAGGTTATGCTTCGGCACAACCGCTCGTGCCGCCTCCGTTTTTGTCTCGTTCCCAAGCTCCAGCTTGGGAACGCACTTACGGGAAGCTCTGCTTCCCCTTCTGCGAGGCGGAGCTTCGGGGAAGAGGGTTCCCAAGCTGGAGCTTGGGAACCAGGTCAATAGATGCAGCAGCCGGGTCAAACGGTTGAAGGAGACTTGCGAATGACCACCGTCACTCAAGCCCCCGCTTGGGCCCACGTAGATCTCGACACGTGCCCGCACGTTGCCGTTCCGCCGCCCGGCCCCAAGTCGAGGGCGCTGCACGAGCGGTGTTCGAGGCACTTCCAGGGGCTGAGCGGCCAGGTCAAACTCTTCCCGGTCGTGTTCGAGCGGGGGCACGGCTGCACGCTCACCGACGTCGACGGCAACACGTACATCGACTTCTCGTCGGGGATCTATGTGACCACGCTGGGGCACTGCCACCCCAAGGTGACCGAGGCGATCCAGAGGCACGCCGCTACGCTCGTGAACGCCCACGACTTCACCACGCCGGTGAAGACCGAGCTGGTCGAAAAGCTGGCCGAGATCCTGCCCGGCGACCTCGCCGGCTTCCAGTTCTACGACTCGGGCACGGCAGCCGTGGAGGCGGGGATTCGCGTGCTTCGCGCGGCCACGGGCCGCAACGAGATGCTCTCCTGCTTCTACGACTTCCACGGGAAGACGTACGGCGCCGTGTCCCTGGCGCACATCCGCTCGCAAGTCTATGGCCGCGTGCGTGCCCCGGGCATGCACATGCTCCCCCG